>NZ_BAABGT010000118.1:0-5691 GCF_039541715.1 Pseudonocardia xishanensis
CCGCCGCGGCGCCCGCCGCCGCGAGCGGCGGTGCGGCGCCCGCCGCGGCGGCCACCACCGCGGACGGGGCGGTCGGCGGCGGGGTGATCCTGGCGGCGCAGCAGATCGTGATCACCCAGCCCACGGCGGGGCGGTTCGAGGCCTTCTCGACGACCTGCACCCACCAGGGCTGCGAGGTCACGGAGGTGACGGACGGCCAGATCGTGTGCCCCTGCCACGGCAGCCGGTTCGCCGTGGCGGACGGCAGTGTGACGGACGGCCCAGCGGGGTCCCCGCTGCCCGCGCGGGCGATCGCGGTGTCAGGAGACTTCATCACCCTGGCCTGAGCTGGGGAAACGGGCCGTCGGCGCGGACGGCGCGCCTCCCGCGGCCGCCCGGGTGTGGGGTCCAGATCACGATGGACCGACCTGACCCGCGCCGCGGCCGCTCACTAGACTCCCAGCCACCCCGGGTAGCGACGACGCACCACGGCGTGTGCGCTCGCCGGGGTCGGTGAGGAGTGGCGCATGACCCCGCAGGACGCACCGACCGACCAGGTCGACGAGCAGGAGCTCGAGGCGGCTGCCCCGGAGCCCCCGGAGCACCTCGTCCTCGCGGCGGAGTTCGCCGAGGCGAGCCGGGACGAGTGGGCCGCCGCGGTCGACGGGGTGCTGCGCAAGTCGGGCCGGATCACCGACGACGCCGCGCTCGGCGCGGGCGTGGACAAGCTGACGTGGAGCACCGCGGACGGCCTGCGCGTGCGTCCGCTCTACAGCGCCGAGGACGTCGAGGGCTTGCCCGCGACCGGGGTCCCCGGCGCGCTGCCGTTCACCCGCGGCTCGGGGGACCGGGAGCGGTGGGACGTCCGCCAGCACCACGCCGCGGAGAACGGCACCACCGCCCGCGCGGCGGTCCTGGCCGACCTGGAGAACGGGGTCGCCTCCGTCTGGCTCGCCGTCGGCGCGGGCGGGGTCCCCGTGACCGAGCTGCCCGCGGTGCTGGACGAGGTCCTCCTCGACCTCGCCCCCGTGGTGCTCGACGCGGGCGTCGAGGCGACCGAGGCCGCCGAGGCGTTCCTCGCGCTGGCCGAGGCGAAGGGCGTCGCGAAGACCGCCCTGCTCGGCACCCTGGGCCTGGACCCGATCGGTCTGCGGGCGCGCTCCGGCGCGGGCCCCGAGGTCGCCTCCGTCGTCCCGCTCGCGACCCGGGTCGCCGAGGAGTACCCGCTGGTCAAGGCGGTCGTCGTGGACGCAACGCCGGTCCAGGAGGCGGGTGGCTCCGAGGGCCAGGAGCTGGGCTTCTCGCTCGCCGCGGGCGTCGCGTACCTGCGAGCGCTCACCGAGGCCGGGCTGTCGGTCGAGCGGGCCGCGGGCCTGCTGGAGTTCCGCTACGCCGCCACGGCCGAGCAGTTCCCGACCATCGCGAAGCTGCGCGCCGCGCGCCGGCTGTGGGGTCGGGTGCTGGAGGCGTCCGGCGCGAGCGGGCCCGGGCAGACCCAGCACGCCGTGGTGAGCCCGACGCTGTTCACCAGGCGTGACCCGTGGGTGAACATGCTGCGCGGCACCGTCGCCGGGTTCGCCGCGGGCGTCGGTGGGGCGGACGCGGTCACCGTGCCGCCCTTCGACATCGCGATCGGCGAGGCCGAGGGCTTCTCCCGGCGCGTCGCGCGGAACACCCAGTCGCTGCTGATCGAGGAGTCGCACCTGTCGCGGGTGCTCGACCCGGCGGGCGGCTCCTGGTACGTCGAGCACCTCACGGACGACCTCGCGAAGGCGGGCTGGGCCTTCTTCCAGGAGATCGAGGCCGCGGGCGGCGCCGTCGCGGCGCTGGACAACGGGCTCGTCGCCACGGCCGCGGCGGAGGTCCGGAGCGCGCGGGAGAAGGGGGTCGCCACCCGGCGGACCCCGTTGACCGGGGTGTCGGAGTTCCCGAACCTGGACGAGAAGCCGGTCGAGCGCACCCCGCTCCCGTCGCCCGTCGAGCGCGGGGGCCTGCCGCTGTACCGGCCGGCCGGTGCGTACGAGGGGTACCGGGACCGGTCGGACGCGGTGCTCGCCGAGACCGGGTCCCGCCCCACCGCCTTCCTCGCCACCCTGGGTCCGCTCGCGGCCTACACCGCGCGGGCGGGCTTCGCGCGCAACCTCCTGCAGGCCGGGGGCATCGCGGACGACGAGGCGGGCGCGACCGAGTCCGCCGAGGACGTGGTGAAGGCCTGGAACGGCAGCCCGGTCGTGGTGCTCTGCTCCACGGACGCGCTCTACGCCGAGCGGGCCGAGGCCACCGCCGCCGCCCTGCGCGAGGCGGGCGCCGCGCGCATCCTGCTGGCGGGCAAGGGGCCCGTGGACGGGGTGGACGGCTACCTGTACGCGGGCTGCGACGCCCTGGCCGTGATCGAGGACGTGTACGAGGCCCTGGAGGGTGCCCAGTGACCAGTCCGGCGAGTATCCCCGACTTCACGACGGTCGGCCTGGCGTCCGAGGTCACGCCCGGCACGGAGTTCGCCGCGGGTGAGCCCTGGGAGTCCCCCGAGGGCATCCCGGTCCAGCGGCTCTACACCCCGGCGGACCTGGAGGGTGTGGACTTCCTGCACACCTACCCGGGCATCACGCCGTACCTGCGCGGGCCGTACCCGACGATGTACGCCAGCCAGCCGTGGACGGTCCGCCAGTACGCGGGCTTCTCCACCGCCACCGAGTCCAACGCCTTCTACCGGCGCAACCTCGCGGCCGGGCAGAAGGGCCTGTCGATCGCGTTCGACCTGGCCACGCACCGCGGCTACGACTCGGACCACCCGCGCGTCGGCGGAGACGTCGGCATGGCGGGCGTCGCGATCGACTCGATCTACGACATGCGCCAGCTCTTCGACGGCATCCCCCTGGACAGGATGTCCGTCTCGATGACCATGAACGGCGCCGTCCTGCCGGTGCTCGCGCTCTACATCGTCGCGGCCGAGGAGCAGGGGGTGGCACCGGAGCAGCTCGCGGGGACCATCCAGAACGACATCCTCAAGGAGTTCATGGTCCGCAACACCTACATCTACCCGCCGCAGCCGAGCATGCGGATCATCTCGGACATCTTCAGCTACACGAGCCGGAAGATGCCGAAGTTCAACTCGATCTCGATCTCCGGGTACCACATCCAGGAGGCCGGGGCGACGAACGACCTCGAGCTGGCCTACACCCTCGCCGACGGCGTGGAGTACCTGCGGTCCGGGATCGACGCGGGACTGGACGTGGACAGGTTCGCCCCCCGGCTGAGCTTCTTCTGGGCGATCGGGATGAACTTCTTCATGGAGGTCGCCAAGATGCGGGCCGCGCGCCTGCTCTGGTCGAAGCTCGTGAACGGGTTCGGGCCGAAGAACCCCAAGTCGCTGTCGCTGCGCACGCACTCGCAGACCTCCGGCTGGTCGCTGACCGCGCAGGACGTCTACAACAACGTGGTCCGCACCTGCATCGAGGCGATGGCCGCGACGCAGGGGCACACCCAGTCCCTCCACACCAACGCCCTCGACGAGGCCCTCGCGCTGCCCACCGACTTCTCCGCGCGCATCGCCCGCAACACCCAGCTGCTGCTGCAGCAGGAGTCCGGGACCACGAAGGTCATCGACCCGTGGGGCGGCTCGCACTACGTCGAGAAGCTGACCTACGACCTCGCGCGCCGTGCGTGGGGGCACATCACCGAGGTCGAGAAGGCGGGCGGGATGGCCCAGGCGATCGACGCCGGCATCCCGAAGCTGCGCGTCGAGGAGGCCGCGGCCCGCACGCAGGCCCGGATCGACTCGGGGCGGCAGCCGGTCATCGGCGTGAACAAGTACGTCGTCGAGTCCGACGAGGCGATCGACGTCCTCAAGGTCGACAACAAGCAGGTCCGCCGCGAGCAGCTGGAGAAGCTGGAGCGGCTGCGCGCCGAGCGGGACTCCCGCGCCGTGGACTCCGCGCTGGAGGCGCTGACGAACTCGGCGGCCGCGATCGCGGACGGGTCGGAGCGCGGCTTCGACCAGAACCTGCTGGCCCTGGCCGTCGACGCCGCCCGGGCGAAGGCCACGGTCGGCGAGATCTCCGACGCGCTGGAGAAGGTGTTCGGGCGGCACTCCGGGCAGATCAGGATCATCTCCGGCGTGTACTCCGACGAGGCCGGGTCCAGCCCGGCGATCACCCGCGCCCGCGAGCTCGTGGCCGAGTTCGCCGAGGAGGAGGGCCGCCAGCCCCGCATCCTCGTCGCGAAGATGGGGCAGGACGGCCACGACCGCGGCCAGAAGGTGATCGCCACGGCGTTCGCCGACCTCGGCTTCGACGTGGACGTTGGCCCGCTGTTCCAGACCCCGGCGGAGGTGGCGCGCCAGGCCGTCGAGGCGGACGTCCACGTCGTCGGGGCGAGCTCGCTCGCGGCCGGGCACCTCACCCTGGTGCCCGAGCTGAAGGAGGAGCTCGCGAAGCTGGACCGGGAGGACATCATGATCGTGGTCGGCGGCGTGATCCCGCCCGCGGACGTCCCGGAGCTGATCGAGATGGGCGCCGCCGCGGTCTTCCCGCCCGGCACGGTCATCTCCGAGGCGGCCATCGACCTGCTGGAGAAGCTGAAGGCGGCCCAGGGCTGATGCCGCGCCGGGTCGACGTCGAGACCCTCGCCAAGGGGGTCCTCGACGGCAACCGCACGTTGCTCGCCCGGGCGATCACGCTGGTCGAGTCGGCCAAGCCCGCGCACCGCGAGGAGGCCCAGCGGCTGCTGCTGGAGCTCACCCCGCACGCCGGGGGAGCGGTGCGGGTCGGGATCTCCGGGGTGCCCGGGGTCGGGAAGTCGACCTTCATCGAGGCCCTGGGCACCCGGCTGACCGGCCAGGGGCACAAGGTCGCGGTGCTCGCCGTCGACCCCTCGTCCACCCGGACGGGCGGCTCGATCCTGGGGGACAAGACCCGGATGGCCGCCCTGGCGGTGGATGACAACGCCTTCATCCGGCCCTCGCCCTCCGCGGGCACGCTCGGCGGGGTCGCCCGGCGCACCCGCGAGACGATGGTGCTGATGGAGGCCGCGGGGTACGACGTCGTGCTGGTCGAGACCGTGGGCGTCGGCCAGTCCGAGGTCACGGTGGCCGGGATGGTGGACACGTTCCTGTTCCTCACGATCGCGCGCACCGGCGACCAGCTGCAGGGGATCAAGAAGGGGATCCTGGAGCTGGCGGACGTCGTCGCCGTCAACAAGGCGGACGGGCCGCACGAGAACGAGGCCCGGTCCGCCGCGCGGGACCTGGCGGGCGCGCTGCACATGATGACGCCTGCCAGCGAGCACTGGCGTGCGCCGGTGATGTCCTGCTCGGCGCAGACCGGCAAGGGCTTGGACGAGGTGTGGGGCAAGGTCCTCGAGCACCGGGCGGCGCTCGAGAAGCACGGCGAGCTGGCCACGCGGCGCGCGGACCAGCAGGTCGAGTGGATGTGGGCGATGATCCGCGAGCAACTTCTGGACCGGCTGACCAGCGACCCGAAGGTCAGGCACCGCCTCCCCGAGGTGACGGCGGAGATCCGCGCGGGCACGCTGACCCCGACCCTGGCAGCCGAGCAGATCCTCGACCTGCTGGGTTGATCATCCCGGCGCGCCGGGGACGTGCGCTGACAGAACGCGCTGGTGGGCGCATGCTGGAGACATGACGGACCTGGCGGGGCAGGCGCGCGAGCGGGAGACGCCCGCCGCGCCCGCCGCGCCCGCCGCGCCCGCCGC
>NZ_BAABGT010000119.1:0-35026 GCF_039541715.1 Pseudonocardia xishanensis
GGGCTACGACGACCTGCTCAACGGCAAGAACGTCCGCGGCGTGCTGATCCACGAGCACTGATGAGCACACTCACCGCCCGGTTCGGGCCGGACGCTTCGGCGTCCGGCCCGGCCGGCGGCCCCTCCGCGGCCACCCCCGTCGTCGGTCGCGCCCACGAGGTCGAGATGCTCGACGCCGCGCTGGAGAGCGGGGCGCACGTGGTGCTCGAGGGGCCGCCGGGCACCGGCAAGACGACTCTGCTCCGCTCGGTCGCGGACCGGGCCCACGTCCCCTTCGTCTTCGTCGAGGGCAACGCCGAGCTCACCCCCGCCCGCCTGGTCGGGCACTTCGACCCGGCGCAGGTCCTCGACCGCGGCTACGGACCCGAGACCTTCGTCGACGGGCCGCTCGCCGAGGCGCTGCGCTCGGGCGCGCTGCTCTATGTCGAAGAGGTCAACCGCATCCCGGAGGAGACGCTCAACGTCCTCCTCACGGTGATGAGCGAGGGCGAGCTGCACGTCCCCCGGCTCGGCCGGATCGGTGCCGGACCGGGGTTCCGGCTGGTCGCGGCGATGAACCCGTTCGACGCCGTCGGCACGGCGCGGATCTCGTCCGCGATCTACGACCGGGTCTGCCGCATCACCATGGGCTACCAGACCGCGGCGGACGAGGACACGGTCGTCGGGCTGCGGGCTCCCGCGGTGCCGGACGGGTGGCGCTCCCGCGCCGTCGAGCTCGTCCGATCCACCCGCGAGCACCCGGACGTCCGCATCGGGTCCTCGGTGCGCGGCGCCATCGACCTCGTGCGGATCACCGCCACCCTGAGCCACCGGCGCGGTGTCGACGTGGTCGACTGGCGCGCCGGGCTGGACGCGGCCCTCGTCGCGCTGTCCGGTCGTATCCGCCTGCAGGAGTCCTGCACGCGCTCCGCCGAACAGGTCGTGCGCGAGCTCTACGAGTCCGTCTTCGGCGCCGAGCCCGACGCCGACGACACCGATCGCGACGACGCCGACCCGGCCGGGGGTGATGCGCCGGGGGGAGCGTGAGCCCGCGCCCCGCGGGCTCACCAGACGGCGACGTCCCCCCGTCCCGGCCCCGCCGTACGCCGGGGCGACGGAGCACCCCGCGCGCGCAGCTCGCGCGCAACGCCCGGTTCGCCGAGATCTCCCCCGAGGTCGGCACGCTCGACCCGGAGGCGTTCGACGCCGCCCTCGCCGACGACCCGGACGAGGCGTTGGCGCTGCTCGCCGACATGGCCTCGGCCACCGACGAGTCGCTGCGCGCCGCGGCCCGCACCCTCGCGGGCCGCATCGTGCTCGACCGCGTGCGCACCGGGCCCCCACGCGACCGGGGCATCGGACGCCTGCGGGCCGTGCCCGCCGACCGGGGCGGTGACCTCGACCTCGACGCCTCGCTCCCCGCGATCGCCGAGGCCCGCGCGGCCGGGCGGGCACCGGCCCTCGACGACCTCACAGCGCGGAACTGGGCCCGGCCCGCCCTGGCCCTGTGCCTGCTGGTCGACGCCTCCGGCTCGATGGGCGGCAGTCGGCTGGCCGCGGCCGCGCTGACGGCCGCGGCCTGTGTGTGGCGGGCGCCGGGCGACCACGCCGTGGTCTCCTTCGCCCGCGAGCCCACGGTGATCCGCCCGATGGCCTCGACGACCACGCCCGCCGCGGTCGTCGACTCCGTCCTGGGGCTGCGCGGGCACGGGGTCACCGGCCTCGCGGGTGCGCTGCGCACCGCCCACGAGCAGCTGGGCCGGACGTCCGCCGCCCGGAAGGTGGTCGTCCTGCTCTCCGACTGCCGGGCGACCGACGACCAGGACCCCTTCCCGGCGGCCGACGCCCTGGCCGAGCTGCTCATCATGGCGCCGGCCGAGGACACCGACGAGGCCGAGGCCCTGGCCCGCCGGTGCGGCGCGCGGTGGGCGCCGCTGGTCGGCGCGGCGCAGGCCCCGTCCGTCCTGATGTCCCTGCTCGCCTGAATCCCGAACGACCCCGAGAGGAACGACGCATGTCAGCACCGACCAACCACGAGCGCTACCGGTCGGCCCGTGACCGGCTCTTCGCCCTGCGCACGCAGTACGGGGAGGCGGTCGCCACCTTCGAGTGGCCCTCGTTGGAGGGCCCCTTCAACTGGGCCCACGACTGGTTCGACGTGATCGCGGTCGGCAACGGCCGGACGGCGCTGCACATCGTGGAGGAGGACGGACGGGAGGGCCGGTACACCTTCGACGAGCTCCGCCGCCGGTCCGACCAGGTGGCGCACTGGCTGAGCGACCACGGGGTCCGGCGCGGCGACAGCGTGATGATCATGCTCGGCAACCAGGTCGAGCTGTGGGAGACCATGCTCGCGGTGATGAAGCTCGGCGCCGTCATCATGCCGACGACCACGGCCCTCGGCCCGGCGGACCTGCCGGACCGGATCGCGCGCGGCGGCACGCGCCACGTCGTCGCCAACTCCGCGGACGCGCCGAAGTTCGACGGGATCGCCGACGGGCTCACCCTCGTCGCGGTCGGTGGCGGGGTGGCGGGCTGGCTCGACTACGCCGACTCCACCCTCGCGGCGGACACCCCCCTCCCCCACCCGGCGACCGCGGCGGACGACCGGCTGCTGTTGTACTTCACCTCGGGCACCACGAGCCGGCCGAAGTTGGTGGAGCACACCCAGTCCTCGTACCCCGTCGGCCACCTGACGACGACGTACTGGCTCGGCCTGCAGCCCGGCGACGTCCACCTCAACATCAGCTCGCCGGGGTGGGCCAAGCACGCGTGGAGCTGCTTCTTCGCGCCGTGGATCGCCGAGGCGTCGATCTTCGTCTACAACTACTCACGCTTCGACCCGGCCGCCCTGCTCAGCCGGATCCGGGCCGCGGGCGTCACCACGTTCTGCGCGCCGCCGACGGTGTGGCGGATGCTGATCAAGTCCGACCTGTCCGGCGGCCCCGGGTCGCTCCGCGAGGGCATCGCCGCGGGCGAGCCGCTCAACCCCGAGATCATCGAGCAGGTCCGCGCCCAGTGGGGACTGACACTGCGCGACGGGTTCGGCCAGACCGAGACCACCGCGAGCGTGGGCAACACCCCGGGTTCGGAGGTCAAGCCCGGCTCGATGGGGCGCCCGCTGCCGGGTGTGCCGGTCGTCCTCGTCGACCCGACGACCGGGCAGCCGTCCGCGACCGAGGGCGAGATCTGCCTCGACCTCTCCCAGCACCCCACCAGCCTGATGGTCGGCTACCTCGGCGACCCGGACCGCAATGCGGAGGCGATGGAGGGCGGCTACTACCACACCGGCGACGTCGCCACCCGGGACGAGGACGGGTACATCTTCTACGTCGGCCGCACGGACGACGTGTTCAAGGCGTCGGACTACAAGATCTCGCCGTTCGAGCTGGAGAGCGTGCTGATCGAGCATCCCGCGGTCACCGAGGCCGCGGTCGTGCCCGCGCCGGACCCGGTCCGGCTCGCCGTGCCGAAGGCGTACGTCGCGCTGAGCGCCGGGTGGGAGCCGAACCGGGAGACGGCGCTGGCGATCCTGCGGCACGCCCGCCAGAACCTGGCACCCTTCCAGCGGCTGCGACGGCTCGAGTTCCACGAGCTGCCGAAGACCATCTCCGGCAAGATCCGCCGGGTCGACCTGCGCCGCCGGGAGGAGACCGAGCCGGACGTGGCGGCCAAGGCCGAGTGGCGAGACGACGAGTTCCCCGAGCTCAAGGGCTGAGCCGCGCGGACAGGGCTCCCCTTTCCCACGTAGTGCGCTGACCACATAGGTTTGCCGGGTTTGGCGACACGCCGCCCGGCGTCCCGGGGTGAGCGGCTGCTGCTCTCAGTCTTGATCTCGACCTACGGCGAGATGGAGGGCGTGACGTAGGTGGCGAACCCGGTCAGGGCACGACGACTATCCGATTACGAGGGCCGGACTGACCCAGATCGTGCGCCGCGGGCGAGGTACCTCGATCCGGGTCCGGCGGGCCACGATCATCATGGCCTCGAGCTCCGGGACCCCGGTCCCGGCGATCGCCCGCCTGATCGCCGCGGACGCCGACACCGTGCGCGACGTGATCCACGCGTTCAACGAGCGGGGGCCGGCCGCGCTGGACCCTCAGTGGGTGGGCGGCCGTCCCCCCCGTGCGGACCACCGAGGGCTACACGCACGTCGCCAGCGAGACCGCCCGCGACGCCGCCGCCCGGATGGACTCGGTGCTGTGAGGTTCCGATGGCTGACGGCGACCTCGTCCACCCCGCCCTACAACACCTACGACCCGCAGCTCCACCGCCGGCGCGGGGAGCCGTCCTCAGCTGGATCGGCTGCTGGAAGACCCACACCGTGGCCGTCGTGGCCGCGCTTCTTCGACGGGCCCGTAGGGCCTAACTGCAACCAGAAACGCAACCAGCTCGACCGAGACTGATCATGCAAATCCAGCGTTGTGGCTGGTAGGTGGCGGAGCCGCCTTGGGGAGTCGAACCCCAGACCTAAGCATTACGAGGCAACCGACGTGCGTCGCTCAGCGCTCGACCAGCACCGATCGCACACCTCGCGACGCCGTACGCGCTCATTTCCCTGCCACAACGCAGGACTCATGCCACGAGCCATGCCAGCCAGCGGGCAGGCCGCCTCGGTGATGTCGTCGGTCCAACGATGCATGCTGACTGCCGCGAGCGAGACCAGTGCCGAGCTGCTCGCCCGCCAGGGTCTGCGGCTTCAGCCAGGCCGCGCGGCTCCACGGGCTGCGCACCGACGGGCCTCCGCCGGTGGATCGACGGCTACCAGCACCAGGGAAGGACCTACGCACCCGTCGTCCGGCCGCTACGGCGTGGCGGCGACCGCCTCCAGCTCGAAATGGACCGCTGGGCTGGTGAAGCCCACCACCAACGTCGTCCGAGCCGGCCCGCCGCCCGGCCAGACACCGAGGAAGGCGTCGTTCCAGTCCGCGGTCAGATCGGCGGACGACAGGTATGCGTTGACCTTGACGACGTCCTCCACACCGACACCCGCCGCTGCCAGCGTCGCCCGCAGCGTCGCCACCGTGTCGACGATCTGCCGGCTCGCGGGGACCACTGCACCACTCGTGATCGCCGCGAAGGCAGCGGGTGCGATGAGCCCCGACGTGAACACGAGGCCGTTCGCGCTGACCGTGCCGGGGAGGATGGGCGACTGGCCAACGGTGCGCTCGAACCTGCTCATGATCCGTCCCAACCCTTCCCGAAGGTCACGGCGTCCCGGCCGAGGTCGGTGATGTCACCGCGCCCGAGAAGGACCAGCGTCGTCTCGATCTCCTGTCGAAGGAGGTCGAGGACGCGGTAGGCGCCCTCCTCTCCCCCTGCCGCGATCCCATAGGCACTCAGCCTGCCGACGAGGACCGCGTCCGCGCCCAGTGCGATCGCCTTGACCACGTCGCTCCCGCGTCGGATGCCGCTGTCGAGCAGGACCACGCTCCCGCCCGCGAGCGCGGAGACGATCGACGGCAGGGCCTCCACGGCCGAGCTCACCCCGTCCAACTGCCTGCCGCCGTGGTTGGACACCACTACACCTGCGGCTCCTGCCGTGGTCGCGGCCAGGGCGTCCTCGGGGGTCAAGATCCCCTTCGCGACCCAGGGCAGGGATGTCGCGGTCATCAGCTCGGCGAGCTTGCCCCAGGACCACACCGGTTCGGTCTGCGCGTGGAGCTGGCCCAGCGCGCGTTCCATGTCGATCTCGGCGCCCGGCGGGTAGTTCCCGCCCACCACCCGATTGTCGATGTTAAAGGCGTGGCGCAGGTTGTGTTCGCGCCAGCCGGGCGTCGGGCAGTCGACCGTGAGGCACAGGGCCCGGTAGCCCGTCGCCTCGTAGCGGCGCACCATGGACAGGAAGTTCACCTCCGAGCCCATCGGGTGCAGTTGCCCGATCAGCGCCGAGCTCGGTGCCGCCGCCGCCACCTGCTCCACCGAGTGGGTGCCCGCCTCCGGCACGATGGAGCAGGTGCCGAATCTCGCGTTGGCCCGGCCGATGGCCACATGGCCGTCCGGATGGAAGTAGCCGTCGGCGCCGAACGGTGCCGTGAGAACCGGGATGCTGAGCGACCTGCCGAACAGCGATGTCGCCGCCGACGGGTACGCGAGCCCGGACATCGTGCGCGGGACGAACCGGATCTGATCGAACGCGCGCTGGTTGCGGGCCAGGGTCACCTCTGACCCACTGCCACCCTGGAGGAACGCCGCGATGACCGGGTCCAGGCCGCGCAGCCCGGCCTGCTCCACCTCACCGAGCGTTCGCATCGGTGGGATCGGTGCGGCTCGGGCACCCGCATCGGCCTCGCGCAGCTCGCCGAGCCCTCCCTCGGGAAGCGCGACCTCTCGGTTCATCGCTGCCCGTCCTCCACCGGATACGACGCGACCAGGGGCGTGTCCACTCCGATGTCCCCACTCAGCAGCGCCCCACCGGGGTCTCCGACAGGCGCCGCCCTCCCAGGCAGGGGCGAGTCGAAGAACGTGCGGGAATCGGCGACGAAGGTCTCCCCGTCTGGAGTGGCGCCCGCGTCGTCCGCCGAGTAGACCGCGTCGGCCGGACAGACGCCCAGACAGGCCGAACAGTCAATGCACTCCGCGGCGTCGATGTACGCCTTTCGCGCACCGACGTAGATGCAGTCGACGGGACAGACCTCCATGCACGACTTGTCCAGTACGTCGATGCACGCTGAGCCGATCACGAACGTCATGAGCTGGCTGCCTCTGTGGGAGATGATGGACGCTTGCGTCCGTCGACCTGCGACGGTCGTCAGCGATACAGGGACGTCGCGTCACTCATGCAACGCCACGGGCAGGTTCTTCCAGCCGCGGGCATTGATGTTGTCGACGCGTGGCCGGCGAGGCGCGCTGCCGTCGCAGATGTGGGGGAAGCGTTCGAGCACCTTGGTCATTCCTACGATGCCCTCCATGCGCGCCAACGGAGCACCGACGCAGAAGTGGATCCCGTGGCTGAACGAGAGGTGCCGCTTGTTCTCGCGGTCGATGTCGAACTCCAGCGGGTTGTCGAACTCCCGGGGGTCCCGGTTCGCCGCCGCGATCAACGGAAAGAAGGCGTCACCGGCCTTGATCTCGCGACCGCCGAGTATGTGGTCCTGCGTCGCCTTCCGAGTCTCGAACTGGAACGGCGGTGCGTACCGCAGCGACTCCTCGATCAGGGGCGAGACGAGTGACAGGTCCTCGGCCACCCGGCGCTGGAGCTCCGGGCGGTCGAGCAGGATCCCCATCGTGTTGCCCAGCAGGCTGTTGGTGGTGTCGTTGCCTGCGACGAGCAGGATGACCGCCTGGGAGACAGCGGTCTTGCGGTCGAGCGGCTTTCCGTCCTGGACCGGCGTGTTGACGATCTGGGAGATCAGGTCGTCCTTCGGATCCTTCTGTCGGAGGTCCGCGAGCTCGTTCATGTAGTCGACCATCTCGGCCGCGCGGTAGAGGACCTCGACCCGCTTCTCCCCCTGGATCGCGGGGTCGAGGGTGAGCATCACCGCGTCGGTCATGGCCACGAACATGGGGAAGTCCTCGGACGGAACACCGAGGATCGTGCAGATCACCTCGATGGGGATCTTCGTCGAGAGCGTCTCCACGAAATCGGTCTCGTCGCCGTGCGAGAACTCCGCCAGCAGGCCGTCGACGATCCGTTCGACGACGGTGCGCCACCCGAGCATGGCCCGCGGGGTGAAGGCGTGGCGCAGCGCGGAGCGGACCACCGTGTGCTCCGGCGGCTCGAGGAAGAAGAGGAACCTCGAGGAGATCTCGCCGTAGTCGTTCTGCCGCGGGTCACTCGGATCGTAGCGGTTGAGGGTGCCCTTGGGATCGCTGAGATCCCCGGAGTACACCTTCGAGTTCTCACCGATCCGCCGGAGGTCCGCGGCACGGCTGGGGAACCACCCCTGGAACTCCTCGGACCAGTGCACGCCCTCATCGAGTTCGCGGAGCTCCTCGTAGATCGGGTACGGGTCCTGGCTGGAGAGGACCTCGCTCAGGAGGCGTGTGCCGCGGGCGGCGGAGTCCGACATGGTGGTGGGTCCTTCCTGTTCCTGGCCGACCGAGGCGGTCAGGCGACGGGAGACGCGTGGCTGATCGATCGACACCGACGCTAGGCAGGGACGGGAACGGACACCATGGGCGGGCAGCCAGAGTCTTGCGGAACTCTGTGCAGCTCGCCGAAGTGTTTCGGACACACGTCCTCCATATGACGAGACCAGCCGCCCGGAGCACCACAGATGGAGCGAATCGTCGACGAGAGCGGTGCAGTGTGACCCCCTCAGATGTCGACCTCTCCGAGCCGCTGCGCTCGGCAGGCGAGGTGCAGGAAGAGGCGCTGGTCGGCGTCGTCCTCATCGATCCCGAGGACCTCGAAGGCACGCTGCACCCGGTAGCGCACGGCGTTGCGGTGCAGATGCAGTGCCTCGGCGGCGCGGGCCGCCGAGCCCTGCAGATCGAGATAGGTGCAGAGGGTGTCGATCATCGCCTGGCGCTTGGCCGGGGAGAGGTCCGCGATCGGCGCGAAGAGGCGGTCGATGGACTGCTGGACGATCGGCGAGCCGTACCACTCCAGCAGCGTGGCGCGCATCCCCATCGAGTCGAACGGCACCGGGGTGCTGCTCCGCCGCCGGAACCGGGCGGACGAGACCGCCAGGCGCGCCTCCGTCGCGCTGCCTGCCAGCCCCGCGAGGCCGGGATGGGGGGCCCCGACGCCGCAGAACAGCCGCAGCCCTTCGACGCGCCCCAGCAGCGCCCTCAGCACGAACTCGAGCTGATGCTGCAGCCGGGCGAGAGCCTCCTGTTCCGGCCGCTCGTCGACGGTCCACAACAGCAGCAGCACGGCCGGGTCGTGGCCGATGTGCCAGCGTCCGGGCAGGCTCGACGCCGCCTTGAGCGCCACCGCCGCGAGTGCGTCCCGGGTCTCGTAGGCCGCCAGATCGTCCCCGACGACCTCGAGCAGGTTGTCCGTCTCGACCCGGGTCACGATGTGCCAGCCGTCGACCGGGATGCCCAGCCGCCGGGCCGACGGGGCGAGGGCGGCCCGGCCGGCCCGGTCCGCTTCGACCAGCTGGACCAGCACCTCACCACCGGACCTGCGGGACATCTGCTCGGAGCGGGCACGCTCGGCGGCGAGTCGCCCGGTCTCCGCGGCGACCCGCCACAGGACCATCTCGAGGAGCGTGTCGGCGCTCGGGTCCCGGGCCCGCTCGGTCCACAACCACGAGTCCGCGCCCTCATGGTCGCTCCGCACCGCCAACACGTCGGCATCCGGGCGGGCACCGAGCCGGATGGGGGTACCGATGAGCAGGCCGGCCCGATCGAGGAGGGCGTCCACGTCGTCGATGGTCGCGGCATCGATGATCTCGCACACGGCGCGAGCGCGGTCGAGGGTGACACTCAGCTGGTGGCCGGCGTGCCGCACCATCGACGCGACGGCGGCGGTGAGATCGACCTCGGGGGCCAGCCGGATGACCGCCACCCCCGCCCTGCGGGCGAGCGTCGCGGCCGTGATGGGCAGCGTAGTGTCCGCGGGGAGGAGCAGGACCAGCGCGGCGACCTCGCGAGCCGCCGCCCGCCTGACGAGCACGTCGAACCGGTAACCACCGCCCAGTGTCGCGGCGAGCCCGCGTTCCAGCACCAGCAGCGCACCCACCGGGGCATCGTCCACCTGCTCAGTCCGTTCCACGAGACGGACCTCGCCGACCTCGATGTCCGTCGGGCCGACGAGCACCTCGACAGAGCCGGGATACCGAACATCGAGTTCGCCGATGACCGAGTCGAGACTGTTCACCTGCACAGTATGGTGCCCGCCCGGAGCGGTCGAGACCGGAAACATCCCTGTCTCCAGCTGGACACAGATGAGCGTCCTGCACAAATCGAAGCCGATCCTTGGCTTTCTGCCTATGGAGTGGGGCTTGAGCAGGCCGTAGCGTCCTCGCCATGACGAAGGACCCCCAGAAGCTCGACGAACAGGACATCCGTGACCTGGCCGTGGGCTGCACGGTGCTGGCGGGCGGTGGTGGCGGCGATCCGCGCATCGGGCTGCTCATGGCGCTGAACGCCGTACGTCGCACCGGCCCGGTGCCCCTGAGAGTCCTGGACTCCCTGGATCCCGACAGCCTCGTCATCGCGGCCAGCATGATCGGTGCCCCGACCGTGATGGTCGAGAAGATCCCCAACGGCAACGAGGGCGACGTCATCCGGGCCGCGTTCGAGGCCCGGCTCGATCGCCCGGTCGCAGCCCTGATGCCCGTCGAGATGGGTGGCATCAACGGGGTCCTGCCGGTGGCCTGGGCTGCGCAGACCGGCCTGCCACTCGTGGACGGCGACCTCATGGGCCGCGCGTTCCCCGAGCTGCAGATGTGCACCCCGCACCTCTACGACATCCCCTCCTGGCCCTGCGTGATCGTCGACGAGCGCTCCCAGGTGCTCACCTTCGAGCCGAGCGACAACGTGTGGATGGAGCGGCTGGCCCGCAACGCCGTGTCCACCCTCGGCGGCTGCGCGTGCGCCGGGCTCTACCCGATGAGCGCCCGCACCGCGGCGACCCCGCTGATCCGCGGCACCGTGTCGCGGGCGGTGCAGATCGGCCGGACGATCCGCACCGCGACCGATGACCCGTTCCGCGCGCTCGACGCTCAGCTGGACCTCTACCCGCTGCTGACCGGGAAGGTCGTGGACGTCGATCGGCGCACGGCAGGCGGCTTCGTCCGTGGCTCCGCGGTGATCGAGGGCATCGAGCACGACGCGGGGCGTCTGGTGCGCATCGAGTTCCAGAACGAGAACCTGGTCGCGATGGAGGACGGCGAAGCGCTGGCCACCGTCCCGGACATCATCACGCTGCTCGACCGGCACTCGGCGCACGGCATCGTCACCGAGCACATCCGGTACGGCCAGCGCGTCGTCGTCGGCGTCTTCCGAGCGCCGGACCAGTGGCGCACCGAGCGCGGGCTCGCCACCGTCGGCCCGCGCGCGTTCGGCTACGACCTCGACTACGTCCCCGTGGAGGACCGCCATGCCCGGGTCGGTTGATCTCCGGATCGGGATCGACGTCGGCGGTACCAACACCGACGCCGTCGTCCTCGACTCTGCGAACCGTCTGCTCGCCAAGCACAAGACCCCGACGACGCCCGATCTGACCAGCGGGATCACCGCCGCGCTGGAGGTGGTGCTCGGGCAGGTCGACCAGCCCACCGAGCGCATCACCCACGTCATGCTCGGCACCACCCACGCGACGAACGCGATCCTGGAGCACCGCGACCTGCTCAAGGTGGCGGTGCTCCGGATCGGGGCCCCCGCGACCCTCTCGATCCCGCCGTTCTCGGACTGGCCGGACGAGCTGCGCCAGGTCGTCTCGGCGGGGGAAGCGGTGGTTCCGGGCGGCTCCGAGGTGACGGGGCGCCCACTGGCCGCGTTCCAACGCGACGAGGTGGCCCGGTTCCTGGAGAAGGTCGCGGGGAGGGCGGAGGCGGTCGCGATCTCGGGGGTGTTCTCCCCCGTGTCCGGTGAGCACGAGCACCTCGCCGAGCAGGTGGTGCGCGAGGTGCTCGGCACCGAGATCCCGGTCAGCCTGTCCCAGGGGATCGGCGCGCTGGGCCTGCTGGAGCGGGAGAACGCCTGCATCCTCAACGCGGCCTTGGTCGGCGTGGCCCACAAGGTGGTCCACGGTCTCACCACCGCGCTGGCGCGGAACGGGATCGATGCCGTCGCCTTCCTGACCCAGAACGACGGGACCCTGATGGGACTCGACTACGTCCTGCGGTTCCCGGTGCTCACCATCGGCAGCGGTCCGGCCAACAGCATGCGCGGCGCCTGTTACCTCGCGGACGTGGCCGACGCCGTCGTCGTCGATGTGGGCGGCACGTCGAGCGACGTCGGCATGCTGATCAACGGGTTCCCACGGGAGTCCAGCACTCCGACCGACATCGGCGGTGTGCGGACCAACTTCCGCATGCCCGATCTCGTCGCGATCGCCGTCGGCGGGGGGACGAAGGTCACCGGCACCCCCGACGACGTCGTCGTCGGGCCGGAGAGCGTGGGCTACCGGCTGCGGGACGAGGCGCTGGTCTTCGGCGGCTCGACTCCCACCCTCTCCGACGCGGCTGTGGCGGGTGGTCGCGCCGCGTTCGGCGACGCGGGCGCCGTGGCGGGCCGCGAGGACCTCCTCCGCGCGGCGCTGGCCAAGGCCGACGAGTTGCTCTTCGTGGCGACCGACCAGATCAAGACCGCCCGGGGGCCGGTCCCGCTGGTCGCGGTCGGCGGCGGGAGCGTGATCCTGCCGGACGAGATCCCCGGCGTCGCCCGGATCGTCCGTCCGGAGCACTACGACGTGGCCAATGCCATCGGGGCCGCCACCGCCTCGGTGTCCGGCCAGGTGGACAAGGTGTTCGAGCTCGCGGGCCGCGACCGCCAGGAGGTCATCGACCTCGCCTGTGCCGCCGCCCGGGACGAGGCGATCAGCGCGGGGGCCGATCCGGCCGCCGTGGAGATCGTCGAGGTCGAGGAGGTCCCGATGGCCTACCTGACCACGCCGGTGGTCCGGGTCCGGGTCAAGGCCGCGGGTCCACTCGGCCGAATGTGAGACCCGGGCCGGAGCGGTCCCGAGCGAACGTCGCCCTACTTCACCTATCGAGCGGAAACCCCACATGCGTCCCTCCCGTTCCTGGCGCGCCCTCGCCCCCCTGACTGTGCTCGCGGCGTTCGCCTCGGGCTGCGCTTCCGCCGCCGGCCCGGACGATACGGCCGGCCCCATCGTGATCGGCCACACCGCCGGGATGACCGGCTTCATGAGCGTGTTCGACATCCCGGTCGAGCAGGGCATGAAGCTGGCGATCGACGACGTCAACGCAAGGGGTGGTGTGCTCGGTCGCCCCCTCGAGCTGATCAGCACCAACAACGAGACGGACACGTCGAAGATCCAGACCGCGGCCCAGGACGTCCTGGACCAGGGGGCGGACTTCGTGGTCACCTCGTGCGACTTCGACATCGGCGGGCCGGCCGCCCGGATCGCCAACGAGGCGGACACGATCGCCCTCGGCTGCGCGGGCGGACCGCTCTTCGGCCTCGACGGCATCGGCCCGTTGACCTACAATTTCTACCCCGGCTCGCCCACGGAGGGTGCGCTGCTCGCCGAGTACGCGATGGAGCAGGGCTACACCCGGCCCTTCGTGATCGCCGACCAGACCCTCGAGTTCACCCAGGTCGTCGGGGACTTCTTCGAGAAGCGCTGGATCGACCTCGGCGGCACCGTGGCGGGCAAGGAGACCTACCACAACGGTGACGAGTCGGCGGCCGCCCAGATCGGGGCGGTGCAGCGGGCGCAGCCGGACGTGATCATCGCGGCCAGCTACCCACCCGGCGGTGCCACGCTCCTCCGCCAGCTGCGCGCCGCGGGCCTGTCCCAGCCGATCCTCGGCGACACCGCCTACGACGGCACGTACTGGACCGATGCTGTGCCCGGACTCTCCGATTTCACCATCCCCTCCGCCGGCGCCCTGGCAGGCGACGATCCCGTGGCCGCCCGCAACGACTTCTTCGCTCGGTACACCTCGGCCACCGGCCAGGCCCCGGCCAGCGCGAGCTACCCGCTGTTCGGCTACTCCTTCGTGCAAGCCCTCAGCCGGGCGATCGAGCGGGCGGGTTCGACCGAGACGGCCGCCGTGCAGGCCGAGCTGGACAGGTTCACCGACGAGGACCTGATCGTGGGCAAGACCACCTTCACGCCGCAGTGCCACATCCCGTCGGGCAGACCACTGGTGTTGAAGACCTACACCGACGGCGTGCCGAAGGTGGTCGGGGAGCGATCGGTGCAGTCCCTGATGGGTCAGGCGCCCTGCTGATGGCTGCGCTCACGGCATCCGGAATCGGTGTCGGGTTCGCCGGTCTGACGGCCCTCGAGGACATCCACCTGACCGTGTCGCCCGGTGAGGTCCTGGGTCTGATCGGCCCGAACGGGGCCGGGAAGACGACGCTGACGAACGTCCTGACCGGCTTTGCGCGGCACACAGGCACCGTGACCGTCGATGGACGGGACGTCACCGGTTGGTCACCGCAGAAGCTCAGCCGGTTCGGGATCCGGCGCACCTTCCAGAACGTCCGGCTCTTCGGCGGGATGACCGTCGCGGAGAACCTCGACGCCGCGGCCTTGGGAGCCGGACTGCGCCGCGCCGCGGCCCGCCGCTGCACCCGCGCCCTCCTCGACCGCTTCGACCTCGGCCCCCACTCCGAGGTCGAGGCGACCTCGCTGCCCTACGGCCTGGAGCGCCGCCTCGGGATCGCCCGTGCCCTGGTCGGCGAGCCGAGATACGTGGTGCTCGACGAGCCGGCCGCGGGCCTCAACGAGGAGGAGAGCAACGAGCTGTTGGTGCGCCTGCGGGCGGTACCGGAGCAGTACGGCTGCGGGCTCGTGGTGATCGAGCACGACATGCGGCTGATCATGCGGCTCTGCGACCGGTTGCACGTCATCGACCACGGCCGGACCCTGGCCACCGGCGCCCCGGCCGAGATACGGGTCGATCCGCTGGTGATCGAGGCCTACCTGGGATCGGGAGCGGTGTCCCATGGCTGACGTGCTGTTGTCGATCCGCGGGCTCACCGTCCGGTACGGCTCGGTGACCGCCCTGCACGGGATCGACCTCGACGTCGCCCAGGGCGAGCTGGTGGCTCTGGTCGGCCCGAACGGGGCGGGCAAGTCCTCCACCCTGGCCGCGGTCAGCGGGCTGGTCAGGCCCGCGGGAGGCACCGTGACCGTCGGGGGCGTTGTCGTCTCGGGGCTGGCTCCGGAGAAGGTCGTCCGGCAGGGGGTGGCGCTGGTCCCGGAGGGTCGCAACATCTTCGCCGGCCTGACCGTGGCGGAGAACCTGGCGATCGGGGCGACCGTCCGGCGACACGGTGTCGCGGAGGACCTCGAGCGCGAGCTGGAGCGGTTCCCGATCCTGCGGGAGCGGTACCGGCAGCAGGCAGGCCTGCTCTCCGGCGGTGAGCAGCAGCAGCTCGCCGTGGCGCGGGCATTGATGTCGAAGCCACGCCTGCTGCTGCTCGACGAGCCGTCACTGGGGCTGGCTCCCCGGCTCGTCGACCTGGTCTTCGAGACCGTGGCGCAGCTGCACCGGGAGGGACTGACGATCGTGCTGGTCGAGCAGAACGCGACCCGCGCCGTCGCGCTGGCCGACCGGACCTCGGTGCTGCGGACGGGCCGGATCGTCCGTTCGGGGACCGCCGCCGAACTGGGCGGCGGCGCGGCGATGGCCGCCGAGTACCTCGGGGAGGCGTCGTGAGCGAAGTCGTCCAGGCGCTGGTGAACGCCTTGAACCTCGGTGGGCTCTACGCCCTCTACGCGCTCGGTGTCGCGATGGTGTTCGGCATCCTGCGTCTGGTCAACTTCGCCCACTCCAGCCTGATCATGGCGGGCGGCTACACGATGGTCTTCGCCGCCGGGCTGCCGCTGCCGGTGCGCCTGGTGCTCACCGTGGCGGTCTGCGTGCTGCTCGCGGTGCTGCTGGAGCTGGTCGCCTTCCGCGGCGTCCGCACGGCGGCGCCGGAGACCATGCTCGTGACCTCGTTCGCGGTGAGCATGCTGCTCGCCAGCCTCGCGGAGACCCTGTTCGGCGCGCTGCCGAGGGCCACGGACGTCGACCCGGTCTTCCGGGCGAGCTGGACCTTCGGCACCGTCTACGTCCCGAAGACCAACGTGGTGACGATCGTCGTGGTCGCCGTGCTGATCGGCGGGCTCGGCCTGTTCCTCACCAGGACCCCGACAGGCCTGCGGATGCGCGCGGCGGCCGAGGACTTCGCCACCGCCCGGCTGCTCGGGGTGGCCGCGAACAACGTGATCAGCCTGGCATTCGCCATCAGCGGCGTGCTCGCCGCCGCGGCGGCCGTGCTGCTGTTGGGCGCCAACGGGTCCGTCACCCCGTCCTTCGGTTTCAACGCCGTGCTCTTCGGTCTGATCGCGGCGGTGGTGGGTGGGCTCGCCAGCCTGCGCGGCGCCGTCCTCGGCGGGTTCGTGCTCGGCGCGGCCAGCCAACTCCTGCAGGAGGTGCTCCCGGCGGGCCTGGCCCCCTTCCGTGACGCGGTCGTCTTCGCCACGGTGTTCCTGCTGTTGGTCGTCCGGCCGCAGGGGCTCATCCGGTCCGGACAGGGGGTGCGGGTGTGAACCGGCTGCGTGGTCTCGGTGTCCCGGTAGCGCTCTTCCTCGGCGTGGTGGTGGTCGCGCTGCTGTCCACCACCGGCCCGGCTGCGGTGGAGCGGCTGGCGGTCACCGGGCTGGTCAACCTGGTCCTGGTGATCGGGCTGTACGTGTTCGTCGGCAACTCCGGCGTCTGGTCCTTCGGGCACATGAGCTTCGCACTGGTCGGCGGGTACGTCGCCGGGCTCCTCGCGCTGGCCGCCCGGCTCAAGGACCAGTTGCTGCCCGACGCCCCCGAGCTGGTCCGCGAGCTCACCGCGCCGCCGTTCGTGGCCGTGCTGGTCGGCGGGCTGGTCGCAGCGCTGGTGGCGGCCGTCGTCGCCGTGCCGCTGTCCCGGATCGGCGGCCTTGCCGCTGGCTTGGCCACCGTCTCGTTGTTGATCGCCTTGTCGGTGGTCGCCGCGCAGTGGCAGTCCGTGACCCGCGGGCAGAAGGGCCTCTCCTCCATCCCGACCAGCACCACGATGTGGGTCGCGCTGGCCTGGGTGCTGGTCGCCCTGCTGTCCGCCTGGGGCTACCAGCGCAGCTCCTTCGGGGTGCGGCTGCGCGCCTCGAAGTCCGACGAGGTCGCCGCCTCCGCCGCCGGCATCTCGGTCTCCGTCCAGCGCGGCGTCGCGTTCGTGCTCTCCGGCTTCCTCACCGGGATCGGCGGAGCCCTGTTCGCCCTGCAGCTGGGTTCGATCAACCCGGACGTCTTCTACCTCGACGCCACCTTCTTGATCATCACCATGCTGGTGCTCGGCGGTGCCGCGTCGCTGACCGGGGCGGTGACCGGCAGCATCGTCGTCTCGGTGCTCGCCGAGGTGCTGCGCCGCACCGAGGGCGGCTCGCTGTTCGGCCTGGACGTGCCCGCCCGGCCGGGCCTGGCGGACGTCGTCCTCGGTGTGGTGCTGGTGATGATGCTGCTGCGCGCACCGTCCGGGATCACCGGCGGGCGCGAGCTGGGCACACCCCGGCGGCGTAATCATGCCCGCGCGACCGTCACGGGCACGGGGCTGGAACCGATATCCGTGGCGGGTGCTCCGAGCAGTCCCGTCCCTCACCGAGAGGACCGACCATGACCCACCGTCCGCCCGTCGGCGTACTGGTGCACGGCACCACTCCGCCGGACCAGCTCGTCGAGCTCTGCGTCAGGATCGAGGAGGCCGGCTACGGCGAGCTCTGGCTGTCCGAGGACTACTTCTTCCTCGGCGGCCCGACGAGCGCCGCGATGGCCCTGCAGGCCACCCGGGAGATCCCGGTCGGCATCGGGATCATGTCCGCCGTCGTCCGGCACCCGGCCGTCACCGCCATGGAGGTGTCCACGCTCAGCCTGGCCTACCCTGGCCGGTTGATCACCGGCATCGGGCACGGCGTCCCCGTCTGGACCAGGCAGATGGGCCTCTACCCGAACTCCCCGATCCGCTCGCTGCGTTCGGCGATCGAGACGACCCGTGCGCTGCTCGCGGGTGAAACGCTGACGATCGACGAGGGCCCCTTCACCTTCGACCAGGTCGCCCTGGTGCACCCGAACCCCGCCGGCGTCGACCTTTACGCCGGGGTGGTCGGGCCGAAGTCCCTGGAGCTGGCAGGCGAGATCGCGGACGGCACGATCATGTCCGTCGTCGCCGCGCCGAGGTACCTGGAGTACGCGAAGAAGCACATCCAAGCGGGAGCGGCGAAGTCGGGCCGGGACGTCGCAACGCACCGCATCCCGACGTTCACCCTTTACCACACCGACCTCGACGGCGACCGGGCGCGCGCAGCGGGCCGCGAGGCCCTGGGCTTCTATCTCCAGGCACTCGGGCCGACGCCGATGACCGGCGTCTACGACATCAACGACCAGCTCACCGAGATCCTCGAGCTCGGCGACCCGGCGAAGATCGCCGCGGCGCTCCCGGAGGAGTGGGTGGACACCTTCACCGTCTCCGGAACGCCCACCGAATGCCTCGGCAGGATCCGGGGGTTGCTCGCCGCCGGCGCGACCTCCGTCGTCCTCGTGCCGGTGCCCGCCGAGGGCACCGACGAGATCCTCGCCCTGACCGCCGCCGACGTCCTGCCCCATCTCTGACCAGCCCGGAGCCCATCATGAGCGAGATCGTCTTCTTCCTGACCACACTCCACTCCGAGGACGTCCGCGAGGCCTACGAGAACTGGGTGCGCGACGTCGACCAGCCCGCCGCGGACGCCCTGCCGGGCGTCGAGCGGTATCGGGTCGTGCGGCTGGAGGGCCCTGCCACGGAGGGCTCGACCACTCCCGCCTACAGCTACATCGAGATCATCGAGATCACCGACCTGGAGACCTACCGGAAGTCGGTGCAAGCCACCCCGGCGAGCTTGTTCGACCAGTTCCGCAGCTACCTCTCGGCCTTCGACGCCGTCGCCGGACGGGTCGTGGAGTGAACCCGTTACTCACCCGGCCCCGGGTCGACGTGGCGGGGACCGTCGACGAGGCCGTCGACCGGCTGGCCGAGCTCGGCCCGGACGGGGCCCCGCTCGCCGGCGGCACCTGGCTGATGCGCTCCCCCGAACCGGTGGGGACCTTCGTGGCCCTGCACCGGCTGGCCGAGCTACGCACGACGGGGGCGGATGTGTGGGGTGCCTCGACCACCCACACCGCCTTGGCCGCACTCCCCTTGCACCCGGCCCACCGAGCGCTCGGTCGGGCTGCGAGGCTGTCGGCGTTCCCGCAGGTCCGGAACGTCGCCACGCTCGGGGGGAACCTCTGCGCACGCGGATTCGCCGAGGCCGACCTGACCCCCGCGCTGCTCGCGCTCGACGCGACGGTCGAGGTCGCCACCACAGCGGGCAGACACCGGATCGATCTCGACGGGTTCCTCCGCGGTCCCGGCGGGCTCCTCGTCTCCGCCGCGGCGCCCGCACCCGCGAACCGCCGCTCCGGATACGCCCGACTCACCGTCCGCGGCGGCGGGGAGTACGCCCTCGTGTCCGTGGCCGTGTCCGCCGAGCTGGCCGGCGGGCTCGCCGCGGGTGTGCGGGTCGCCGTCGGCTCGGTCGAGGAGCAAGCCCGCCGGGTCCCCGAAGCCGAGGCGGCACTGAACGGGACCCCGCTCGACCCCGACGCCGCCCGTGCCGCAGGCGAAGCGGCGGCCGCGGTGCTCAGCGCCCGCGACGACCTGCTGGCGCCCGGCTGGTACCGGCTCGCCGTGCTGCCGACCGTCCTGGCCCGCGCCGTCGCCGACCTCTTGGAGTCCCCGTGAAGCTCACCGTGAACGGCCGACCGGCCGAGGTGGACGTGCCCGGTGGCACCTCCCTGGTGGAGGTGCTGCGCGAGCACCTGCACCTGCGG
Source organism: Pseudonocardia xishanensis (assembly GCF_039541715.1). Taxonomy (NCBI): domain Bacteria; kingdom Bacillati; phylum Actinomycetota; class Actinomycetes; order Pseudonocardiales; family Pseudonocardiaceae; genus Pseudonocardia; species Pseudonocardia xishanensis. The sequence continues at coordinate 19,437 of NZ_BAABGT010000119.1, forward strand.
GGCACCAAGATCGGCTGCGGGACCGGGCGGTGCGGGGCCTGCACCGTCCGCCTCGGCGACCGCACCGTGGCCTCCTGCCTGCTGCCGGTGGCGCTCGCCGAGGGCGAGGAGATCACCACCGTCGAGGGCCTCGCCGCCCCGGACGGCCCCCCGCATCCGGTCCAGGCCGCGATGATCGCCTGCCACGGCGTTCAGTGCGGCGCCTGCACCCCCGGCATGGTCGTCACGCTGGCCACCTACCTGGACGCCGAGCCCGCGCCCGACGCCGACGGTGTCCGGCATGCCCTGACCGGCAACCTCTGCCGCTGCACCGGCTACCACACGATCGTCGACGCGGCGATGACCGCGGCGCAGGAGGGACACCCGTGACCGCCTTGTCCGACCGTCCGGCGACCACCGCGATCGGCCGTTCCCTGCCCCGTCCGGACGCCGACGCGAAGACCCGCGGAGCAGCGGTCTACACCGTCGACCTCGCCGAGGCGGGGCTACTCCATGCCGCCGTGCTCCGCGCGGAACCGGCCGCCGCGCGGATCCTCCGGCTGGACACCACAGCCGCCGAGACGATGCCGGGGGTGCACGCCGTGGTCACCGGTGCGGACGCCTCCGCCCGCTCGGGGATGTTGGTGATCAAGGACCAGACCGTCTTCGCGATCGACCTGATCCGGTTCGCGGGCGAGCCGATCGCCGCCGTCGCCGCCGAGACCCCGGCACAGGCCGCGGCGGCCCTCGCCGCGATCGAGCTGGACGTCGAGCCGCTCGAACCAGTGCTCGACCTCGACGCGGCCCTCGCCCCCGACACCCGCCTGGTCCACCCGGACTGGGCCTCCTACGACGTGCCGATGGAGGGCTTCCGCGGCGGCAACCTCGCCTGGGAGGCGCGCCTGGAGAAGGGCACCGACGCCGAGTGGGACGATGCCTTCGCCGGCGCACACCGCGTGGTCACAGACGAGTTCCGCACCCCCCGCCAGCACCAGACCCCACTCGAGCCACACGCCTGCGTGGCCCGCTGGACCGGCGGTCGGTACATCGTGCACACCTCCACCCAGTTCCCGCACTCCGTGCGCACCCGCACCGCCGAGCTGCTGGGGATCCGGCCGTCCGCGGTCCGCGTGGTCGTCCCGACGGTCGGCGGCGGCTTCGGCGGGAAGCTCGACGCCCTCCTCGAGCCGATCGCCTGCCTGCTCGCGAAGCGCTCGGGGCGCCCGGTCCGCCTCGTCAACACCCGCGCCGAGGAACTGGCCACCGCCGGCCCGCGGGAGAACTCCGTCATACGGCTGCGCACCGCCGTCGACGCCGAGGGCCGGATCCTCGCCCAGGAGGCGGACGTCCTCACCGACAACGGCGCCTACTCCAGCGGAGAGACGGTCCTCTGCGCCGGCCTGCCCGGGATCGCGCTCGGCTGCACCTACCGCATTCCCCTGGCCCGCTACCGCTCCCGGGTGGTGTACACCAACACGCCGCCGACGGCGGCGTTCCGCGGCGTCGGCGGGCCCTACCTGATCTACGCCCAGGAGGCCCACCTCGACCGCGTCGCCCGCGAGATGGGGGTCGACCGCCGGGAGCTACGGCTGCGGAACGTCCTGCGTGCCGGTGAGGCGATGACGAACGGGCAGGTTCTGCCCGACGCGAACCTCGTCGAGGCGCTCGAGTCCGTGGAGCGCCGAGCCCCTTGGCAGCCCGACCGCCCCTCCTCCCCCGACAAGCTGCGCGGCACCGCGATCGTGCCGCTGACCTGGCTGACCAACCCCGGCCCCGGCGAGGCCACCGTCACCCTGTCCGACGACGGAACGATCCTGGTCACCACGGCGGCCACGGAGATCGGTACCGGGGCGGTCCAGACCGGGGTGCGCCAGATCGTCGCCGAGAGACTCGGGGTCGACGTCGACGAGGTGCTGGTGTCCGTGCCGGACACCGACACCGCAGGCTTCGACAACGGCGCCCAGGGCAGCCGGACCACCTACGGCGCGGGCAATGCCGCCGGTCAGGCTGCTGCCGAGCTGCGGGCCCAGATCCTCCGCACCGCCGCGGGCCTGCTCGAAGCCGCGGAGGGGGACCTCCGGATCGCCGGGACCAGCGTCGAGGTGGCGGGCAGCCCCGGCTCCTCGATCACGCTCGAGAAGGTCAGCCAGGCGGCGATGTGGTCCGAGGGCCCCCTCTCCGCCACCGGACGGTTCGTCGCCCAGCCGGCGGAGTTCGACGCCGGCTGCCTCATCGGCTCTTTCCTCACCACCATCAATGGCACCTCCTCCCATGCCCACTCCGCCGAGGTCGAGGTGGACACCGCGACCGGGAAGGTCACGGTGCTGAGCTACACGGTGGCGCAGGACGTCGGCCGCGCGATCAACCCGGCCATGATCAGCGGCCAGGTGGACGGCGGCGTGGCACAGGGCATCGGGTACGCGCTGTTCGAGGACCTTCGGATCGGGGCCGACGGGCGGGTACTGGACACCTCCTTCGAGACCTACCGCATCCCGACCGCCCTGGACGTGCCCCCCATCGACCTCGAGATCCTCGAGAGCGCCTCGCCCTCGGGGCCCTACGGGGCCAAAGGGGTCGCCGAGCCGCCGATCGTGCCCGTCGCCGCCGTCCTCGCCTGCGCGGTCGGCGATGCGGTCGGGACCACCATGACGCAGCTGCCGCTCACCCCCTTCACCGTGCTCGCCGCCCTGCGCGGTCGGCATGGATGAGCCCACGGACCTGCGCGACCGTCTCGCCATGGGTGAGACCCTGGTCGGAGCCTGGTCCGTGCTCCCCGGAGCGGTGGCGGCCAGGACGACGGCAGCCTGCCAGGGGCTCGACTACCTGGTGATCGATATGCAACACGGCGGCGCCGGCGAGACCGAGCTCCCCGGGATGTGCGCGGCGACGACCGCACACGGGGTCGCTCCGCTCGTCCGCGTCCGCAGCCCGACGTTCGCCGACGTCGGGCGTGCGCTCGACCTCGGCGCCCACGGTGTGCTGCTGCCCAACCTCGGCGGACCGGACCACGTGTCCGAGGTGCTGGGTCACTGCCGGTACGGCCCCACGGGAACCCGCTCCTACGGTCAGCTCGTGCCCGCGGTACCGGACCCGCTGTGCGTGGTCATGCTGGAGACCCGGGCGGCATTCGAGAACCTCGCCGCCATCGCCCGGCTGCCCGGGCTGGACGCCATCTACGTCGGGCCGATCGACCTCGCGCTGAGCCTCGGTCACAAGCCGCACGGACCCGATGCGGACGACACGCCGATGACCGCGGTACTGACCGAGATCGTGCAGACCTGCCGTGCTCACGGTGTCGCAGTCGGCGTCCACACGTCCCACGGCCGCGACGCGCGCCGGTACCGAGACCTCGGCGCGCAGCTGGTCACCGCCGCGGCCGACGCGACGGTGCTCGCAGAGTCCGTGGGGGCCCAGATCGAGCTCGCCCGCTCCTCCTCACGACCCTGACGCCGGCCACTCGCCGTCCCCTCACCCGCGATCTCGCCGAAAAGGATGCACCATGCCCGTCCCGGACGACCTGCACTACACAGAACAGCACGAGTGGGTCCGCACCGACGGCCACACCCTGACCATCGGAATCACCGACTTCGCGGCCACGGCGCTGGGCGACATCGTGTTCGTCCAGCTCCCCGCCGTCGGAGACGCACTGAATGCCGGGGAGACATGCGGCGAGATCGAGTCCACCAAGTCCGTGAGCGACCTCGTCGCTCCCGTCACCGGAACCGTGACCGAGATCAACACGACCCTCGTCACCGCCCCGGAGACGGTCGGCGCCGACCCCTACGGAGCGGGCTGGCTCCTCCGGGTCGCGCTCACCAGTACCGACGGCCTCCTCGATGCTGCGGGCTACCGCCGGCACACGTGCGAGGTCTGAGTCGGTGATCGTGAAGCTGGCCGACACCGCGGCCAAAGATCGACCAAGGTCGCCCAAACCTGATCTATGCCTGACTGTTCGTGCTGGTCAGGACTAGTGCAGCGATGGTGAGCCCGAAGGGATTCGAACCCCTAACCTTCTGATCCGTAGTTGCCGCACAGGGGCGGGCATAGCCCGGCGACATGGGCACACCTGGCATCAGCTGTCGCCGAACAAGGCACGAACGGCACGAGCGGGATGCAGTTGGTGGCCAAGACCGCGGCTGGACGAACTACTCAACTCAGCCCTCCGTTCAGGGCGTTCGGCTCGCGCTCACTCCTCGTCAGCAGCACCTGCCGCGTTCAGGAGCGCGGCGACCTGTTCCGGGCGCGGTGGGAGGGCCTGGCGACGGGCGAGCTTGGGTGGGTGGGCGTAGTCGGCCGGGTTCCGTTCGATCCATCCCCAGGAGACGCCGTAGTTCAGCGACGCGGAGAGGATCGCGTGGACGCGTCGCACCGCGCCTGCGGACATCGGCCTGCGCACGTAGCCGGGCGTCGCGCCGGTGCAGAGCTGATTACATCGGCGGAGATGCGCGTAGAGCTTGTCGAGGATGTCCACCCGGTGCTGCAGCTTGCGGATCGGCATGTCGCCGAGCGCGGGCCTGATCGTGCGACGGATGTAGCCGGCCAGAGGTCTCAGCGGTGCTCAGCTCGTGATCGACCGTCTCCATCCAGCGGTCGAGCAGCGTGCCGACGGTCCGTTTCAGCTCGACCTTCTCGCCGGTGTCCGCGAGCGCGAGCAGCCGCTCCTTGTCCGCCTCAGCGTCCGCACGGCTCCGGCGCACCCCGCCGCGGAGGTACGTCTGCTTGTGCGTGATGGGGTCCTCCGCGTACACGCGGGCCCGGAATCCCGACCTCAGAGTCTCGATCGAGCCGCTGGCCATGGGCAGAAGCTAGGACGAAATCCCGCGGACATGCCAAGACTCATGCCACTACTCGATCCGATGTGGATCTTCCATCGAGCGGAACAGGCCGCTGACCTGCTTCTTCTGTGGGGCCGCCTTGGGGAGTCGAACCCCAGACCTACGCATTACGAGAATTCTCTTCCACGGGGGCGCTGCGGGCGTCGGTGGCATCGATGCAGTTCAGACGCTCGTGATAGAGCACGGCAGGCATCGTCGGAAGCAGTTGGAGGCCACGACAGAGGCCACGGACGGTTCTCCGAACCGACAGGCTCAGCAGGCCGCATGTAAGGCCAGCACGTCGTCCATCACCCGCTCTTCGTGGACGATCAGACGTGACGCCTCGAAGGCCGTCGCGAGCGCCGCATCCCATTGGGTCTGCGGAATCGCTCCGCTGTCGCGCGGCAGCTCGACTCCACTCGACGACGCGACCGCGAGCGCCGCGTGGTAGTCCGCCGCGGTCATGAGAAACGGGGTACAGCCCAGCGCAGCCGCACGCGCCGCCATCGCCAGGCCTGTGGCGTCGAAGTCGCCGTGGTAACGCAGGTCGGCGCCCGACGACTGCAGACTGGCGATGGTCTCGGACGGTGCGGTAGTCGGATTTCCGTTCGTGCACATCACCGCGGCAGGGAGGCTGCGCTGAGCCGCAGCCTCGACCAGGCGCGGGTTCTCGACGACCAGCACTGGGGTCCCCTTCGGCACGCGCAGAGGCTCCGCGCGCAGCGCGACTGTCGACAGGTGCAGTGGCAGGCCCGCGTCATGCATCGAGTGCGAGGCGTGCGCGACGCCACCGTCACCGTCACCGAGGAGTGGTAGTCCCCAGGTAAGGACTGGTGCGGACACCAGGTCAAGAGGCATCCCGGCCCGTTCCCAGACCGCTCGCTCGGACTCGGGGCCGTCCCGGGCGATCAAAGCCCTCGTCACCAGAACAGTGATGCGCTCGGAGGAATCCAGCGCGTGCGCATTGCCGAGGAGCAGCGCTGCAAGCTCGGTGCGGCTTCGGCCTGTCCCTGCGTGCTGCAGTACTCGCGCAGTGACAGTCACGAGCGCCTGGACCTCCTCGGGAGACTTCCGCGCGAACAACCCGTCGGTCCAGGCAGCATCGCCCCACCCACCAGCCCACGTCACGTCGGGGAACGCAGCCTCGACCGCAGAGTCGACGGCCGCGCGCCGGAGCCGAGTGGCCTCCTGATGAGCGAGTCTTGCCTCCCGACGCCCCGACGGCCGATGACCGAGGTCGGTCAGAGCGCTGACCAGGTCCGTCCGGGAGAGCCTCTCGACAGCGGCGGCAAGTTCGGCGAGCGGAACCGAGCGCCGCTCCGCGGGGACCGGCCGCTCGAGGAGGACTCCCAGGCGTCGGCGGCCCTCGGCGGGGAGCACCGGCAGAGTCAGGCGGCCGCGCCATTCCAGCCCGTTGCGGTCGAGCGCAGCTCTGACAGCGTTCCATAGCGGCGTCAGCTCCGGAACTGTGAGAAAGTCGGTCACAGCAGCATCATCGGCGGGTCATCGTCCATATCCACGACGACCACAGCAGGGGCGAAGCGCGCCGCTGCCGGCCTCGGCCGGACGACCCCTGCGGGGTCGACAGCGACAAGCCCCATCGCTCGGAGGAGCTCCACCGCTTCGAGACGCAGAGCTGCGGGCTCGGCGACCGCGTCCTTGCGCCAGAACCTTCCGTAGCGCTCGACAAGTCGTCCGATCTCGCCGTCGAGTGCCATCGGGTCGGCCCCCTCCCGGTGGTGGTCGGTGAGTGCGGCGAGAAGTAGGAGTGCGACATGTGCAGTGGTCCCAGAACGTGGGAAGTCGATATCGCTGAGGCCTCCGTCGACGTCGATCGCCGCGAGCCCCTCGGCGCGCGCCTCGATGCGGAGCCCGAACATCTCGTCCAGGAATCGAACCTCCTCGCCGGTCCGCCTGCGCAGCTCCGCCCAGTCCTCGGCGGTGACGTCCTCGGCGTAGAGCACCGGGTCCTCCACCAGCCTGCGCCGCAACGCCGCGCGCCCGCCGGAGTCGGTGCTGCGCTCGATCAGCTCGGCTGCGGACTGGGCACCGACCAGGGCAGGCGTGTGCAGCATGAGGAGCCGATCGTTGCGGATCTCCAGCAGAGCGTCCGACCGGCCGTCGGCTTCGTAGGCGGCGACCGAGCGGTCCAGCTCGCGCACCACGCCACGCTCGATGAGCCAGCGCAGGGCGGTGACCAGCGTGCGCCGCTCCGCGGACCCTCCGTCGAGGGCGATCCCGGCGTCGGCAGCCGCGGAGCGGAACTGGAGGACCAGATCACGGAGGCTGATCCGGTCGGGGCCCGCCGCGGTGGCGGCCAGCACCAGGGTGAGCGCCACGTACTCCCGACCGGTGAACGGCCGACCCGTCCGTGTGCGCAGCGGGCGGTCGTGCGGCAGGTGCCCGCTCTTCGTCAGCCGCGCGGTGTCGGCGTCGACGACGAGGCGGTAGCCGAGCCGTTGGGTGAACCAGCGGTCGAGCACCTCGGCATGCCGACGGATGAGCAGGAACAATGACGGATCGCCCTCGGCGGGCCGCCACGGGTCGGCGAGCAACGCCCGAGCGGCGGCGGTGCGCTCGGCGGGCCGGTGCGGATCGTCACGCATCGGCAGCTACCACGGCGATCCCGAGCTCGTGCAGGACCAACGTTCCGGCAGGTGTGCTGACCGCGGTGGCCTCGCCCGCCCTGCGTTCGACGATGCAACGCATCCCGTCGGCCTCCACCTCACCCTTCTCCCCGGTCGGTCCCATCGCCGCGACGGCAGGACCGAGGAGCCGCTGCAACGCGCGCAGCGCCGATGTCGACATCACTGTGCCGTGCGCGAGGGCGCCGTCCGCGGCAGCAGCGGCGAGTAGTTCGGCACGCGCGGCGGCATTCGCCTCCTCCTCGGCACGACGACGTGCCAGGAGGTGCGCGCGCTGCACCGACCGGTCGGCAACCTGAGCGGAGCGGCCACGGTTGGTGGTGTCCCCCCGCTCGCGCAGGCTCACCGGGACGGCCGCGGGCGGTGCGTTCCACCACGACGTCACAGACGGCACCGGATCGTCCTCGTCACCGGGCGCGCCCCCGAGGTGTCGGCTGCCGAACAGGCCGAACGCGGCACCGGCGAGCCGGGGGAGCTCATCGGGCCGATCCCGGGCCGCGGCGTCGAGCCAAGAGGCAAGGCGGAGGTAGTCGGCACGCCGCGACGACCCGGCGACACCGGAGCGCGACAGCCGGGTGAGGTTCTGGGTGAGGGTACGGACGGCGTTGACGGCGTCACGGCCAAGAGTCGCGACCCTGCTCGGGTCGCCCGGACGCCCTCGGAACCAGCTACCGAGGTTCTCCCAGTCGGCAAGCGCGCCACCCTGTCCGGGGCGGACCTGCACGTCGGTGAGGCCGGCCTCCGCCACCCGAGCGGCGAGGCCGTCACGTGCCCTCGCGACGACGATGGGGATCAGCGGCTCCAGCTCCGCGAGCAGCCGGCCGATCGGCCGGGCCTTGCGCTCCAACGACTCCAGCCGCTCGCCGACGTACCCGACGAGCACCTCGGAGAAGAACGCGAACTCCGACTCGTCCAGGTCGAACCGCGCCTGCCACTGGTTGATCGCGGCGAAGAACTGGGTGATCTCCGCGGAGAAGGCGCGGTGCGGGTCGAACACCGCGCGTACCGCGTCCGCCAGGACGGCCGGTGGGGTCGATCGGACATCGAGCCGCAGCAGCGCATCCAGGGCGGCGGCCAGGACGTCCAGCCGGCCGAGCGAGACGTCACGAACGTCGTCGACCTGGGCCAGAACGCTCTCGACGAGCTCGTGCACCTCTTGGCCGACCCGGGTGATGAGGTACCGGTTGCGGCGCTTGTAGTAGTCCGCGACGGTGCTCACCGCACCGACCGAAGCGGACACCTCCAGGTTACCCCAGCCTCGCAGGCTCTCCAGGCGCACCGCCACCGTCTCCACAGGCAGCTCGATGCCGGTCGCAGCGAGGCGGGCGGCGACGTCCTCCGGGGTGAGCTCGGCGAAGAAGGTCCCGGCGAAGACTCCGAGGATCGAGCGGTAGTCGGGGCTCTCGGTGATGTAGGCGAAGACCTCGGTGCGGCTCATGCCCTCGCCAGCTCCGTCCGCCGGCGACCGTCCCAGTGGTAGTGCAGCAGCGCGATGGTACGTAGGTCCGCGTCCCGCAGGACCTCGGTGATGGCGAGCTCCGGAACGCTCGCGTGGGTGCCGAAGAGCCGCTCGCTCGTCACGATAAAGTCCAGGTCCAGTCCCACGAGCAGGCTGAAGAGGCCCTCATGGTTGTCCTCGGACACCTTGGCGAACGCGTCGTCCAGCATGATCAGCCGAGGCGCGCCGATCCCGTACGGGTCGTGTGCGGTGGCCGACACGGACGCCGCCGCAGCCATGGGCAGGTAGGTGACGAGCTTCTTCTCCCCCTCCGATAGTCGGGAGCGCCTGCTGAGCAGCTCGTCCGGGCGACCTGGGCGGCGTAGATAGACCCGAAGTTCGTGCCAGCTGCGGTAGTCGAGAACCCGCCCGATGACGTCACGGTAGGACGCATCGGTGTCGGCGACGCGCGCATCCTCGACCAGCCCGGACACCGCTGCACGCACGGCGGCGTCCTCCTCGTCGCTGCGCGCGTCGGGATCCTTCGCCATCAGCCGCAGGGCCGTGGCGGTGTCCGGGTCGAGGTCCCCGCGGTGACGCCAGTCCAGCCGGACACCGATCCCCAGGCTCGTCGTCACCTCACGGAGGATGGCGTTCATCCCCCTGACCAGCTCGTCGGCCTCGAAGAGGGCCCGGGCCACCTCGCGCGCCACCCGGCCGTGCAGGAGGTTGCGTAGCGCCTGGTCCTGCTGGGCGGTGAGCAGCCCCTGAGAGCGGCGGAGGTCGGCCGCCACCTGCTCGGTCGCGGCGAGCAGGACCTGCCGCCCGTAGGGCCCATAGACCTCGATGGCGACGGGCGCGCCGTCGCCGAACCGGCTGGTGCCGGCGTCCCAGCCGGCACCGAGCGAGTCCCGCACACCGCGGAGCGAGCGGTCCAGCGCGTCCTCGTCGACCGGCCGCTGCGGGTCGGGGGCGGCGGCCCGTACCGCTGCCACCAGCTGGGCGGTGCCTTCCACGGTCTCCGGTAGGTCGGGAAGGTCGTCGGCATCGTCCGCGCGCGCAGCGGAGAGGAGTCCCGGCACCCGGGTGACTTCCAGCAGGGCTGCCCGCGCGTCTCTGCATCCCTGCTCGGAGCGCTCGACCTCGCCCTCGGCGGACAGAGCCGTGCTGCGAGCGGTCGCGGCGGCGCCGACCGCATCGTTATGAGCGGCGCGGCTGGCCTTGAGATCCTCGGCGAGACCCTTGCGCCGCGCCGTGGCCTCCTCGACCTGGGTGGCGACCTGTTCGGGCTCCTCGCCCAGCGCGGCCTCGGTGGCCGAGAGTGCCGTACGCGCCGCCGTCGCTCGGTCGCGGGTCTCGACGGCACGTTCCTGCGCGGATTCCAGACTGTCCGACTCGGCCTGCCACCCGTCGACGGCCGATGCCCAGTCCCCGAGCGACCGCCGGGCCGTCTGGACCCGGTCGGGGAGCCGGCGCAGGACCGCGTCCGTCTCGACGAGTGCGGCCTGGATCTCGTCGAGCGCCTCCGCCTCCAGTCGCAGGCCCGCCTCCGCCGCACCGGTCTCGGCCGCGGCCCACGCGCGCTCGGCCGTGTGCCCGGCCTCCACTGCCAGCGCGCGATCCCGCGTGGCACGCTCCCCGGCACGCACCGCGTCCTGCACCGCGCCGGCGGCGGTCGCGGCGGTGTCATCGACCCGTCGTGCGTGGGGAATCTCGCCGCCCAGGCCCCGCAACGCCCGGAGCCATCCGATCAGCGCCTCGTACACCTGCTGGTGGGCGACCCGTTCACCATCCGCCTCCGCGATCTCCGCCTGCAGCTCCGCGATGCGGCGGAGCCGGGCGGCCGCGCGTGCTCCGGCGCCGATGAGCTCCGCGGCGGGCTTCCCGTGGCGCCCGCGCAGCGGGCCCGCACCGAAGCGACCGTCCTGCGCCACCCACAGTGCGGCGGCGGAGGACGCTCCGAGCCCGACCCTGGTCAGCGCGGTCGTCACGGCCACCGGGTCCACACCGTCCAGCGGTGCCGCGCCGAGAACCCCGGCGAGGCTCGGCTCCACGACCGGGCCGGGCCCGAGGAGCAGCTCCCCGTCCGCGGCGACCACCCCGCCGTCCGCCCGAATCGTCGCGGTGAGCAGGCCGGCTGCTTCGCACGCGGCCTCGAGACCGGCCCGCACACCGTCGTCGAGGCCGGGGAGGAAGTCGACGACCGAGGCGAACAGGACGGCATCCGGCGGGTCGGCTCCCTGCCATGCCGGGCGGGTGAGTGGGAGCTCCTCGGCCTCGCGCACCTCCACAAGTTCGCGTTCAAGCGTGGCGACGTGCGCGGTGGCCCGTTCCCGGCGCAGCGATGCCGCAGCCAGCGCCGGCTCCAGCCCGGCCTCCATGTCGGCGACCGCCGCGGCAGCTCCGGCGAGCCGCAACCGGGCCGACTCGCGCAGCTCCTCGCCACCCGGATCCGCGGCCGCGGGGACGGTCAGCCAGCCCGGGCTGCCGCCAGGACCGGCAGGCGGGATCGCGCGGACGTGCTCGATCAGCCGCTCCCACCATGAGGCGACTGCGGCTCTGTGGTCCGCACCCGCAGCCTCGGCGGCGGCTCGGGCCTCCGCGGCCCCAGCGCGGGCCTCGTCCGCCTTCAGCTCCGCCGCACGCGCCTCGCGGTCCGCTCGGGACGCTGCCTCGGTCCGCCTCTCCGACTCCGCGAGCAGGCCACGCACCCGGGTGACATCCGCCCGTCGCCGCCGCACCGCGTCCGAGACCGCGGTGGTCATCACGTGCGCGAGCGGCTCTGTGCCCGGTTCCGGTCCTTCGAGGCCGCCACGGAGGATCCGAGGGCGGAGCACAGGAGCCTCGGGGAGCGGGGCGATCACACCTGCTGCCCGGCTGTGTCGAGCCGCCGCTGCGAGATCGTCGCTAACCACCGTGAGATCGCCGTCGACCCGGCCTCGCCGGGACCGCACGAGCTCGACGGCCGTGTACACCCGACGTGCCGTCTCGTCACGAATCCGCTCGACCGTGCCCGCCTCCGACTCGAGGCTCGCCACCTCACCCCGACGCGCGAGGAGCGCAGCGAGCTGCTTGTACGCATCGGAGTCGAGCAGACCGGCGAGAGTGGCATCCGCTGTGGAGTACTCACGCTCCAGCTGCACCACCTCGTCGCGCAGCCGAGTCTCACTGGCGTCCGCTGCTTCGCTCGCGGCGCGCAGCCTGCCGCGCTGCTGGAGCGCGGAGCGCGCGGTCGTGACCGCCTCGGCGGCGCGCTCGTCTGCCGCACGCAGCACTCGGCGGGCGTAGTGACGATAGGTCTCGAGCATGCTGTTCAGCGCCCGGTCGGTCTGGGCGAGGGCGCGGACGTTGAGCCGATGGCTCTCCAGATCCTCGAGAGGCTGAGCGGCGTCGGCGACGGCGTCTTCCGGGACCGGCGGCAGCGCGTCCAGCAATCTGCTGGGCAGGTCTGCGTCGATCCGGTCGCCGACCCTCGGGTTGCGCACCTGATGCAGCAGGGCGAAGTAGCCTGACGGGTCCGCTCCGCCGAAGAACCGCTTGGCGACCTCCGCCCGGTACTCCCTGACCTGGTTCTGGGCGAACACGGCTTCGCTCCCCAGCTCGGCCCGCAGCACGTCGACGGCGAGCGGCACGCGGCCGTTGGTCAGCGCGAAGTCGATCCGCACACGGCGGGACGTGGAGAACCACCACGTCGTGGCCCGGTCCGTGCTGCGGTTCGCACGGATCCCGCAGCCGACCGTGTGATGGCGCGTGCCCCCCGCCACCTCCGGATCAGGCCGGGCGAACTCGATCCACAGATAGCCGGTTCGCTGCGTCTCGTCGTTGTCCGCGAGCATCCAGGACTTGAGCACCCCGGTCTGCTCGCCCGCCGCGTCGATCCGCCGGGTGTCCGCTTCCAGCAGGAAGGGCAGCAGCATGTTCATCGCGGTCGACTTGCCCGACCCGTTCACCCCGCGCAGCAGCAGCCGGCCACCGGCGAAGTGCAGTGTCTCGTCCTCGTACTGGTAGACGTTGAGGATCCCGGCACGGGAGGGACGCCAGCGAGCGTCGGCCACCACCGTCATCCAGACCTCCTGAGATCCTGTGCAGAGCGTGGCACACAGCACCGACAGTCATGCGCCTACAGCTCACGTACCGCAGCGGTCGAAACCCCCACGGAACGGCGCCTGCGCCTGTCAGTTGTAGATTAAGCAGACCAGAAACTTCAAGCGCGTGAGTGGGTGCCCGACCGTGTTGCCCTTTCATCCCGAGCCCGACCTCGTCGACGCCCGCTCCACGCTCCGGCACGCGGTGGACGCCGTCCTCGCGAAGCTCCGGGCGGGAGTCCTGCCCGACGACGCCGAGCTCGAGCACGTCGACATCAAGGAGGAAGCCGGCCGGCGTGGCAGTGGAGGAGCACTTCTGGCAGGTCAGGCGCAGAACACCGCCGCGGCGGCACAACTCGCCGACGAAGTCGCCTGCTTCGCCAACACCCCGGGCGGCGGAGCGCTGATCGTCGGCATCGAGAACGGGACCGGCGACCTGCTCGGAACTGCGCTGGACCGCGACTGGCTCCGGCACGGCATCTACACCCGTGTCGATCTCGCCCCGGACGTCGAGGAACGCGAGGTCAGCGGAGTCCGTCTCCTCGTCCTGTACGTCGCATCCGCCCACGAGCCCATCGAGGACACCAGCGGTCGGATCCGCTGGCGAGTAGGAACCAACTGCGTCGCGGTAGACCGCTCGGAGTGGTGGCTGCATCGCCAGAGCCAGGCCGGGCACGACAGCATGGCGGCCGTCACGAGCCGCACCGTCGTCGACGTGAGTGACGGCGCGATCGTGACGGCCCGCCGCTACCTTCGCGACGCCGGCTTCGAACACCATGCCACCGAGACCGTTGCCGATCTCTTGAGACGACTGGGTGTCCTCCATCCCGACGGACACCTGACCCAAGCCGGCGCTCTCCTGTTCTGCCCTGCCGACCGCACCTACCTCTCGATGACGGCCATCGACGTGGAGGGCGGCGACGTACTCCTTCGCCCCCCGGATCTCACCGGCTTGAGCGTGCTCGAACAGCTGTCAGCAGTGGAGGACCGCTTGAACTCGCTCAATACGGAGGTCACCCTCCAGGGCGGCTTCGCGGAGTCGACCGTCCGCCGGCTACCGCCCCGGGCAGTCCGCGAGGCCGTTCTCAACGGTCTGGTGCACCGCGACTGGTTGTCGTCCGGCCCGGTAACGATCACGTGGATCGACGCCGACTCGGCCCTGCAGGTCATCAGCCCTGGCGGCTTCACAGGTGGCATCACGGCCGCTACCGTCCTGGCCCAGCGCTACGCCCGCCATCCCGCACTCGCCGACCTCTTCAGAGCGCTCAACCTCGTCGAGAAGCAAGGCATGGGCGTCGACCGCATGTACCGAGAGATGGTCGCGCTCGGCCATCGACCGCCCCTCATCGTCGAAGAAGACGGCCCGCGGGTCAGGACACGGCTCGTCGGCGGCCACCCCGTCGTCCCGGTCATGGCCCTCACCGGCCGTATCGAACCGGCCGTCCGACGACGCGACGTCCGAGTCGCCCTCATCGTCGACCACCTCCTCCGCCAGCCGTTCGTCACCCCTGACCTCATCGCCGAGCTCCTCCAGCGCACACCGCAGGAAGCAGCTGAAGCCCTCGACACCGCAGCCACTGAATGCCGCGTCGGGTCCTCACCACTTCTCACACGGTTCAAGGACGTGTGGACTCTGTCCCCAGCTGCGATCCGGGTCGTCGAGAGCGCTGCTCCCGCTCCCGATCGCCGGGCCCGAGGAATCCTGACCTATCGACGCCCAGACGACCCCGGCACGGTCGCCCGCTTCTGGCTGACCTCCCATTCCCGGATCACATCCGGTGACTACGCAACGCTCACCGGCCTCACCCAGACCGGCTCACTGAACCACCTCGACCGCCTTGTCGCCGACGGAGTCCTCGTCCGAGGCGATGGCAAGGGACGGAACGCGCATTTCCTGGCTGCGTTGCCGTAGACGCTAGGAACCAAGATCGGGGCGCACACCGCTCATGCCAGTGCCGCCGGAGAAGTCCTCGCTGAGCTACGCACAAGGGAGGCCACGAGACATCGAGAGCAGGAATCGACGGGTCGCTGACCTGCGAATATGGAGCCGCCTTGGGGAGTCGAACCCCAGACCTACGCATTACGAGAAAATGTGTCCTCCGCTACACGGTGCCCACTTGGTCCATCTACGCACGTCAGGGCGTTCACCATTCGCACCATGCTCCAACCTGAGTCGTCATTTCGTGCCACGACCCGTGCCACGAGAAGGGTCGACCACGCAGGTGAGCGCCTCCTCATGTGCACCACTTCACGCCGAAGCGGGGCGCACCGACCCTCGCCTCCTGGTCAGGAATCAAAGCCCGCCTTGCAGAGCAAGGATCAGCTGCATAGGCGGGCCACAGAGGACTCGGCCTGCCAGCGCTGAGCGCAAGCGGCTGGCGCGTGTGGCACGTATGTGGCACGCCCGGTCGCCTGCCCCACTCTCCGTCGCTCCTTCACCTTGGGCGGCCACCTTGTCGCGGCAGACGGCTCAACTGTGGCCGCAAGCCATCGTGCAGCGGCGCGTCGATGGCCATCGACGCGACCGGTACGGCGTGGGCGATCATGAGCCGCACGCAAGGAGAAACCACCGTGAACCGTCCTGGCCGGTGGAGAGGCTCCTGATCTAGCAAGGAGACTGGAGCTGTGG
>NZ_BAABGT010000120.1:0-2554 GCF_039541715.1 Pseudonocardia xishanensis
CGAGTGGCTGGCCGAGCGGGAGATCCCGTTCGTGCTCGCCACCCGCAGCGACGACATGCCGACCACCCCGGACGGCAACCGCCGCCCCGCGAAGGTCCTCGCCACCATCGCCGGGGCGCGGGATCCCGACACCGGGCAGACCGGGTGGGAGCGGCGCTCGATCGGCCCGGGCGCTCACGGTGAGCGGGTCTACGACTGGACCGCCGTCGCCCTCGACACCACGGACCTGCCAGCCGGCTGGGGACACTGGCTGCTGGTCCGCCGCCAGACCGAGGCGCCCGAGGGCAAGACGGTGCGTGAGCTGGCGTTCTACCGCTGCGCAGCACCCTCCGACACCCCGTTACGGGAGCTGGTCCGGGCCGCCGGGGCTCGCTGGGCGATCGAGGAGTGCTTCCAGACCGCGAAGAACGAAGCCGGGCTCGACCACTACCAAGTCCGGTCCTACCGGGCCTGGCACGCCCACATCACCCTCGCGATGCTCGCCGCGGCCTACCTCGCCATCACCCGCGCCCACGAGAACCGCGGCGAGGCCGAAAAGGGGGATCCAGTGCCGGTCGGCGCACGCTGATCGGTTGTCGGCCAACGAGATCCGCCGCCTCCTCGCCGCCCTCGCCTTCGCACCGCACGCCTGCCTCGACCACGTCATGCACTGGTCGCACTGGCGCCGCGAACGCCAGCAACAGGCCCGCGACTGCCACTACCGGCGACGCGGCGAACGACCACCCGACTGATCAACTGCCGTTGCAGTACTAAGCGGAGAGGTCGGTAAGTGGAGAGGTCCGCGCATGCCGCCTCAGCTTATGGCGTCCTGCGAAGCGTTTCTGCGGGAAGTTCGCCGTACCGTTCCCGATAGATCTGGGCAAACCGGCCAAGGTGAGTGAACCCCCAACTGCGGGCGATGGAAGCGACCGTCCGTTCCTGCGGATCGCCGACTATTAGGTCGTCGTGCACCCGCGCGAGACGCACCTTGCGCAGGTACGCCATCGGGGGCGTTCCCAAATGCTTGCGGAAGCCCTCCTCCAGAGCGCGCACACTGACGTGGACCGCGGCAGCCAGTTGGCCGACCGTGTCGACGCTGAGTGGTTCGACATCGATGAGCTCCTGTGCAGCCCGCACTGGCCCGGCCGGTGCTGCCACCGGTGGAGCATGAAGTGCTTCCGAATAGTTGTTCGGCTGGGAAACGAGCAGGGTGGTGATGACGAACTCGGCGAGGCCCGCAGCAGCGGGGGCCTGGAGCAACAAGCCGCCCGGTCCCGCCGCCTCGTCGTGCAGCAGCCTCAACGCTCTGGTCAGCGACGCTGCTCCAGGGGTGGTGAGATCGAGCGGCAGATCAAAGCGCACGGGCGTGGTCGGTTGACGGCCAAGGAGGACAGTAAGGCGCTTCTCGAGCTCGTGTTGTCCGATCCGGACAGACATCAAATCACATTCCGGACTCCATTCCTCGAAGAACGCCGGGGATTCAGGGTCCCCCAGGACGACACCTTGGGTGCCCATGACAATGCGAGATTCGAGTCGTGAACCGACACGCAGGGCGCCAGTTGACGCAATGCAGATCACGTAGCAGGATGGAGGGGGCGCGACCACTCGCACGTCGGTCCCAAATCGTATGTGTCCCAGATTCAGCCCGGGGAGCGCGGTGAGGTGCAGCTCGAGCTCGAAGTCGCGAGCCGGTCCCCTGACCTCCAGCTTGGCTGGCGAATAGGCATGAGCGATCGCCTCACTGGCTTGTTCGGGATACTCGATAGTGAGAGACCGGCCAGCTGGCTGCGCCAGCCAACCCAGCCCAGCGCCGACGTCACGGACTGACTGGGACCTCGCTACCGCCGATCCGATTGTAGGCATCGTCCATCCTCCGGATGTTACGAACTGAACGCGTGAATGTGATGTACGGGTTCACATTCACAAGCAGTGGTCGGCCTCGGCTGTGCGTAAAGGTCCATTGTTCGGCAACCAAACGCCCACCCGGCCCGTTGCAGGGCGGCGCCTCGTAAAGCCATTTCTCGTCGGAACGTGACCCTGATCGGAAAGGTCTCGAGGCATTTGCGAAGCCGGAGCCGGTTGGTGTGAGCCCGTGGATTCAAGGGCATGACACCGCTCCTAGTGGCCGCGCGGGTCTCGGCGCGGAGCGGGAAGATCCCTGAGACGGCTCAGCTTCGAGGTACCCCGGATGTGACGTTCCGTTACATTTTCATTTCGGTGGGGTGGTTGTCAATGCCTCTGTCTTGCGGTCGAGGGGGCGTCTGGGCGGCCGGCAATACCCTGGCCTGGTGATCATGCCGTTGCATGACATCCCTGCCGCGGTGCAGGAGCGCAGCAGGCGGATGGCCAGTGTGCGGCCGGCAGCTGATTCCGAGGCCACTGTGCCTCCCGAGGAGCCGACGATGTGGCGTCCGGGGCCCCGATCCGCCGGGAACGGCGGCCACCGTGTGCTGGATCAACCACCTGCGCACCTACGGCCACGAGCGGGGCCGGTTGCCGGTCAGGCACGCTCATGACAGGTCTCTTCAGGCCCTGGGTACGAGGTTCATGTAGAGCCAGGTGTGGTCGGGGGCCA
>NZ_BAABGT010000121.1:0-6922 GCF_039541715.1 Pseudonocardia xishanensis
CGAGTGGCTGGCCGAGCGGGAGATCCCGTTCGTGCTCGCCACCCGCAGCGACGACATGCTGACCACCCCGGACGGCACCTGAACTCGCGACGATAGAGACTTCGACAATCCCTATTCTCGCTGCTCAGCGGCACCCTCCAGCCAACTGACACGCCCGCTCGACGAACCACGATGAAAGCCCC
Source organism: Pseudonocardia xishanensis (assembly GCF_039541715.1). NCBI lineage: Bacteria > Bacillati > Actinomycetota > Actinomycetes > Pseudonocardiales > Pseudonocardiaceae > Pseudonocardia > Pseudonocardia xishanensis. Next base: position 183 of record NZ_BAABGT010000121.1, read on the forward strand.
GGGCTAAGCATCGATAAGAGCGAGTCAACGGTCTCGCCGGCGCAGGTCTTGTTGGTGCCGATCACGCCACTCGGACCGCGGCTGCACCAGCCCGCCACGAAGGCGCGCTTCGGGCCGGGCGCCACTTGTCCCGAACGTGTGCGATGGTATCGGTCTCCGTCGCCAATGGTAGGCCGGGCAATGGCGTCCCGCGGTAGGAGCGTCTCTCCTGGTATCCCCAGCCGGCGAGACCTCGGCGCCCCGGTCGCGAACACGACCGCGTCGTACAGCAGTCCATGTCCTGGGTCGATGCCTGAGGTCCGTGGCGACTCGACCCCGCGAGCCCACGAGGCATGACCTGCGTCGTCCAGATCGCTCCGCGACTCCGGTGTCGGGGAGGTCTCGTACGAACCGGCAGTCTGTCGTCTCCCTGCGGGTCAGGACACCTGCAATTGCCGGTTGGTGGGGGACATGGGCCTTGTTTTACGCCACAGAATCGGCGAGGAAACATTCTGGAAACGAACTCTGATCGTCGAACCGTTGTTTCCCTGCATTTGCAGGTGTGCGGCTTTTCGGTGGACTCGTATAGTCGCCAACCTGTACCGAACCGGCGACCACCAACGAAGGTGAACAGCGTCGCTCATCTGTCGAGTTCAGGAGCTGCGGCATGACATCGACTCTCCCGCTTGAGGACACCAGCACGCGCGTGGTCCGTGCAGCGTGCGCTCATGACTGCCCGGACGCGTGCGCGATGCTGGTCACCGTCGAGAACGAGGTCGTCACCGGTGTGCGGGGCGACCCCGAGCACCCGTTCACTCAAGGGGGGCTCTGCGCCAAGGTCAACGATCTCGAGAAGCACGTCTACCACAAGGACCGCGTCCTGCACCCGTTGCGACGAGTGGGGCCGAAGGGATCAGGACAGTTCGAGCGCATCTCGTGGGACGAGGCGGTCGCTGAGATCTGTTCGCGCTTCTCATCCATCGTGGACGAGTACGGTGCTGAGGCGATCATGCCGACGAGCTATCTCGGGAACGAGGGCATCCTCAACGGCCTCAACGTGATGGACCCGTTCATGCACCGCCTCGGGGCCACCATCACGGAGCGCACGTTCTGCACCTCGACGCGTGGTTCCGCCTACGTCCGCACCATGGGGCCTGCGGTCACCGATCCCGAGAGCATCGTCCACGCGAGGTACATCATCGCGTGGGGCCACAACATGCTGACGTCCAACCTGCATCTGTGGCCGTTCGTCGCGAAGGCGCGAAAGCGCGGGGCGAAGCTCGTGGTGATCGATCCCTACGCGAGCCGGACCGCGCGGCGGGCGGACTGGCACATTCGCATCCGGCCCGGCACCGATGGCGCCCTGGCTCTCGGGATGATCAATGTGATCATCGCCGAAGGGCTGGTCGACACCGAGTACGTGGACAACCACACCGTAGGCTTCTCGGAGCTCGCGGCGCGCGCCGCTGATTTTCCGCCCGAGCGCGTGGAAGAGCTGACCGGTATCCCTGCCGACGACATCAGAACACTCGCCCGGGAGTACGCGACGACCCAGCCTGCCGTCATCCGGGTCGGGACCGCGGTCGAGAACCACCCACAGGGAGGCCAGGCGTTCCGGGCGATCTTCAGTCTCCCCGCCTTGGTGGGAGCATGGCGCTACCCGGGCGGAGGCACCCACGAGCTGTCGTTGTTCGGCTTCCCGGTGAACTTCGACCGGCTCTCCCGTGTCGACCTGATCAAGCCCGGAACCCGTGTCGTCAACGGCATGCAGCTCGGGCGAGTGCTCACCGGGGAGGTCGAACTCGACCCTCCGATCAAGGCGCTGATGGTGTGCAACTCGAATCCGGTCATCACCTACCCGGAGCAGAACAAGACCATCGCCGGCCTGAAGAGAGATGATCTGTTCACAGTCGTCAGCGATCACTTCATCACAGATACTGCCCGGTTCGCCGACATCGTGCTCCCGGCAACCACGATCACGGAACATTTCGACGTCAACTTCTCATGGGGTCATCTCTACATCGCCATCAACAACCAGGCGATCAAGCCCGTCGGAGAAGCGGTGTCGAACGTCGAGTTGTTCCGGCGCCTGGCGGCTGGGATGGGGTTCGACGACGACCCGTGGTTCACCCTCAGCGACGAGGAGATGGCGGAGCAGTCCCTGGACTGGTCGGCCCCCCAGCTGGCCGGCATCAGCCTCGAAGGGCTCAAGAAGACGGGCTGGGCGCGGCTCGCGCTGCCAGGCCCCGACGAAGCCCCCTACGCCGATGGTGGTTTCCCCACAGTCGACGGGCGGGTGGCGCTGGCTGTGCACGATGACTTCGACTCCGTGGCACCGGTGTTCCGTCAGGGCTACACGGAGATGCAGGGCGACCGACCCAGCCCGTCTGTCCCGGACTACGTCGAACAGCCCGTCGACGACCGCTACCCGCTCCGGATGATCACTCCCCGCGGCCACCACTTCATCAGTTCCCAGTACGCCAACATGGATCGGCAGCTGCGTGGGGAGGGCGGTCAGCACGTCACGTTGCATCCCGACGACGCGGCCGGCCGCGGACTCTCGGCAGGCGACCGCGCCGAGGTCTTCAACGAGCGAGGCTGCATTCCCGTCGAGGTCCTCCTCGACGAGGGTGTGATGCCGGGAGTCGCCGTCGTTCCCTACGGCTTCTGGACCGACGGCGCCTCCAGCGTCTCCGCGCTGATCTCCGGCGACGCGAACGACCTGGGGCGGGGCCCGCGATACTCCGCGGCCACAGTCGAGATTCGCATCGCGTCAGCCTGACCGGAAAAAGTCGACGACCTCGAGGAGACCCACATGACCTCTGATCTCAGCGCCGCCACGAGCTACCACGCCAGCACGGTGGATGCTCCGGACTACGAGCCGTTCATCGTAGGTGACACCGCGATCGGTGAGGTCCACTGGATCCGCCGAGGAGGTGCCGGCGGCACCACCCTGGCGGTGGGGCTGTGGCGTAGCGGTCCGCAGGACTTCCCCTACCCGTTCGCCACCGACGAGACCATCCATGTGCTCGAAGGAGTGCTGGACATCAAACTCGCCTCCGGCGAGCTTGTGACCCTGCGGGCGGGGGACGTAGCGTCGTTCGTCAAGGGAACCAGCTCACACTGGACTGTTCGGGAGCCCTTCAGGAAGCTGTTCATCGTGAGCGACGCCTGATCAACACCTGCGGCGCGGAGCCGGGTGTTCTGCACAGTGTCGAGCGCCCGCTCCGCGGCAGCCCGAGGAGCCCAGATGTGCTACATGGTCACGTCGATCGACGATGTGCGGAACCTGGTCGCGGCTGCCCGCGGACTGTCCGGACTGGTCGACCTCGACGCGCTGACCACCCGGGCCGGTCGTCGGATGCACGCGCTGATCGGCTTGGATATCGCGGCCATCAGCGTCGTCGTCCGTCCTGACGAGCTCAGCGTGGCCTCCGTCGAAGGTCTCCCCGAGGCCCAGGTGGGGGCGCGGAGCCCGCGCGGGCGCGGCCTGGGGTGGAGAGCATTCGAGCTCGATGACACCCCCACCGCGTCCCTGCCCGACTCCACGCTCGACGACCCCCTGGCCGCGGCCGCTGCCCAGGCCGGCATTCGCCACCTCATGGCCTGTCCCGTGGAGTTCGGGGGCGCTCCCCTGGGAGCCCTCTACGTCGGTACGCGGACCGAGAACCAGCCCGACCTGCGCGTCGCAGCGCTGCTGTGGGAGTTCGCTGCCTCCTTGGGCCCGCTGATGTCGACCGCGCTACGAGTCCGCAAGGCAGGCGAGTCGGCCGTGCTGACCGAGCGGGCTCGGATCGCCCACCAACTACACGACACCGCCGAGCAGCTACTCTTCGGGATCTCGTTGTCCGCCGAACAGATTCGTGAGTCAGTCGACGACCCCGCAGAAATCATCGTCCTCTCCAAACGCATCGAGCACGACGCCGCGGAGGTCTCCCAACGGCTGCGTGGCGCGATGCACACGCTCCTTCCGCCTCGCGACGCGCTCGTCGTCGCTGTCCGCCATGATGTCGAGCGGTTCAGCGCTCGATCACGAATCGCTGCCGAAGCTGTCGTGCTGGGCACGCCCGTCGCAAGCCCCGATCACGTGGATGAAGTGGTGGCCTCGGTGGTCAGCGAGGGTCTTCACAACGTCGAACGCCACTCCGACGCCTCGTCGGTGATGGTCACACTGACCTACCGGCCGCTGGGTTTGGCGGTTCTGATCCAGGATGACGGTCGAGGACTACCGCAGCCGCCTGCGACGATCGCGGCCGGTCTACCGGGCAAATCTCGGGGACTCGGCCTGTCGAGTCTGCGCCAGCGAGTACGTGCCCTCGGAGGAACGCTCGACCTTCGCAACGGAGAAGATGGCGGAGCCAGTCTTCTGGTGACGCTACCTCTGCCTGACCAACCATGACTCCCTCCCGAGTGCTCATCGCCGACGACCATCCCCTCGTGATTGCTGGGGTGCGGGCGGTGCTCGAGCGCCATCCTGACGAGTTCACTGTCGTAGCCACCTGCCATGACGGGCGCGACGTCCTCAGCGCCACGAGAAGCCATCGGCCCGACATCGCTCTCCTCGACGTCAGGCTCGGCGATCTCGACGGCTCCGAGGTCGCCAAGGCTGTTCTCGACGAGTGTCCCGGCCTGCGGGTGGTGATCGTGACCGCTTTCGACGAGCCGACATTATTGAGCTTCTGCCTGGATATCGGGGTTGCCGGGATCTTGCTCAAGGGTTCGCTGAACCTCGACCTCGCCGCAGCACTCCGAGATGTTCGGCGGGGCGAGGTCGTCATCGACGACACCGTGCTGCGCACACTGAGAACCGCTGGGGCGCTCCTCGAGTGCCAAGAGATCAGCGCTGTTCCCGTACGACCCAGGGAAGTGGAGATTCTGCGTCTCATGGCCATGGGCATGGCCACCAAAGACGTCGCAAACGAACTCAATCTCTCAGTGAACACCGTCCGCTCCTACACTCAAGCCCTGATGGCGAAGCTGGGCGCCCACAACCGTGTCCAGGCGATCCTGCAGGCCCGCAGGCTTCATCTCATCTGACCCGGTTACCGGCCCTCCCTCGACGCACACCGCGGCGTCCAACGCCGGTCTGTCGCGCCGCTCGAGTCGCAGCGCGACCGCCGAACCGGGCTCAGAACGCCATCTGAAAATAGGGAGAAGGGTTCAGCTGATCTGATGGCCCGCACTCAACCTGCCTCACAGCATCCACGGACCGATCAAGAACGCGCAGGCGATATCGCCGCGACTCAGCGGAGCTCGGTCGCGACGGCGATGCTGCCCTCGCCGAAGATCATGCGAACCGATTTCACCGTCGGACAAGCACGCGCCGCGTTCGCTGATGATCACATGCATGCGGTGCTGATCGTCGCCGAAGGTCTGCTGCGGGCGGTGGTCCATCGAGAGGATGTGCACGAGCCCGCGCCGGCGGAACAGCTCGCCTGGCGGCTGGGAGCATTACGCGACCGCATCGTGAGTCCGGACGAGGATCTGGAGGCGGTGCGCACCCGCATGCTCGACGCCGGTGTCCGGCGGCTCGCCGTCGTCGACGAAGGCGGCCGCTTGCTCGGACTGCTGTGCCTCAAGAGAAGCCATCGCGGGTTCTGCTCGGCTGCGGACGTCGCCGCCCGCGCTCGCGCGACGACCTGCTCCGGACCGATCGGCGACGATTGAGCGGACGACGTTGCGTGCGGCGCTGACAATCCATCGTCAGCGAACGGCTGGCGGAAAATCGAGCATTCTCGGCGTTCAAGCTTCTCGTCAGGATCGGGGATCGATGCGAGAATACTGATGTCGGCCGCGGTGGCCGCCAAAGGGTGAGCGCGCCCATTTGCGCATCGTGGCCATGTCCAGTCTGCTGGGCATTCCGTCCATTCCCGGATCACAACGAGGTCTTCCCGGGGAGTTCTAGAAGAGGGTTGGGAATATGCCACACATGCTTGAGATGCGTCCCGGATGCGAGCGTTGCGACGCCAATTTGCCGCCGGGGTCGACCGATGCGCGTATCTGTAGCTTCGAGTGCACATACTGTTCCTCGTGCGCTGACGGACCACTCGCCGGTCGTTGCCCCAACTGTGGTGGTGATTTCGCGCAGCGACCGACCCGTACGGAGAAGCTGCTCGAAACCTACCCCGCCGTGACGACTCGGACCTACAACCCGCCAGAAGCTAGCAAGCTCAGCAACTAGCTGTCGCGGAGGCGCTCAAGCCTGATCCGAGAATTGGTGACCCCGTAATGGAATCGCCATCCGGCGCTCGGGCTCGAGTGCCTTCCGCCGTTCGGTACCCGGAGCTAGTCGGCATCCCGCCGCGATCCTGAGACCGTGCGGGCACTTCCGGCAGCGTAGCCGTCGCTGGGCGTAGACTTGAATGTTTCTCGATACGATGTCGGAGTGATTCCCAAAGTAGCGGTGAACCGTTGACGCAGCGCGGCTGCTGAGGGAAATCCCGATTGCGTGGCGACATCTTTCACGCTCAGATCGGTCGTCTCGATGAGTTGACGAGCTCGATCGAGACGCGCTCGTAAGAGCCATTGCAGCGGGCTGGTGTCCGCGTACGGGTTCTGATGTCGCTGTAGGTACGAGCTGATCTGTTGTTGGTCCGGCGCGTCGGATCAAGATCGGCTTAGGGAGGGACCACCCTCCGGGCTTGTCAGCCGCCAAGCAGACGAGCCCGGAGGGGGTTACCCGTGATCCTGCCTGTGGAGGCATGGATGGACATCAGGAGGTACGCCCCGCTGCGCGCGGCCGGGGCGTCGTGGAAGGACAT
>NZ_BAABGT010000122.1:0-334850 GCF_039541715.1 Pseudonocardia xishanensis
ACCCACAGCGTCACCGATGTCCTGATGCAGACTCGTCACCCATGTCCTGAGACATGGCATATCCGCAGAAAGCCCGGCGGGCGGCGCTGCGGCGGGCGGCTCTGCGACGGCCGGGGAGGGTTGTGCGGAATTCCGTCGCGGTTCTGCGGTCCGGGGACCCGCCGCCTTCCCCGGCTGGTCACGGGCGCCATCGGCCTGTTCTGCGGATTCCGCGGATTCCGCGGACAGGACGGCGGGGTGGGTGCGGAACTTCGGGGACGGCGGGCGGCCCGCCCCCGTCCGCGGCGGCACGGGCTGCTCGATCACCCAGCCGTGCTCCTCCAGCACGCTGACGGCGGCCCGGACCTCCTCGGAGCTGCCGAACTTGCCGCGGGGCAGCGCGCTGAGCAGCTGCCGGATGCTGAACTCCGGCAGCTTCTTGCGGGCCAGGAGCGCCAGCACGTACTCCGCGTCGGAGACCCCGTCGTCGCCGAGGAGGTCGAAGGCGGCCTGGGCGTGGTCGGTGAAGTACTCCCCGATCACCGCGGCGGACGCGAGTGTGTCGCGGCTGATCGGGCGCCGGAACGCCGAGTCCACGCCGGCGACGTGGAGCAGGGCGGCGATGCGCAGCACCGCGCCGACCGACTTGCCCGCCCACTCCCGGATCCCCGCGAGGTCGCCGTCGCGCGCCAGCCGCGGCTCGATCGTCCGCTCGAGGTCGAGCAGGTACTCGGCCGCGTCGTCGTCGAGGCGCAGCTGGGCGGGGTCGGTCCACCCGGCGAACTCCACGACGAGCGCTCGGACGTGCTTGTCCCACGCCGCGGAGATCTCCGGCGGCACCGGCGGGGCGCCGATGCGGCGGTGCCCGACGTTGTCCGGCGGGAGCGCGTAGAGGAAGCGGGCGGTCAGACCGCGGCCTCGGAACGCTCCGTTGCCCGCGACCGCGGCGAGGACGGCGGGCTGCACCGTGAGCAGCAGAGTGAGCGCAGGGGCACGCACGTACTCGGACGGGCGGCCCTTGCGGTCGACGCGCAGCGGGTCACCCGAGTGCCCCTTGAGCCACACGTCGAGGCTCGGGACACCGGCGGAGTACTTGCCCCCCATGACGTCGAACAGGCCGCCCTCGGCGGAGATGATGGCCAGCCTGCCGCCGTGGTCGGCGAGCAGCGATCCCACCGCCTCGGGGGTGACGTCGTCGGCGATCAGCCTGGGGACCCTCGGAACGTCGATCGCCTGGGCGGCCGTCGACGCGGAGACGGCCTCAGCCGTCAGCTCCTCCCGCCGCTCGGGAGCGGCGTTGGCGGCGGCCTGCATCGCCCTGCTCGCCGCCTTCTCGGCCACCTCGCGCAGGGTGGCTGCCTCGACGAGCTCACCGGAGACCTGCTCGGCGAGGTCGGACTCGGCGGCGTAGAGCGGCGCGGTGGCTGCGTTCACGACCGCGGTCTTCCGGCTCGCGGGCGGCAGCACCGGGAGCAGGTACAGGTTCACCGGCTCCGTCCAACCGGGGCGGGCGATCACGACGGCTCGACCGCCGGCGCAGGCGGCGAGGACGCCGAGCGCGCAGCACGCTGCGAGGTCGACCGGGGTCTGGGTGGCCTCGGCCTCCGCGGCGACCCAGTCGCGCACCCAGCTCGGGAGGGCGTCGACCGGGAACAGCGCCGAGGAGCGGCGCCGGTGCAGCGGGACCGGGGTGGGGAGCTGGTCGGTGGTGAAGTCCATCAGCCGGCCACCTCGATCCGGTGCGGCGCGGTCGCGGCCGAGTCGACGGTGCGCTGGGCCTCGTGGGCGCTGAGCCCGTTCGCGACGGCGGCCTCGACGAGCGGGGCCGGGTCGATGCCCTTCTCGACGGCCCTGCAGGCCGCCCAGTACAGGGCGCGGTTCCGGGAGCCGTTCGCCGCGGTGCGGACGGTGCGGACCAGCCCGGCGACGACGGCCTCGGTGACGGGGGCGCCGGTCACGATCGCTCGCTCGGGGCGCCGGATCAGGCCGACGAGGTAGTCCGGGGCGTCGACGATCGGGCCGGTGTCGAGCCAGGCGTAGCGCTGACCGCAGGCGTGCACCGACGGCGGGGCGACGAGGTAACCGCCGTGAGTCTTCAGGTCGATCCCCTCGGTGAGCGCGCCGCGCAGGTCGCCGGTGCAGCGGAACCACAGGTGCATGCCGCCGGATCCGGTGCGCGCGGTGCGGGTGCGGGGCAGCCAGCCGTAGCGCTCCTGCATCGCGGCGAGCTGCAGGTGCCCGCCGTTGCGGGGGTCGATGTCGAGGACGACCAGACCCTCGGCGGGTCGGATGCCGACGTTGGCGGTCGGCCACATCCGCCACCAGCGCTGGATCGTCTCGACGTCGGTGGTGGCGTCGTCCTTGCCGTGCAGGGTGCGCGGGTGTTTGCCGATCGAGGTGCAGTCGGCGCGCATGCAGGAGCAGCCGCCGGGGGTCGGGGTGTGCAGGGGCATCACCTCGGCGCCACCGGCGGCGTAGTCGAGTGCCGCCTCGAGGGCGGACGGGACGGTCATGCAGTGGTCTCCTTCGAAGGAGCGAGGCAGGACGCCGGTGCCGGTCACGTGGTCCACCGGCAGTCGCGGCAGACGCCGAGCATCAGCTGGACGGGGCCGAGCGCGAACGCACCCGGGAAGACGCCGTCGTCGCGCAGGCCCGAGGTGACGCGGCTGCAGCTGTCGCAGGTCCGGTCAGCCGCGGAGCCGGGGACGAGCGCGAGTAGGTGGGTGCACCGCGCGCAGGTGATCAGGTCGGGACGCCATGCGGCGGTCACGACGGGCTGAGGCCGCTCGGGGCTGGGGTCGTGAGGGCAGGTCGAGCCAGCGCCCAGCAGCCAGGTTGCCGTCGAGCGGAGGACGAGACGCAGCACCCAGCGGGGCGCGGCAGACACGCTGTCGAGCTGGCCGCGCGCGCTGAGCATCGCGGCGGCCCGGCGCAGCCCACTGTCGACATGCCCCTGAGCCGCGTCGAACTGGTCGCGCAGCGCCACCGGAGTGCCTCGACGAGCCTCGACGGCGAACCGCTCGTACCGGCCGCTGTCGATCATGCGGCACACCGTGTCGACGATCGCCTCGACCTCCTCCGCTTCGCCGAAGTCGGTGCGCATCACCACCCACCGCCGACGCCGATGCCGTGCTCGCGGCGCTGCTGGTCGAAGACCCACGAGACGTCGTGACCGGTGGCGACACGGATGTGCTCGACCGCGAGCTCGGCGGCCCGCCGCTCCATCCGCTGCAGCCGCGCAGGCTCGAACGCCAGGACCTGAGCGTCGTGCCGCTCGTCCGCGACGAGCTGGTACCGACCACGGCCGCAGCCGGCCCGGCGGACACCGCTCGGCTCGTCGCTGAGGTGGACGTGCGGACCCTGACCACAGAACGGGCAGTCGGTGACGACCAGGACCCATCGGCCGCGCGGCCCGCTCGGGGCGTACGCCGTGGCGGAGGCGGTCCGCTCCCCCGATGTGGCACTCTGGCTGGCGGCTTCGAAGTCCCTGGGCGGGGTCGAGAGGCTCATGGGCCCGGCTGCCGCACCACCGGCGGCCGGGCCGTTCTCGTTCCTGATCATCCGGCCTTCAACTCCTCCCCCGCGCCGCCCGCGCTGCCCTGTTGACCGGACTCCAGCAGGGCGACCAGGGAGCTGGTGACAACGCGGTAGCGGCGGCCGACCTTGAGCACCCGGCAGGGGAACGTGTCGAGCCGCGCGAGCTCGAACGCGTAGCTCCGGCTGATGCCCAGCGGCTTGGCCGCCTCGGGGATGCCACATGTCGGCCCCCACTCTCGGATCTCGTCTAGCGACGGAGTCGCCATGGTGGTCTCCATTCCGCAATGTGCCGAACGTCCTCGGCAATCCGCCGAGTTCGTTTCAGGTCTACCACGTCCCTTGCATGTTCGGAAGTCTGCCGCTAGCGTTCGGCAATGTGACGAACGATGAAGGCTTGATCGGGATCAGCGAGGAGGTCGGTAAGCGCGTCGCGTATCGACGCAAGCACGAGTTGCGACTCTCGGTAGAAGAGCTGGCGCAGCGCTGCACCGAGATCGGCGCGTCCAGTCTCACGGTGAACGCGATCTACGTGATCGAGTCCGGACGCCGCGAGAAGGACACTGGACGGCGGCGGCGGTTGATCACCGTCGACGAGTTCATGGCGCTCGCGGTCGCCCTGGAGATGCACCCGGTCGACCTGCTCGTGTCCGCAGACCGCAACGACGGGGACCCGTACCGGGTCACCCCTGGTGTCGAGGTCAGCGCAGCCCGTGCCCGCCGCTGGATCGCCGGACGGGGACACCTCCGAGACGAACCGTCAGACCTGCTCGACGTCGCCCGCCTCATCGCGCTGATGCCGAAGTCCCGCGCCGATGAGATCTACGGCGAGGACTGGCTGAGCCAGTTCGACCACGACCCGCGCGCCTATGCGGTCCTCGCGGAGGCGTTGCGGGCCGGCGCCGCCGAGGCCTACCGCACGATCACAGAGAGAGGAGGAGAGAGTGGCAGCACCGAGGATCCGGCCGATCCAGGTCGGTGAGCGCACGCGCTACCGCTTCGTGGTCGACGCTGGTCGCGACCCGGTCACCGGGAAGCGGAAGCAGATCACCCGAACCTACGACCGCAAGAAGGACGCCGAGCGTGAGCTGGCGAAGATCCTGACCGAGGTCGACCGCGGGACGTACGCCGTCCCGTCCAAGCTGACGGTTGAGCAGTACCTCGACGACTGGCTGCGCTCCGCGACCCGAGGGAAGGAGGCCGCGACCGCGCGCAACTACGAGGACGCGCTGCGCCCGGTGAGGGGCAGGCTCGGCGCGGTGCTCCTGCAGAAGCTCACGACGCGCGACGTGGAGGACCTCGTTGAGTGGATGGCCACGGAGGGGCGCCGCCGCGGCGGGAAGCCGGGCACGCCGCTCGGCGCGCGGACGATCCAGCTCACGCTCTCCCGTCTGCGGTCGGCACTCGCGGACGCCGTCCGACACCGCCTGATCGACTTCAACGTGGCCGAGCCGGTGAGGCCGCCGAAGCAGAGCAAGGTGCGCCGCACCCCGTGGACGGAGGCCGAGGTGCGCACCGTCCTGCGCTGGCTCGCGGGGAAGCGCCTGGAGGCCGTGCTGCTGCTCTCATTCCTGGCTCTGCGTCCGGCCGAGGTGTGCGGCTTGCGCTGGTCCGACGTCGATCTCGACGAGGAGACCCTCACCGTCGCCAACACCCGGACGCTCGTCGCCAGCGCCGAGGGGATGGTGGTCGTCGAGAAGGGGCCGAAGTCCGACGCCGGGCGCCGCGTCCTACCCATGCCCGCCCAGGTGACCAAGGGGCTGAAGCTGCTGCGGAAGCTCCAGGCGGCCGAGCAGCTCGCCGCGGGACCCGCCTACTCCCCGACCGGGTACGTCCTCGTCGACGAGCTCGGCGAGCCGTGCCGTACCGACTGGCTGCGGCGCCGTGTGTACGAGGCCATGGAGGAGGCGGGGGTGCGGAGGGTGCGGCTGTACGACGCCCGACACTCGGTGCTGACCTACCTCGCCATGAACGGGGTGCCGCCCGCGATCGTGTCGGCGTGGGCCGGCCACTCGGACCTGAGCCTCGCGCTGAAGGTCTATACCCACCCGACCCTGAAGGACCTGGAGCAGGGGCGCGACGCGATCGCGACCATGCTCGGATGACGAGAGGACAGCGACCGTGCCCCAGCACTGCGACCGATGCCGTCGAGAGGCGCCGACCCAGGACAGCACCGCCTTCCTGGACTGGGAGGCGATCGGCGACGGGTCCGACGTGAGGTGCCCCGACTGTGTCACGGGTGCGGAACAGCAGGCCGTCGACGACGACATGATGGATCTGCAGCAGGCGGCGGATGACGCCGAGTTCCGCCGCATCACCGGGCATGGCGGCGCGCTCGGCTAGCTGATGTGAGATTTGGTGAGATCCGGGCCCGCCAGAGAAGCAGCAAGGGCCCATCTCACCGGAGTGAAATAGGCCCTGACCTGGGATCTATCGAGTGGAGCTGAGGGGATTCGAACCCCTGACCCCTTGACTGCCAGTCAAGTGCGCTACCAGCTGCGCCACAGCCCCTTGCGATGAGAGAACCCTACAACACCCCCCGCGGGGCCCCGGACACCGGGGTCCCGCGGGGAAGGGGTCAGCCGACGATGGCCTTCTGCAGCCACTCCGAGTCGTTGACATCCACCTTCTGGCCCCCGACGGCGACGGTGGGGGTGCCGAAGTTGCCGTTGGTCTGCAGGGCCGGGTTGGCGGCGGCGGTGTTCGTCGCGTTCTCGATCAGGCCGGTGTTGGCCTGGGCCGCGACGCACTGGCCGAAGCCTGCGCCCGCGCCCAGGGCGGTGCCCTTGTCCGTGAGCTCCTGCACCGAGAAGCCCGCGCTGCCCTCCGCAGGCTGGTCGGCGTAGAGAGCGGCGTGGTAGGCCGGGAAGATGCCGGCGTCCGCGGCGCAGATCGCGGCGTTGGCGGCGCGGGTCGAGTAGCCGGCGGGGCTGCTGGCCCGGTCGAGGATCGAGATGGCGTGGTAGTTGACCTTGATCTGGCCGGCGTTGAGCGCGGTGGTGATCTGGTCCTTGTACGCCGTCTCCAGCCGCTCGCAGTACGGGCAGAGGTAGTCCTCGTAGATGTCGACGGTGACGGGCGCGGCGGCCTGACCTGCGGTGATGGCCGCGCCGTCCCGGGCGACCGGGTAGTTCGGGGCCACCGCCTCGGTGGTGCTGCGACTGTTCAGCGTCACCACCACGCCGACGATGATCGCCACGATCACGACGACCGCCACGATCCCCAGCACCAGCGCGTTGCCCGACGGGCCGCTGCGCTTCGGGGTGATCCCCGCCGCCTTCAACCGCGCCTGGGCCGCCTCCTGCTTCCGACGCCGCTCGCTGCGGTCCGCTCCACCCACGTCAGTTCCCTTCGATGCCCGAACCCGAGGTGACGAGACGCCGTTCCGCGGCGAACAGGGTCTGCGGGCGCACGATCAGCCAGATCGCGAGGGCCAGGAAGCCGACGTCCCGCAGGATCTCCTGGACGTACTGGGTCTGGCCGGGCGCGACCGCCCCACCCCCGCCGAAGCAGCCGCAGTCGATCGACAGCCCGCGCACCCAGGCCTGCGTGACGCCGGCGATGAACACCAGCAGCACCCCGGCGGACAGCACGGCCACCGCGCGGGTACCGATCCCCACCAGCAACAACAGGCCCAGCGCCAGCTCGAACCACGGCAGGATGCCCGCCACGACCGACACGAGCGGGCGGGACAGCACGTCGTACGCGCGCACGGCCACGTAGGTCTGCGCCGGATCCATCGCCTTGAGCAGTCCAGACACCAGCCAGACCGCCGCGAGGCCGAGCCTCGCCAGCGTGCCGATCCCGTCGAGAACCCGGCCCCCCGTCACCTGGCGCACGGTAGACCCGTCGCCTGAGAACCGAGTGAGTGACCTCGGGCCGAGGTGTCCGACTCGCGCGGCAGAAGTGGGGGACTCGCGGGCCGAGGTGTCCGACTCGCGCGGCGATAGTGGAGGACTCGCGGGGCGGGGTGTCCGACTCGTGGGGCGGGCGGGTGGGGCCTGTGGGGCTTAGAAGTGCTCCCGGGCGGACTCCTGTTCCAGGACCGCGTCGAGGTCCGTCAGGCGGTTCATCGAGGCGACCGCGCGGGCGGTGCGGTTGTTGTCGGCCAGCAGGTCCCGGTGGCGGTGGACCCACTGCCAGTAGCCGGCGGTGAAGGGGCAGGCGTCGTCGCCGAGGCGCTTCCTCGGGTCGAACGCGCAGCCACCACAGTGGTCGGTCATCCGGTTGAGGTAGGCGCCGCCGGAGGAGTACGGCTTGGTGGCCAGCACGCCGCCGTCGGCGTGCTGGCTCATCCCGATCACGTTCGGCGGCATGACCCACTCGAACCCGTCGACGAACGCGGTGCGGAACCACTCGTTCAGCTCGGCGGGGCGGTAGCCGCGTTGCAGGGCGTGGTTGCCCAGCACCATCAGCCGCGGGATGTGGTGGACCCAGCCCCGGTCGCGCACCCCGGAGAGCGCGTCCCGCAGGCAGGCCGCGGTGACGGCGTCCGCGTCGAGGTTCGCGAACCAGTCCGGCAGCGGCGTCTGGGCGCGCAGGGCGTTGCGCCGCAGGTACCCGCGACCGAACCGCCGGTACAGCTGCCAGACGTACTCCCGCCAGCCGAGGATCTGCCGGATGAAGCCCTCGGCCGAGGCGAGCGGGAAAGCGCCGTCCCGGCCTGCTCGGCCGCATGCACGGCGTCGAGCGGATGCAGGACACCGTGGTTGAGGGGCACGGACAGCAGCGAATGCGCCGTGGCCCAGTCGTCGGACATGATCGCGTCCCCGTACGGGCCGAACGCCGCGAGACGGCACTTGACGAAGTGCCGCAACGCCTTCTGCGCCTCGGCATGGGTGATCGCGAACCAGCGCGGTCCGTCGACGCCGACCGAAGGGACGTCCTCGAGGTCGGCCCGGACCTGCTCGTCGATCTCGTCCTCGGTCGGCTGCCAGGGCCCCTCGATCTCCAGGGTGCGTCGCTTGGGCGGCGGCTCGCGGTTGTCCGCGTCAAGGTTCCAGCGCCCGCCGACCGGCTCCGCGCCGTCCATGAGCACGGAGAACCGCTCGCGTTGGGCGCGGTAGAAGTCCTCCATCCGGAACCGCTCACGGTCCCCCGCCCAGTCCGCGAACTCGGTGCGGGACAGGGCGAAGGTGGGCGTCGGCAGGATGTCGGCGACCAGGCCGTCCCTGCGCAGCCGCTCGACGAGGTCGGCCGCGGCGAACGACGTCGGCTCGTGCACGACGACCGGCTCCCCCACCTGCTCGAGGGCCTCCCGATAGATGTCCGCCTCGACGTACCGCGCGCGGTCGCCCAGCTCCGCGGCGAGGTGCCGCATCCCGGACAACACCAGGTGCAGCTTCTGCCGGTGGAAACGCTTGCGCCGCAACGCCCGTGTGGACTCGACCAGGACGACCTCCCGATCGCGCATCCCGTCGGTCGCGTGCACGTGCGGGCCGAGCTGGTCCGCGAACAGCCACAGCGGCTCCATCCGGTCAGTGTCGCCCGCGCCGGACCCGCCCCGCGACTCGGCGGACTACCCTCCCGCTGTGAGCGACGACCAGGACGAGCTCGCCGCGCAGCTCGCCGAGCACCGGGACGACCACCGGCACCGCGACGTGTCCGGCGGCTGGCTGCGCGCGGCGACCTTCGGGGCGATGGACGGGCTGGTCACGAACATCGCGCTGCTCGCGGGCGTGGGCGGCGGCGGTGCCGACCGGGACGTGATCGTGCTGACCGGGATGGCGGGTCTCGTAGCCGGGGCGTTCTCGATGGCGCTCGGCGAGTTCGCCTCGGTGGGCACGCAGAACGAGGCGGTCGACGCCGAGGCGGCCGTCGAGCGTCGCGAGCTGGCCCGGCACCCGCTCGCCGAGCGGGCCGAGCTGGTGCAGGAGTACCGGGACATGGGCCTGACCGAGGAGACCGCCCAGCGCGTCGCCGACGAGATCAGCGCGAACCCCGAGATCGCCCTGCGGGTGCACGTCAGCCAGGAGCTCGGGGTGAGCCTCGACGACAAGCCCTCACCGTGGGTCGCGGCGATCTCGTCGTTCCTGTGCTTCGCCGTGGGCGGGGTCATCCCGCTGCTGTCGTTCCTGTTCGGCTCGTCGTCGCTGCTGCTGGGGCTCGGGATCGGCGCCGTCGGGCTGTTCCTGGCGGGCGCGATCTCCAGCCGGTTCACGGTCCGCAGCTGGTGGGGCGGCGGACTGCGGCAGCTGATGTTCGGGGCGATCGCGGCGGCCGCAACCTACCTCGTCGGCATGCTGATCGGGGTGTCCGTCGCCTGACGCGGAGCCGGACACGGAGCCTGACATGAGGCCTGATCCGGGCGCAGGCCCGGCCCGTCTGGGAGGCTGGGGCCCCATACCCGAACCGATCCGACCGCGAGGAGACCGCCGTGACCGCTGAGGTCCCGCTCGACGGACTCGGCGCACAGAGCCTGGTCGACCTCGCCCTCGAACGGATCCGGGCGGACATCCTGCGGGGCGCGATCCAGCCCGGGGAGCGGCTCGTCGAGGAGCAGCTGACCAGGCGGTTCGGCATCAGCCGGGCCCCGGTCCGGGAGGCGCTGCGGCTGCTCGGCCAGCAGGGACTCGTCGAGCACCTGCCGCGGCGCGGGGTTCGGGTCGCGGAGCTGTCGGCGCAGGACATGACCGAGCTGTTCGGCCTGCGGGACGCCCTGGAGCGGTTCGCGGTCGAGACCGCCCTCGTCGCGCCGCCGGACCCGGCCAGGCTTGTCGTGCTGGAGCGGGCGGTCGAGCGGATCGAACGGGCCGCGCTGGACGACCACGAGCACGCAGCGCTGGACCGGGCCGAGGCGCACCGCGAGTTCCATCTCGCGCTGGTCGCGCTGGCCGGGCACCGGCACCTGCTGCGGGTCTACGAGCCGATCATCATGCAGCTGCAGCTCTACATGGCCGCGAACATGCGCCGCGAGGCCGAGCAGCGCTCCCCCGCGGAGGGCGCCCACCGGCATCGGCACCTGTTCGAGGCGGTGGCCTCGGGAGACGCGGCCACGGTGCTGACCGCACTGGCGAGCCACGGCGCGAAGACCTACCTCGCGGCCGAGCTCGAGTCCTGATCGGTACGGAGCCTCACCAGCTCCGCCGCCCCCGCCCGGTCGGCCACGCCGAGCTTGCCGAAGATCGCCGACACGTGGTTGCGGACGGTCTTGTCCCCGATGCCACCGCCCGCACCGGGCACACCACGGTCACGGACGGGGGCGGGCGAACGTGAACGCCGACGCGAGCCACAGCGCTCCCGGCAGCACGGCACCGTACTGCGCGGGCGCGAGCTGGGTCGCTCCGACCAGCACTGCGCAGACCAGGGCCCACCACGCCGTCGGACGGCCCACGGCGCGGTGCCGCAGCCCGGCCACCGCCGTGGCGCCCGCGCTGAGCGCGAGCCCACCCCACAGCCACGGGATCGTGTTGTAGAAGACCACGTAGCCGCTGACGCTGTCCGGGTCGAGCCCCACGCTCGGCGGCAGCGCCCACCAGAAGTCCGTGTCGAGCCCCGCGCCGACCATGAGGGCGACCGCGGTCAGACCCACGCCCGCCGCGGCGACGCCGGGCAACAGCGAGCCCTCCGGCAGCGCGGACCGGAGTCGACGCAGCAGGCCCACGCCGAACACCACGAGCAGCGGCGCGACCACCGCACAGACGGCCTGGTGGACCAGCACCATCCACGCCGATCCGCGGACGGCGGCGAGCAGCCCCTCGTTGTCCGCGAGCAGCCCAGCCGCGGGGTCGTACAGGTTGGCGGTCGCCATCAGTCCGCCGAGGCCGAGGACGCCCGCCGCGACCCCGCACCACGCCCAGGCCGGGAAGGGTGTGCGTCGGGTCGCGCGGACGGGCGCGTCTGCCCGCAGGTGTGTCGTCATGCGTCGACCCTGGTTCGGACCCGTCCCGGAGGCCCGTGTCGGTCCGTCCCGGACACCCGGGACATCCCTGCCCACGCGACCCGGCAGCCGTCACACAGCTGTAACGCAGGACACCTTCCGCTGACACCAAACTGTCGACAATCGACCAAGTGCAGACAGCGACGCAGGCTCCCCCGATGGGGGTGCGCGATCTCCGGACGGCCTACCGGGCGGGCACGCTCCGTCCGCTCACCGTGGTCGAGGACGTGCTCGCGCGCATCGCCAGTCGTGGGGACGACGCGGTGTGGATCAGCGTCGCCGCGGCCGAGGACCTCCGTCGCCGGGCCGCCGAGCTGGAGCGCCTCGACCCGCTCGACCTGCCGCTCTACGGCGTGCCGGTCGCGGTCAAGGACAACATCGACGTCGCGGGCCTGCCGACGACCGCGGCCTGCCCCGGCTTCGCCTACACCCCCACCGCGGACGCCGGCTCCGTGCGGCTGCTGCGCGAGGCCGGGGCGATCATCGTCGGCAAGACGAACCTGGACCAGTTCGCGACCGGGCTCAACGGCACCCGCTCCCCCTACGGCGCCCCGGAGAGCGTGTTCGGCGGGGACCTGATCTCCGGCGGCTCCAGCTCGGGTAGCGGGGTCGCGGTGGCGGCCGGGATCGTGCCGGTCGCGCTCGGCACCGACACCGCAGGCTCCGGCCGGGTCCCGGCCGCGCTCAACGGGATCGTGGGGCTCAAGCCGACCCGCGGGCTCGTCGGCACCTCGGGGATGGTGCCCGCCTGCCGGACGCTGGACTGCGTCAGCGTCTTCACCCGCGACCTGGCGGACGCCGCCACGGTGCTCGAGGTGCTCGCCGCGCCGGATCCGGCGGATCCCTGGTCGCGTACCGGGGAGCCTGTGACGGCGGGCCTGCGGCTCGCGATCCCGGAGGGCCTGGACTTCGGCAGAGGCGCAGCTCGCGGAGCCGACCATGGCGACAGGGGCGCAGCTCGCGGAGCCGACCATGGCGACAGAGCCGCAGC
This sequence comes from Pseudonocardia xishanensis, assembly GCF_039541715.1. Classification (NCBI taxonomy): domain Bacteria; kingdom Bacillati; phylum Actinomycetota; class Actinomycetes; order Pseudonocardiales; family Pseudonocardiaceae; genus Pseudonocardia; species Pseudonocardia xishanensis. The sequence continues at coordinate 12,384 of NZ_BAABGT010000122.1, forward strand.
TCGCGGAGCCGACCATGGCGACAGAGCCGCAGCCCGCGGAGCCGACCATGCAGACGGCGGCCACGGCACCGTCGACGAGCCGATGGCCGCCGCGTTCGCGAAGGTCATCGAGGCCGCCCTCCGACGCGCACCGGGTTTCGTCCGCACGGACGTCGGCCCGCTGCGCGAGGCGGGCGACCTGCTCTACGGCGGCCCCTGGGTGGCCGAGCGGCTCGCGGAGCTGGAGGACTTCCTCGCCACCGACGCGGAGGTCCTGCCGGTGACCCGGTCGGTGATCGAGCGCGGTGCGCTGTTCAGCGCGGTCGACGCCTTCCGCGGCACCTACCGCCTCCAGGAGCTCAAGGCCTGGGCGGCGCGGCTGTTCGAGACCGCGGACGTCCTGCTGCTGCCCACCGTCCCGACCACGTTCACCCGGGCCCAGATGGCCGAGGACCCGGTGGGCAACAACCTCGTCCTCGGCCGCTACACGCAGTTCACCAACCTGCTCGATCTCGCCGCCGTCGCCGTGCCCGCCGGGGTCACGAGCGACGGACGGCCCTGCGGGGTCACGCTCGTCGGCCCCGCGTTCTCCGAGACCCGGCTGCTGGCCGCAGCCGCCGCACTCGTCCCCCAGGAGGTGGCATGACAGTCAGCACCAGCACGCGCACCGCGACCATCGGCCCGGTCGCGGCCCGCCCCTACGCCTGGCCGTACGACGGCGCCGTACCCGCGTCGAAGGTCGCGATGATCAACATCGACTGGCAGGTCGACTTCTGCGGACCGGGCGGCTACGTCGACCGGATGGGCTACGACATCGGCCTCACCCGCAAGGGCCTGGAGCCGACCGCGGCGCTGCTCGCCCACGCCCGCGATACGGGCATGCTGGTGATCCACACCCGCGAGGGCCACGCGCCGGACCTGTCGGACCTGCCCGCGAACAAGCGCTGGCGGTCGAAGCAGATCGGCGCCGAGATCGGCTCCGAGGGCCCCACCGGCCGGATCCTCGTCCGCGGCGAGCCCGGCTGGGAGATCGTCCCGGAGGTCGCGCCGATCGCGGGCGAGGTCCTGATCGACAAGCCGGGCAAGGGCGCGTTCTACGCGACCCAGCTCGACCTGGTGCTGCGCTCGGGCGGGATCACCCACATCCTGCTGACCGGCATCACCACGGATGTCTGCGTGCACACCACCATGCGCGAGGCGAACGACCGCGGCTACGAGTGCCTGATCCTCAGCGACTGCACCGGCGCCACCGACCCGTCCAACCACGACGCCGCCCTGCACATGGTGACCATGCAGGGCGGGGTCTTCGGCGCCGTCGGCACGTCCGACGCCGTCGTCGAGGCGACCACCTGGAGTCCTTCATGAGAGTCGACGCCGATCCGGGCGCCTTCACCTTCGACCCCGCGACCACCGCCCTGGTGATCATCGACATGCAGCGGGACTTCTGCGAGCCCGAGGGCTTCGGCGAGACCCTGGGCAACGACGTGTCGTTGCTGCGCAGCGTCATCCCGCCGCTGCAGGAGGTCCTCGGCACCGCCCGCGCGCTGGGCATGACCGTGATCCACACCCGCGAGGGCCACGTCCCGGACCTGAGCGACTGCCCACCCGCGAAGCTCAACCGCGGCGAGCCGAGCCTGCGCATCGGCGACCCGGGTCCCAAGGGCCGCATCCTGATCCGCGGCGAGTACGGCCACGACATCATCGACGAGCTGAAGCCCGAGCCCGGCGAGCTCGTGATCGACAAGCCCGGCAAGGGCTCGTTCCACGGCACCACGTTCGGCGCCGAGCTCGAGTCCCGCGGCATCACCAGCCTGATCGTCGCCGGGGTGACGACCGAGGTCTGCGTGCACACCACCGTCCGGGAGGCCAACGACCGCGGCTACGAGTGCCTCGTGCTCTCGGACTGCACCGGCTCGTACTTCCCCGAGTTCCACCGCGTCGCACTCGAGATGGTCGCCGCCCAGGGCGGGATCTTCGGCTGGGTCGCCCCCTCGTCCGCCCTGCTCGCAGCCCTCACGACGGAGGCCGTCGCATGAGTACCACCGAAGCAAAGCCGATGAAGCTGTCCTGGTGGGTCGCCGGCGACACCAACGCGTTCTTCGGCCTGGGGTTCAACACCCTGGTCAACGTGCTGGTGCTGTCCGGCCTCTGCCTCGGCGTGCTCAACATCCCCGGGGCGGACGTCTTCGGCGTCATCCTTCCGGCGCTGGGCGTCCAGCTGCTGATCGGCAACGTCTACTACACCTACCTCGCCCGGCGGCTGGCCCGGCGCGAGGGCCGCACGGACGTCTGCGCGATGCCGTACGGCCCGTCCGTGCCGCACATGTTCATCGTCGTCTTCGTGATCATGCTGCCGATCTACCTGACGACCAACGACCCGTTGGTCGCCTGGGCGGCGGGCCTCGCCTGGTCGATGATCATCGGCGTGATCGTGCTGCTCGGCGCGTTCGTCGGCCCGTACATCCGCAAGTACACCCCGCAGGCGGCGATGCTCGGCACGCTCGCCGGCATCTCGATCGCCTTCATCTCGATGCGGCCCGCCGCGCAGATGTTCACCGCGCTGTGGATCGCCCTGCCCGTCATGGTGATCATCCTGATCGGGTTCTTCACCGACCTGAAGCTGCCGGGCAACATCCCGGTCGGCCTCGCGGCGCTGCTCGTCGGCACCGCGATCGGCTGGGTCGGCGGGTACATGTCCCCCGGTGACGTCGCCACGGCCGCGCAGGACGTCTCGATCAACCTGCCCTGGTTCGACTTCGGCAGGCTCGCCGACGGGCTCGTGGACGTCGCACCGCTGCTGGCCACGGCGATCCCGTTGGGCATCTACAACTTCACCGAGGGCATCACCAACGTCGAGTCCGCGGCCGTCGCCGGGGACGAGTACAACCTGCGCTCGATCCTGTTCGCCGACGGCGCCGGCGCGATCGTCGGCGCGGCCATGGGCTGCCCCTTCCCGCCTGCGGTCTACATCGGTCACCCCGGCTGGAAGGCCGCAGGCGGCCGGACGACGTACTCGCTGGCGTCGGGCGTCGTGATCGCGTTGATGTGCTTCCTCGGCCTGTTCTCCCTGCTCGGCGCCCTGCTGCCACTGCCGGCGATCGTGCCGATCCTGCTCTACATCGGACTGCTGATCGGTGCCCAGGCCTTCCAGGAGACCCCGAAGCGGCACGCCATCGCGGTGGTCATGGCGATCATCCCGAACATCGCGGCCTGGGCCACCGGGTTGATGAACAACGCCCTGGCCGCCGCCGGGACCACCGCGGCGGACGTGGGCGAGGAGGCACTGTCGGGCGCCGGTCTCGTCTACCACGGCACCGCGCTGCTGGGCGGCGGCGCGATCCTCGCCGGTCTGGTGCTCGGCTCGATCACCGCGTTCATCATCGACAAGAACTTCTTCGCTGCGGCCGCGTACTCCGCGATCGGTGCGGTGCTCGGGTTCATCGGGCTGATCCATGCCGAGTCCGTCGGGTGGAACGTGGGCGGGCAGATCGCCCTCGGCTACCTGTTCGCGGCCATCATCCTGGCGGTCTTCGGGCTGGTCACCCGGGGCCGCGCGACCACGGACGCGGTCCGCGAGGACCAGCCGGTCGCGGCCGACCTGGTCGGCTCCGAGCCCGGCGAGGGTGTGCCGGTGCAGTCCGCCCCGATCGACATCCCGGCGACCGACGGCCGCCCGGCGACCGCATGACCCGCACCGCCGACCTGTCCGCCGCGGGGGCGGGGGCACACGCCTCCGCGGCGGGCTCCTCCGGGCTCGACCTCCCCGAGGTGACCGCCGAGGTCACGGCGGTGTTCGAGCGCTACGAGCGGGCCCTGCGGGAGGCGGACGTCGCCGTCCTGACCGAGCTGTTCTGGGCGGACCCGCGGTGCGTGCGCTACGGCGTGGCGGACCGGCAGCACGGGGCCGACGAGATCAGGGCGTGGCGCCGGGCGAACCCCGGCGTCCCGCCCGGCCGCACGCTCTCCGAGACGGTGGTGCTGGCCACCGGTCCCACGACAGCCGTGGTCAGCACCCTGTTCGGCTACCCCGGTTCCCCCGCCGAGGGCAGACAGACCCAGACCTGGGTCCGGCTGGCTGCTCCGGAGAGCCATGGGGGCTGGCGGATCGTCGCCGCGCACGTCTCCGAGGTGGGCCGGTGAGGGCGACGGTCCGTCCGGCGGGCGTCCACGCCCGGAGACCGGCCCGCGCGGTCACGGTCGGGGTGGTGGCCGCCCACCGCCGGGGCCAGCCGTTGCACGGCGAGCTCCTCACGCTCGGCGCCCGGTTCCTCGGGGTCGACCGCACCGCACCGGTCTACCGCCTGCTCGCGCTCGACGGACCGGGGGTCGCCCGCGGCGGCCTGGTCCGGGTCGCGGAGGGCGGGGACTCGGTGGAGGTGGAGCTCTTCGAGCTGGCCGTGGGGGCGGTCGGGGAGCTGACGGTGTCCCTGCCCGCACCGCTCGCCGTCGGCAGACTCGAGCTCGCCGACCAGACCGTGGTCGGCATCGTCTGCGAGTCCTGGGCCGCCGCGGACGCGAAGGACATCACCGCCCACGGCAGCTGGCCCGCCTATCTGAACCGCGTCATGGAGCCATGACGCCGGATCAGGCCACCACCGAGGCACCTGCGCTCAAGCGCGTCATGGGTCGCGTCTCGCTGGACTCGTCGTCGGACGTCGTGTCCGCGCTCGGCGGCACCACCTCGCTGCTGCTGGCGGTGTTCACGATCGTCAACATCGCCGTCCTGGTCCTGCGCCGGGACCGGATCGGCGAGGACCACTTCCGGACCCCGACCTGGCTGCCCGTGGTCGGCGCGCTCGCCAGCGCCTACCTGGTGCTGCCGTTCTCCGGGCGGGACACGGTCCAGTACGAGCTGGCCGGGCTGCTGCTCGCGCTCGGGATCGTGCTGTACGGGATCACGCTGCTGCTCAACCGCAGGCTCGGGGTGCGGCGGGCGACACTGGACCGAGCAAGCTGGACGAGTAGTCCCGACTGGCGGAGCTGCTGCGAGAGGTCGGCCACGGGCGGCGTGGCCGAGGCTCGACGCGCTCCCCGGACCCCGCGACCCCAGGAGACGTCATTCCGTGCCGACGGCCCGCTCGCCGGCCAGAGTCTCGGTCGTCGGGTCGCAGCGGTCCGCCTTCGGCAGGGTCTCCGGCGCCCGGAGCCAGAACAGCAGCGCGACCACCGAGACGAGGCCGGTGGACGCGAAGGCCCAGCCGAACCCGGCGACCTGGGCCAGGGCGCCGGCGGCGATCGGCCCGATGATCGCGCCGACGTCCGCGGCCATCTGGAAGCCCGCCAGCACGGTCCCGCCGCGGGCCCGACCGCCGATCACGTCCGCGACCGCGGCCGTCATCGGCGGGTTCACCAGACCGCTGCCGATCCCGGCGACCAACGACAACGCGAGGAACACCCAGGGCACCTCGATGAGCCCCAGCGCGCCGGTGGCCAGCGCCGACACCACCAGCCCGGCGAGCACCGGCGGCTTGCGCCCGCTCCGGTCGGCGATCCGACCGGACCACAGCAGCGTGACGGTGTTGCCCGCGGCGAACACCGCCAACGCCAGTCCGGCCCACGTCTCGCTGTGGCGCAGCACCTCCACCACGAACAGCGGCACCAGCGCCACCCGCACGCCGAACACGGTCCAGCCGTTGGCGAAGCTCGCCGCCAGCGCGGCCCGGTAGGTCGGATGGCGGAAGGCGAGGCCGAAGGTGACCGGGGCGCCCTCCTCCGTGGAGTCCGCGGCGCCCGTGCGGCCGCGCAGCAGCGGCACCGAGATCGCGACGGCCACGAGCAGCGCCACCGCGTAGACCAGGAACGGCGCCCGCAGGCTGAGGGCGATCAGCCCGCCGCCCGCGAGTGGTCCGGCGATGCTCCCCAGGAGGAACCCGGTGGCCCACATGCCCGACGCCCGTCCGCGCGCCTCCGCGGGCGCCAGCCGGACCAGCAGCGAGATCGCCGCCACCGTGAACATCGTGGACCCGATGCCGCCCAGCCCGCGGAACACCAGCAGCTGCCAGTAGCTCTGCGCGAAGGCCGTGGCCCCGACCGAGAGCGCCGCGATCACCAGCCCGATGGCGTAGACCCGCAGCTCGCCGAAGCGCACCACCAGTCGCCCGCTCACCGGCGCGAACGCCAGCCGGAACCCGGCGAACAGGCTGATCACGGCCGACGCGGCCGCGTACCCGACGTCGAACGACCTCGCGAAGGCGGGCAGCGCGGGCGCCACGATGCCGAACCCGATGGCGACCACGAAGGCCGCCACGACGAGCACCCAGATCTCCCGGGGCAACCGCACCCGGACGGTCGCCGTGTCGGCCACGTCGCCCCCTCTCCCCCGTCCGGGTCGACGCTACGCGATCGGGGCATGCGCCTGTCTCATCCGGGGACACCGCTATCGTCACCCGGCGGTGGACACGGATCGGCTGGAGCGGCTCGCGGGGCCCGCGGGTGCGGAGGTCTTCGCGGCGATCGCGGCCGGGCTCGGGGGCGCCCCGCTCACGGACGACGCCGCGTTGCGGCTGGGCACGGCGCTGCGTCGCGCGCATCCCGCCGACCTCGTCGCCGAGGCGCTCACCCAGGCCGGGCTGCGGCAGCGGGCCGCCGCGAAGTTCTCCCGGGCGGACGCGATGTTCCTGACCCGGGCGGGCTGGGAGCAGGCCTCGCCCGAGGTCGTCGCCCGGCACCGGGCCGCGCGGTTCCCCCAAGGCCGGGTGGTGGACCTGTGCTGTGGGATCGGCGGCGACCTGCTCGCGCTGGCCCCGGGCCGCGAGGTGCTGGCCGTGGACCTCGACCCGGTGCACCTGTGGATGGCCCGGCACAACGCCGCGGTCTACGGCGGGACGGTCGACACCCTGCTCTCGGACGTCCGCGACGTCGACCTGGCCGGCGCCGACGCCGTCTTCGTCGATCCGGCGCGCCGCACCGGGCGGGGGCGGATGCGCACGGGCGAGAGCGAGCCCCCGCTGGCGTGGTGCGTCGGGCTGGACGTGCCCGCGATCGCGGTGAAGGCCGCGCCCGGGATCGACCACGACACCGTGCCCGCGGGCTGGGAGCTGGAGTTCGTGGCGGTGGGCAAGGACCTGAAGGAGGCCGTCGCGTGGTCCCCCGCGCTGGCGGGCGCCCGCGCTCGCGCGACGATCCTGCCCGCCGGGGACACCCTCGTCGCCGCCGACGGGGAGCCGGTGGAGGTCCGCGACCCGGGCCGCTACCTGCTCGACCCGAACCCCGCCGTCACACGGGCGGGGGCCGTCGAGGAGCTGGCCCGCCGGATCGGCGCGTGGAAGATCGACGAGCGGATCGCGTTCCTCTGCACGGACTCCCCCGTGACGACCCCGTTCGCCCGCACCCTCGAGGTGGTCGACTCGGGCCCGTGGGACCAGAAGCGGCTGCCGCGCAGGCTCGCCGAGCTGGACGTGGGCGCGGTCGACATCCGGCGCCGCGGGCTGGCGGGCGACGTGGACGCGCTGCATCGCAGACTGAAGCTGCGCGGCTCGCGTCGGGTCACGCTGGTGATGACCCGGGTGCGCGATCGGCCGTGGGGCCTGATCTGCACCGATGTCGCCTGAACGGGCGTCTGGAACGGACGTCTGTCGGGACGAACCGGGCCGGGGATCGGCCGTGCCGAGGAACGGCTGTACCCAGGAACGGCTGTACCCAGGAACGGCGAAGGGCCCCGGCCTGGTGGCCGGGGCCCTTCACTCCCTGGGGTGGAGGTGCCGGGAATCGAACCCGGGTCCTCCTTTGCGTTGCGAGGTCTTCTCCGTGCGCAGTCCGCTGTGTCTCTACTCGGATCCCCCGGTCTCACGAACAAGCCGGTGTGACGATCCCAGCCGCTGTTCGGTGTTCCACCAGACCCCGACGGCCGAGCCTGGTGGTGAGTCCCCTAGCTGATGCCGGACACCGAGGCGGGAACACCCTCGGGCCGACAGCCCTTCAGTGGATCAGGCAGCAAGCGCGAAGTCGTCAGACTTCGCGTTGGCCGGAACCAGGGCAGTGCGACTCTCGTCGGCACTTATTTTTTTGCGACGTGTGGTTTGCGAGATCATCGTCGCCTTCCTCGGCACGCTTCTCCTCGGTCAGCTTCAGGAGTCGAAACCGTTCACCCCCTTGCACGGCCCGGCGTTCGGACCGTCGGAACAGCATAACGCCCGGGACCCACGGCTTTCATCCCGATTGCGTGTCGTGCTCACCGTCGTAGCGGTCCCGCGCCGCCAGGACCTCCTCGACGTGTCCCTCCGCCCAGTTCTTCACGTGCAGCAGGGTCGCGTGCAGTCCCTCGCCGAGCGGCGTGAGCCGATAGTCGACCCGGACGGGCACGGCCGCGGTGACCTCCCGCTCGACCAGCCCGTCCCGCTCGAGCCCGCGCAGCGTCTGGGTCAGCATCTTCGGGCTGACGCCCGCGACCTTCCGCCCCAGCTCGGAGTAGCGCCGCGGGCCGTCGGCCAGCGCGGCGAGCAGCAAGCCCACCCACTTGTCGCTGATCCGGTCCATCACCCTCCGCGAGGGACAGGCCGCGAGGAACGCGTCGTACGCGGCCCGCTCCTCGTCCCTGCGCCGGGCCGCCGTCGTGGTCGCCATGGCTCGCCTCCCGGTGAGTTACGCACTCTCAGGTGCCTACTACCCGTTGGAGAGTAGCTCTCCTACCGTGAGTGGCACCAGACCAGGGAGGACGTCATGAGGACAGTCGTGTATCGCGAGTTCGGCGGGCCGCAGGTGCTCGAGGTCGTGGAGCGGCCGGTGCCCGAGCCCGGCCCGGGCGAGGTGCGCATCGCGATGGCGGCCGCGGCCGTGAGCCCGACCGACCCGATGACCGTCTCGGGGGTCGCCGTACAGGCCGGCATCGCCCCCGCACCGGAGGGCCAGTGGGAGCGCGGGCTGGGCTGGGACGTCGCCGGGTGGGTGGACGCCGTCGGCGCGGACGTCGATCTCGCCCCCGGTGCCGCGGTGATCGGGATGCTGCCCGCGTTCGCGGTGGCGAGCGGGGCCCAGGCCGAGTACGTCGTCCTCCCCGCTCGGGACGTCGCACCGGCACCGGCGGGGGTCTCGCCCGCCCAGGCGGCGACGTTGCCCCTGAACGGCCTCACCGCCGCGACGGCCGTCGCCGAGCTGGGGCTCCCCGCGGGGGCCTCGCTGCTGGTCATCGGCGGGGCGGGCGGAGTGGGCGGGTTCGCCGTGCAGCTGGCGGCCCTGGCCGGCCTGCGGGTCGTGGCGACGGCCGCGGAGCGCGACGCCGAGACCGTCCGCGGCTATGGCGCCGAGGTCGTGTCCCGGGACGCGCTGCCGACCGCGGTCGACGGGGTGCTGGACACGGCCGGGACCGGCGCGGCGGCGCTCGCGCCAGTGCGCGACGGTGGGGTGCTCGTGACCGTCGCCGGAGCCGTCGAGGGCGAGCGCGGGATCCGCTCGGTGCAGGCGTTGGTGCAGCAGGACGGTGCGCGGCTCGCGGAGCTGTCGGCGCTGGCGGAGAAGGGCGAGCTGATCCTGCCGAAGGCGATCACGTATCCGCTGGAGGAGGTCGCCGCCGCCCAGGAGCGGCTGGCAGCCGGGGGAGTCGGCGGCCGCCTGGTGCTGGTCACCTGACCCGCCACACCGGCGGGTGACGACCGCTCCGTGCGGCCGTCACCCGGCGGGGTCAGCGAGTGGGAGTGCCGTCGACCCGGCGCCAGACGCCCTCGGGGTTGTCGTCCCGGAGCTCGGCGGGGAGCAGGGCGGCGGGGAGGTCCTGGTAGGCGACGGGCCGCAGGAAGCGGTCGATCGCCAGCGAACCGACACTCGTCGTGCGGGAGTCCGAGGTGGCCGGGAACGGGCCGCCGTGCACCATCGCGTGCCCGACCTCGACACCGGTGGGCCAGCCGTCGAACAGGATCCGGCCCGCCTTCCGCTCCAGGATCGGGAGCAGCGTCCCTGCGAGCCCGTGGTCCGCGGGGGACGCGTGCACGGTCGCCGTCAGCTGGCCGTCCAGTGCACGCAGGCAGGCGACCAGCTCGGCCTCGTCGGCGCAGCGGACGACCAGCGAGGTCGCCCCGAACACCTCCTCCTGCAGGGCGGGATCGGCGGCGAACCGGGCACCGTCGACGCTCACCAGGGCCGCTCCACCGCACGCCGCGCTCTCCCCGGACGCCCCCCGAGCGAGCACCGTGGCGCGTCCGGCCAGGGCGTCCCGGCCGGTCGCATAGGCCCTCGAGATCCCCGGGGTGAGCATCGTGGCGCCGGCGTCCCCGGCGACCGCCGCGGAGGCCGCGCCGACGAACGCGTCCAGCCCGGGGCCGTCGACCGCCAGGACGAGGCCGGGGTTGGTGCAGAACTGGCCCGCTCCGAGGGTCAGGGATGCCACGAACTGCGTGCCCAGCCCCGCGCCGCGGTCCGCCAGCGCACCCGGCAGCAGCACCACGGGGTTCACGCTGCTCATCTCCGCGTAGACCGGTATCGGGACCGGCCGGGCCGCGGCGGCGCGGGCGAGCGCGAGCCCGGCACCGCGGGAGCCGGTGAACCCCACCGCCTTGATCCGCGGGTCCGTGACCAGCCGAACGCCGAGATCCGGACCCTCGCCCACGAGCAGCGAGAACACGCCCTCGGGCAGCCCGTGCTCGGCGACGGCCGCCTGGACCGCCCGCCCGACCAGCTCGGACGTGCCCAGGTGCGCGTCGTGCGCCTTGACGACGACGGGGCAGCCCGCAGCCAACGCGGACGCCGTGTCCCCGCCCGCCACCGAGAAGGCCAGCGGGAAGTTCGACGCACCGAACACCGCGACCGGCCCCAGCGGGACCCGCCGCTGCCGGATGTCCGCGCGGGGCGGGGTGCCGTCCGGCCGGGCCGGGTCGATCCGCGCCCCCTGCCACACGCCCAGGCGCAGCTCGGCGGCGAACAGCCGGAGCTGGCCCGAGGTGCGGCCGACCTCACCGGTCAGCCGCGGGACCGGCAGGGCGGTCTCGGCGTGGGCGCGCTCGACCAGCGCGTCGCGGAGCTCGTCGATCCGGGACGCGATCGTCTCCAGGAACGCGGCACGCTGCTCCACGGTGGTCGCGCGGTAGGCGTCGAAGGCCTCGTCGGCCAGCGCCGCGGCGCGCGCGACCTCGGCCGCGCCGCCGTAGCGGTACGCGGGCTCGAGCGGCTCCCCGGTGCGCGGGTCGACCGAGCGCACCTCGGGCCCGTCGCCCCCGGTCAGGGTGGCGCCGATCGGCGTCCGCCCGGTCAGCGCGCCTGCGGGATGTCCGACTCGCGTGTCGGAAGTGGGGGACTCGCGGGTCGTGGTGGTCACGCGCGGCCTCCGACGATCGTGGCGAGCTCGGCGGTCTCGGCCTCGCTGAGGTCCGTGAGCGGCGGTCGCACCGGGCCCGCGGGGTGCCCGGTCACGGTCATCCCGGCCTTCACGATGCTCACCGCGTACCCGGCCTTGCGGTCCCGGATCTCGGTGTACGGCAGCACGACCTCGGCCAGCAGCCTGCGCACCGTGTCCCGCTCCCCCGCCCGGACGGCGGCGTAGAAGTCCAGCGCGAACTCCGGCAGGATGTTGAAGATCGCCGACGAGTACGTCGTGACCCCCAGCTCCAGGTACGGCAGCGCGAACGTCTCGGCCGTGGGGAGCCCGCCGATGTAGGTCAACCGCTCGCCCACGAGGGCGTGGATGCGGGTGATCGACTCCACGTCGCCGACGCCGTCCTTGAACCCGATCAGAGTCGGGCAGGTCGCGGCGAGGGTCGCGACGGTCTGTGGGGCGTACTTCGCGTTCGCCCGGCTGTACACGATCACGCCGAGCGAGGTCGCCGCGCAGACGGCCTGCACGTGCGCGACCAGCCCGTCCTGCGACGCCTCGGTCAGGTAGGGCGGGAAGAGCAGGATGCCGTCCGCACCGGCGGCCTCGGCTGCCTGCGCCAGCGCGACGGCGGTGGCGGTGCCGTAGCCCGCGGGCGCCAGGATCGGGGTGCCCTCCGGCGCGCTCTCGACGGCGGCCCGCACCACGGCGTCCACCTCGGCGGGGGTCAGCGAGAAGAACTCCCCGGTGCCACCGGCGGCGAACAGCCCCGCCACCTCGTACTTCCCGAGGCGGGCGATGTTGTCGCGGTAGGCGGGCCCGTCGAAGGCCAGGTCCGCGGTGAAGTGCGTGACCGGGAAGGACAACAGGCCCGAGCCGAGCCGGTCGGCGAGCTCGGCGGGGGTGAACCGGGACATCGTGAGGCTCCTTCAGGGGTGGACGGCGTCGGCCCCCTGGACGCTAGGTCGCCCCACCGATGCCCGTCCAACACCAGTTGAGCATCGAGTGATGCTCGATGAGACTTGCACAAGAGGTATCAGACGATGCGAAATCGGTGTTGGACTCGCATCGCCGCACGACTTTAGCGTCCCTCCCAGTCGTCAGCCTCGATGACAATGGAGGACACCGATGTCTGAGACCGAAGTCGCCCGCTCGACGGGTGAGACCACAGCGCCGCCGGGGCGCAGGCGCGTCCCGACGCGGTTCCTCGTGCTGGCCCTGATCTTCTTCATCACCGCGGTCAAGTACGCCGACCGCGCCAGCCTCTCCATCACGGGCAGCAGCCTGCAGGAGGAGATCGGCTTCTCGTCGGTCCAGCTGGGCTACATCTTCTCCGCGTTCAGCTGGGCCTACGTCGTCGGCCAGCTGCCCGGCGGGATGCTGCTGGATCGCTTCGGCGCCCGCAAGGTCTACGCCGCCAGCATCGGCCTCTGGACGCTCGTCACCTTCGCGCTGAGCTTCGTCGGGCTGATCACCCTGCCGGTCGTGGGCTGGGTGGCGGTCATCTTCGTGCTGCGCCTGTTGCTGGGCGTGTTCGAGTCTCCGGCCTTCCCAGCCAACGCCCGCGTCGCGACGACCTGGTTCCCCACCGCCGAGCGCGGCCGGGCCTCGGCGGTGTTCAACTCCGCCCAGTACTTCGCCACGGCGCTCTTCGCGCCGATCATGGGCTGGGTCACCTCGTCCTTCGGCTGGCGCTGGGTGTTCGTGGGGCTCGGCGTGGTCGGCTTCGTCCTCGCGGTCTTCTGGCTCCGGTGGATGCGCCCGCCACGGGAGCACGCGCGGCTGACCGAGGCCGAGCTCGCGACCATGCAGGAGGGCGGCGCGCTCGTCGACCTCGACCGCGCCGACCAGAGCACGCAGCGCGCCCCGCTGAACCGCGCCACCATCGGCCGGATCTTCTCGTCGCGGGCACTCTGGGGCGTCTACCTGATGCAGTACTCGGTCAACGCCCTGACCTACTTCTTCATCACCTGGTTCCCGATCTACCTGATCCAGGGCCGTGGGCTGTCGCTGCTGGAGGTCGGGTTCGTGGCGGCGCTCCCCGCCCTGTGCGGCTTCGCGGGCGGTCTGACCGGCGGTTTCCTGTCCGACGCGCTGCTCCGCCGCGGACGCTCGCTCACCACCTCCCGCAAGCTGCCGTCGATCGTGGGCATGCTGCTGGCCACGAGCATCGCGGCCTGCAGCCTGACCGACAACACGCCGCTGATCATCGCGATCATGACGCTCGCGTTCTTCGGCAAGGGCGTCGGCTCACTGGGCTGGGCGATCACCACCGACATCGCGCCGCCGCAGGCCACCAGCTTCGTCGGGTCCACGATGAACGCCTTCGGCAACGCGGCCGGGATCGTCACGCCCATCGTCATCGGGTACACGGTGCAGGCCACCGGCTCGTTCGACATCGCGCTGTGGTTCGTCGCGGTGCACGCGCTGCTCGCCGTGGTCGCCCTGACGATCATGGGACCCATCAAGCGCATCCAGCTGGACACATGAGCACGGTGGCTGGGTACCGTCCCGAGTCCATGTACTCCTTGGAGCAGGTGCGCGGCTTCGTGGTCATCGCCGAGGAGCGCAGCTTCCGGCGGGCGGCGGAGCGCCTGCGGATGACCCAGCCACCGCTGTCCCGGCAGATCCAGAAGCTCGAACGGGAGATCGGCGTCCTGCTCTTCGACCGCACCCAGCGCCAGGTGGAGCTCACCCCGGCGGGGGCGGCGTTCCTCGTCGAGGCCCGCAGGCTGCTCACCCTCGCCGACGCCGCTCCGGGTACCGCCCGGCTCGTCGCCGACGGACGGGCGGGCACCGTCCGGATCGGGTTCACCGCCGCCTCCGGCTTCGGCTACCTCGGCGGCCTGCTCAACGAGATCGAGCAGGCCGTCCCCGGCGTCGAGATCGCCCTCACCGAGATGGTCAGCTCGGCCCAGTTCGACCAGCTGAGCAGCGGCGGGATCGACCTGGCGCTGGCCCGCCCGCCGTTCGACGCCGAGTTCGACGCCCGCGTCGTGCACACCGAGCCCCTGGTGCTGGCCACGCCGGCCGGGCACCCGCTCGCGGCCGCCGGGGACCCGCTCCCAGTGGCCGACCTCGCCCACCAGACCCTGCTCGTCTACACCCGGGACCGGGCCCGGTACTTCGCCGACCTGACCGCGCGGGTCCTCGCCGGCGTCCCGTACACCCCGGCCCACCAGGTCACCCAGATCCACACGATGCTCGCGCTCGTGGCCGCGGGCCGCGGGCTCGCGCTCGTGCCCGCGGGCGCCGCCACCCTGCATCCCGACGGCGTCCGCTTCCGACCGCTCGCGGGCGTGGAGTCCGATCCCGTCGTGTTGCACGCCGTCTGGCGCCCCGACTCGCTCAACCCCGCTCTGCAGCGCGTCGTCGCGCTGCTCGACCAGGAGGTCCCTCGATGAGCACGCTCGCTCTCGCCACCCCCACCGACACCGCGACCGTCGACCGGATCACCCGGGTCCGGCTGTCGTCGGTCACGCTGCCGCTGCCCACCCCGATCAGCGACGCCAAGGTCCTCACCGGCAGGCAGAAAGCGATGACCGAGGTCGCGATGCTGTTCGCCGAGATCAGCACGGAGGCCGGGCTCGAGGGCGTCGGGTTCAGCTACTCGAAGCGCGCGGGCGGGCCGGGCCAGTTCGCGCACGCTCGCGAGATCGCTCCGGTGCTGATCGGCGAGGACCCCAGCGACATCGCGAAGATCTGGGACAAGCTCGTCTGGGCGGGCGCGTCCGTCGGGCGGTCCGGGCTGTCCGTGCAGGCCATCGCCGCGTTCGACGTCGCGCTCTGGGACCTCAAGGCCAAGCGTGCCGGCCTGCCGCTGGCCAAGCTGCTCGGATCGCACCGCGACTCGGTGCGCACCTACAACACCTCCGGCGGCTTCCTGCACTCGCCCATCGAGGAGGTCCTGGAGCGGGCCGAGGCGTCGCTGGCCTCGGGCATCCAGGGCATCAAGATCAAGGTCGGGCATCCGGACAACGCCGTGGACCTGGCTCGGGTGACCGCCGTGCGGGAGCGGATCGGAGACGCCCCGCTGATGGTCGACGCGAACCAGCAGTGGGACCGTGCCACCGCCCGCCGCATGTGCCGCGCCTTCGAGCCGCTGAACCTCGTCTGGATCGAGGAGCCGCTCGACGCCTACGACAACGAGGGCCACGCGATGCTCGCGTCCACCTTCGACACCCCCATCGCCACGGGCGAGATGCTCGCGAGTGTGGGCGAGCACGCCGAGCTGATCCGGGTCGGCGGCGCGGACATCGTGCAGCCGGACGCCCCGCGCGTCGGCGGGATCACGCAGTTCCTCAAGGTCATGGCGCTCGCGGATGCGCGGCACCTCCAGCTCGCCCCGCACTTCGCCATGGAGATCCACATCCACCTCGCCGCGGCCTACCCGCGGGAGCCGTGGGTGGAGCACTTCGAGTGGCTGGACCCGCTGTTCGACGAGCACCTGGAGATCGCGGGCGGCCGCATGCACGTGTCGTCGCGGCCGGGCCTGGGCGTGACGATCAGCGAGCAGGCCCGCCGCTGGACCGTCGCCACCCACGACGAGCGCCCCTGACCGGTAGGTCGTGCGGTAGGTCTGCACGAAAGTGCCGTTCGTGCGGGCGTCAGAGGCCGAGGAGGCGGGCTCCGTTGTCGTGCAGGACGGCCTTCAGGAACGTGGCGCCGAGGCGGTCGTCGGCCGACGCCCATCCCGCGATCGCCTGCAGCTGCTCGGCGTACGGGTAGGGGATGTTCGGGAAGTCCGTGCCCAGCACGATCCGGTCCTGCACGTCCGCGAGGCGGGCGGGCCAGTCCACGGGCAGTGGGGCGATCTTCTCGGTGAACGCGGTGCCGACCATCGTGGTGTCGAGATGGACGTTGTCGAAGCGGTCCACGAGATCCAGCGCCCCCGCGTAGTCCGGCATGCCGGCGTGGGCGAGCACGATCGGCAGCCGCGGATGGGCGTCGAGGACCTCGCCGAAGACGTCCAGCCCGGTGTGCCTGCCCGGGATCGGGCCGTGTCCGCAGTGCACGATCGCGGGCACCCCGGCCTCGGCGAGCAGGCCCCAGGCGGGGCGCAGCAGCGGATCGCGGGGATCGAACGCGCCCACCTGGACGTGCACCTTGACCGCCCGCGCACCGGCCTCGACGGCGGCGCCCAGGTAGTCCGCGACGTCCGGCTCGGGGAAGAGCGTGGCCGTGCGGACGGCGGCGGGATGGCTGTCCGCGAACTCCCCCACCCACTCGGTGAGCCAGCGGCCCATGCCGGGCTTGTGGGGGTAGGTCAGCGGCGCGTAGCGGAGGACGCCGAGCTCCGCGAGCGTGGCGACGCGGTCCTCCTGCGGCGCGCGGTACTGGACGGGCCAGGGCATGCCGTAGTGGGTCTCGGCCAGGTCGAAGTAGGCCCAGACCTTGTCCAGCATCCGCTGGGGCAGGAAGTGGACGTGCACGTCGACCAAGCCGGGCAGGCCGAGATCGGCCACCCAGCCCGGGACGTCGGCGTCTGTCAGCTCAGCGATCGCGCGCGGCCCTTCGCGGCTCGCCCGAACGCCCGCCGGATGTCCCGCTCGGCGTCCTTCTTGGCCAGGTCCTGACGCTTGTCGTAGCTCTTCTTGCCCTTGGCCAGCGCGAGCTCGCACTTGACCTTGCCGTCCGAGAAGTACAGCGACATCGGGACCAGCGTGAGCCCGCCCTCGCGGATCTTGCCGATCAACCGCTCGATCTCCCACTTGTGCAGCAGGAGCTTGCGGGTGCGGCGCGGCTCGTGGTTCGTCCAGCTGCCGTGGGTGTACTCGGGGATGTGCAGGCCGCGCAGCCAGACCTCGCCGTCGTCCACGGTCGCGAACGCGTCCACGATCGACGCCCGGCCCAGCCGCAGGCTCTTCACCTCGGTGCCCATGAGTGCGACACCGGCCTCGAACTCCTCGAGCACGGCATAGTCGTGACGCGCGCGCCGGTTCTGGGCGATCACCTTGCGCCCTTTCTCCTTCACCACACCAGGCTACCTACACCTTGACGTACAGGCGCAGAGTTACGTAGCCGGTGACGCCTGCGATCAGGGCGCCGATCGGGAGCAGGTACGCACTCGTCGTCAGGACGTCCGCGAGGGTGACCGGCGGGATGACGCCGTTCTGCGCGATCCCGGCCAGCAGCGAGTCGATGAACGCGAACTTGGCCACGACCAGCCCGACGCCGGCCAGCACCGCGCCGACGACGCCGGTGATCACGGCCTCGACCAGGAACGGCAGCTGGGTGTACCAGCGGGTGGCGCCGACCAGCCGCATCACGCCGACCTCGGTCCGCCGGGTGTAGGCGGAGACCTGCACGGTGTTGGAGATCAGCAGCAGCGCGGCGAGGGCCTGGACCAGGGCGAGCGCGAAGGTCACGTTCCGGACGCCGCCGAGGAAGTCGAACAGGGACGCGACGACCTCGCGCTGGTCGATCACCGTCCGGACGCCGACCTGCTGCTCCATGGCCTGCCTGACGGCCGCGGCGCCGGCCTCCGTGGACCCGTTCTGCTCGACGAGCTTCACCCGGAGCGTGGCGGGCAGCGACTGGGGCCGGGCGAGGTCGGCGACAGACTGGCCCGCGAACAGCTCCTGGAACCGCTCGTAGGCCTGCTGCTGGTTCTCGTAGGACACCGAGTCGACCAGCGGGGAGTTCTGCAGCGTGGACAGCAGCCCCGCGCAGATCGGCTGCGAGCAGTCGGAGTCGGCGACCGAGACGTCCTGGGTGAGCGCCACCCGCACCTCGAGCCGATCCGAGTACAGCGACTCGGTGGCGTCGATCGTCTTCACCGCGAGCAGCCCGGTGCCGACCATGAGCAGCGAGATCGCCGTGGTCAGGACCATGGCGACGGTCATCGTGACGTTGCGCCGCAGCCCGGTCGCGACCTCCCGGCGGACGAAGTCGGTACGCATCCTTACCGGCCCACCCCGTAGACCGCGCGGGCCTCGTCCCGGACGACGCGGCCGTTCTCCAGCTCGACCACCCGCCGCCGCATTGAGTCCACGATGGAGTGGTCGTGGGTGGCCATCACGACCGTGGTGCCGGTGCGGTTGATCCGCTCCAGCAGCAGCATGATGTCCTGGCTGGTGTCCGGGTCGAGGTTGCCGGTGGGCTCGTCCGCCAGCAGCACCAGCGGGCGGTTCACGAAGGCACGGGCGATCGCCACGCGCTGCTGCTCGCCGCCGGAAAGCTCGTGCGGCATCCGGTCGGCCTTGCCGGACAGCCCGACCAGCTCCAGCACCTCGGGCACGACCTTGCGCACGGTCGCGGGCGACTTGCCGATCACCTCGAGCGCGAACGCCACGTTCCCGCCGACCGTCTTGTTCGACAGCAGCCGGAAGTCCTGGAACACGCAGCCGATCTTCTGGCGCAGCCGGGGCACCTTGCGGCGCGGCAGCTTCGCGACGTTCAGGTCGGTGACGAAGATGCTCCCGCGCGTCGGCACGTCCTCGCGCAGCAGCAGCCGCAGGAACGTGGACTTCCCGGAGCCGGAGGGGCCGATCAGGAAGACGAACTCACCCTTGTCGATCTCGACCGACACGCGGTCCAGCGCAGGCCGCGTCGAGGTCTTGTACATCTTGGTGACGCGCTCCAGCCGGATCACACGCCGGACGTTACCGGCGGATCATGACCCGGCCCGCACGCGACAGGCCCCCTCGGCGCAGCGGCGGTACCGCTCGGCTGATCGAGTGCGGATCAGGCCTTCTGCGCCTCGAGCTCCTGGTTGCGACGCCACCGGATGCCCGCCTCGATGAAGCCGTCGATGTCCCCGTCCAGCACCGCGCCGGGGCTGCCGACCTCGTAGTCCGTCCGCAGGTCCTTGACCATCTGGTACGGGTGCAGCACGTAGGAGCGCATCTGGTTGCCCCAGCTGGAGCCGGTGTCCTTGAGCGAGTCCATCAGCGCCCGCTCCTCGGCGTGCTTGCGGGCCAGCAGCTTGGCCTGCAGCACCACCATGGCGGTCGCCTTGTTCTGGATCTGCGACCGCTCGTTCTGGCAGGACACCACGATGCCGGTGGGGATGTGCGTGAGCCGCACCGCGGAGTCCGTGGTGTTGACGCCCTGACCACCGGGCCCGGAGGACCGGTAGACGTCCACCCGGAGCTCCTTCTCGTCGATCTCGACGTGGTCGGTGGACTCCACGACCGGGGTGACCTCGACGCCGGCGAACGAGGTCTGGCGGCGGCCCTGGTTGTCGAACGGCGAGATCCGGACGAGCCGGTGCGTGCCCTGCTCGACGGACAGCGTGCCGTAGGCGTAGGGCGTGTGGACCTGGAAGGTGGCGGACTTGATGCCCGCCTCCTCCGCGTAGCTCGTGTCGTAGACGTCCACGCCGTAGCCGTGCCGCTCGGCCCAGCGCAGGTACATCCGCATGAGCATCTCCGCGAAGTCCGCGGCGTCGATCCCGCCGGCCTCGGAGCGGATCGTCACCAGCGCCTCGCGGGCGTCGTACTCGCCGGAGAGCAGGGTCCGGACCTCGAGCGACTCGATCTCCTCGCGGAGCTTCGCGCGGTCACGGTCCGCGTCGGCGATCGCGGACTCGTCCGCCTCGTCCTCGGCCAGCTCGTAGAGCACCGGGAGGTCCTCGAGCCTGCGGCGCAGGTCCTCGACGCGACGCAGGTCGGCCTGGGCGTGCGACAGCCGGCTGGTGACCTTCTGGGCCGCCTCGGTGTCGTTCCAGAGGTCCGGGGCGCCCGCCTGCTCCTCCAGGTCCGCGATCTCGTTTCGGAGCGCGGGGAGGTCGCTGACCGCCTCGATGCCCTCGAGGGTGGTCGCGAGGTCCTTCAGGTCGGCTGCGGCGTCGGGGTTCACAACACCCCAGGCTACGCGGGACGGCCGGCTCCGGAGGGGCAGGGTCGAGCCCGGCCCTGCCCCTCCGGAGCCGGCCCTGCCTACTCGTCCGGGATCGAGTCCAGGAGCTTCACCATCGCGCGGGTGTGCGAGACGGTGAAGTCCGCGACCGCCTTGCGGTACGGGTCGGTCTCGCCGCGGGCGGCGGCGCGGGCCTCGACGAGCCGGGCGGCGTAGACCTCGTGCGAGGTGCTCACCAGCTCGGCCCGCTGTTTCACCGTGAGCGAGCCCGCGTGCAGCAGGCGCAGCACCAGCGGGCTGCGCAGCGCGTCCGCGCCGCTGCCGTGCTGCAGCCAGGCCTTGAAGGCCCGCTTGCCGGCCGTGGTGATGACGTACTGCTGCGAGGCACGGGGCCCCTGCTTGCCGAGCCGCAGGAGCCCGGCCTCGGCCATCACCGGCAGCTCGCGGTACACCTGGCTGCGGGTGACGGTGAAGAAGGAACCGAAACGCTCGCCCGCCGCGGCGACGAGCTGACCCCCCGTCATCGGACCACTGTGCAGCAGTCCGAGCAGGGCGGCGGCGGTGGCGTTGACCGCGGGAGGGGCTGGCATCCCACCACGGTGCCACGGTCGGGCGGGTTCCGCGATTCCAACTAGGACGGGTTTTCCCGCCCCGTCCCGGCGTGTCCGCTCCGGGGGGCCGGATCGCCGTCCCCGGCGGGCGGCCCGCTCCACGGTGGACCGCCACCGGGACGGCCTCAGCCGATGACGGCGGACTCGGGCAGGACGCTCGTCCGGGGCCTGCGCACCCGGCACGGCCGGCCGGGCCCGGCCACGATCGCCGCGCCGCCCGCCCCGGCCCCGGCGGGCAGCCGGTAGGGCTCGGCGGCCTCGAGGTCCACCGTGTACCCGAGGTCGGCGAGGCTCGCGACGGTGACCCGGGACAGCGGGTTGCCCGCGGCCGCGATGAACCCGCTCATCAGCTCGTTCGAGAACACGCTCTCCCGCCAGTGCCCCTCGCGGGTGCCCTCTCCCCCGGTGTTCTCGACGGGCACGTCCCCCGTGCCGTCCAGCTCCCGCCACTCCGCGACGGCGCCGGGCCCGGTGAAGCGCGGGTCGTCCGTGCCCGCCCCGGAGAGCAGCGGCGACCAGAGCGTGCCGATGCCCAGGACGTGCCCCATCTCGTGGGTGATCACGTCGTCGAGCGTGCCGTCCCGTTCCATCTGGGCGAGGTCGGCGGTGTCGAACTGCATCTCCCCGACGGCGGGCAGGCCGCCCGCCGAGGCCGGGCGGACCCGCGTCGGGCCCGCCTGGCCGAGGATCTGGCCTGCGCCGTCGATCGCGGCGCCGCCTGCGAGGACCAGCACGTCGTCGACCGTCTCCCCGTCCACGGTCACCGCCGGGAGGTCCCCGACGATCATCCGGGCCCACCGGTCCGCCGCGGCGGCGAAGGCGGCCTGCTGCCGGTCGGTCAGCCCGCCGGTGAAGCGGACGTCGATGGCGAACGGCGAGTCGGTCTGCTGCGCCAGCGCGGCGGTGCGGGCGGGATCGGCGACGGCGCGATAGCGGTCCATGGCCTCATCCTTTCCGCACGAACGGCACTCTCGTGCGCTAGGTCCGCACGAGAGTGCCGTTCGTGCAGGTCAGATGGTCAGCGCGGCGATCCGCTCGCGGTGCGCGTCGGCGGTGCCGCACTGGCCCGCGAGGCGCTTCGCCCGCTTGTAGAAGAAGTGCGCCTCGTGCTCCCACGTGTAGCCGATGCCGCCGTGGTACTGGATCATCGAGGCCGTCGACTGCAGCGCGACGTCGCTCGCCTTGGCCTTGGCGACCGAGACCGCGAGGTCCGCGCCCTCCAGGCCGGTGTCGACGGCGTGGGCGGCGTAGAGCGCCGCGTGCTCGGCCATCGTGACCCCGACGTGCAGATCCGCCAGCGCGTGCTTGATCGCCTGGAACGAGCCGACGGGCACGCCGAACTGCTCGCGCTCGCGGTCGTAGGCCACGGTGCGAGACAGAGCCTCGCGGGCGATCCCGACCAGGTCCGCCGCGACCAGGACGGTGGCCCGGGCCTCCAGCGACGAGGTGTCACCGGGCAGCGCCTCGACCGCGCCGCCCTCGACGGTGGCCAGCCGGGTGGTGCGGTCGTAGGAGCCGACCGGGGTCGCGGTGAACCCGGTGAGCAGCCCCTCGGCCGTCACGACGACGTCCGCGAGCGCGCCGTACTCCACGGGCCCGCCGGTGGACACCGCCCCGACCGCGTCCCCGGTCGCGAGCCTGGGCAGCCAGTGCGCCCGCTGCTCGGGGGACCCGGCGAGCCGGATCGCCTCGGCCGCGAGCACCGTGCCCCGCCACGGCCCCGGCGCCACCCCGGCGCCGAGTGCGCAGGCGATGACCTGGGCCTCGACCAGGCCGAGACCCAGCCCGTCGAACTCCTCGGGGACGGTCACGGCGAGCCAGCCCTGCTCGCCCGCGGCCTTCCACAGGCCGTCCAGCGAGCCGGTCTCCTCGAAGTAGGCGCGCACGGCGGCGAGGTCGAAGCGCTCGGCCAGGTAGGTCGCGACCGCGGAGCCGAACTCCCGCTGGTCGTCGGTCAGTGCGAAATACATGTCGGCCCCCTAGCTCCGTTGACTCATCTGGGCAGGCCGAGCACGCGCTCGGCGGTGACGTTGCGCTGGACCTGCGAGGACCCGCCCCAGATGGTGACCGACCGGGACCACATGGCCTGGGCGTTGAGGGGCTTGAGGTCCAGGTCGCCGAGATCCTCCAGGGTGGCGTGCTCACCGAGCACGTCGTCGTAGACCTCCCAGAGGTCCTGGAAGGTCTCCGACCACTGCAGCTTGGTCATCGAGGCCTCGAAGCCCAGGTCCTCGCCCTGCTCGGTCTTCGTCAGGATGTGCCAGGAGTGCAGCTTGAGGCACTCCAGCTCGGTGAGCACCCGGGCGAGCTTGCCGCGGATCACCGGGTCGGTGTCCCGGCCGAGCTTCTTCGCGACGGCGACGATCTCGTCGTACTGCCTGCGGAACTCGGTGTACTGCGAGATGCCGGACGCGCCGCGCTCGAAGGAGAGCAGCAGCATCGCCGTGCGCCAGCCGTCGTCGACCGCGCCGAGGACGTCCGTGGCCGGGACCCGGGCGTCGTCGAAGAAGACCTCGCCGAACTCGCTGGCCCCGGACATCTGCTTGAGCGGACGGGCGTCGACGCCGGGCTGGTGCATGTCGATCAGCAGCATCGAGATGCCGCGGTGCTTCTGGCTGCCCGGCGTGGTGCGGACCATGGTGAAGATCTTGTCGCCGTGCACGGCGTTGGTGGTCCAGACCTTCTGGCCGTTGACCACGAAGTCGTCCCCGTCCCGGACGCCCTTCGTGGTGAGCGCGGCGAGGTCGGACCCGGCGCCGGGCTCCGAGAAGCCCTGGCACCAGATGACCTCGTTGCGCAGCATCGGGCCGATGATCTCCTTGCGCTGCGCGTCCGTGCCGATCGCCATGACGGTGGGCGCGAGGAAGGTCAGGCCGAGGGGGTTGACCGTGCGGGGGGCATCCGCCAGGACCATCTCGGCGTCGTAGATCGCCTTCATGCCGGGGGTGCCGCCGCGGCCACCGAACTCGGTGGGCCACTGGATGCCTGCGAACCCGGCCAGCGCCTTGTCCCGCTCCCAGTCGCGGCGCAACCCGAAACTCTCTTCGTCGCTGAGAGACTCCCAGAATCCGGGACGTCGCCACTCCGCCGGGATGTTCGCCGCGAGCCAGGACCGCAGCTCGCGGCGGAAGTCCTCCTCGGCGGCGGTGTACGTGAGGTCCATCAGGGTTTCTCCTGCTCGAACCGGGTGCGGCGGCCGGTCCTCGTCGACCCCCGCGGGCCCTCCACCCTTGCATACCCGTCAGTAACCTGCATAGCGGTCGACGGCACGGTATGCGCCGAGTAGCCTCCCGGTATGCGCAGCGAGCGGGTGACCGTCACCTTGCCGGCCGAGATGGTCGCCGAGGCACGCGAGGCGGTCCAGAACGGGTCGGCCGCCAGTCTCTCCGCCTACGTCGCCGAGGCCGTGCAGGCCCGGCAGGCCCGTGATCGCGCACTCGCTACTCTTGCCGACCTGTACGGAGGTCCCCCGCCGGCGGACGAGCTCGACGCGGCACGTAGGTCGCTGCGTCTGGTTCCCCCGGTCGCCGTCGGCTGAAGGGCGCGCAGATGATCGGCGGAAGAGTGCTGGACGCCAGCGCGCTCACGGCATTCGCCACCGGCAGGCCGGTGTACATGCGCGCGCTCGTGTGGGCCGCGGTCGAGGAGAACCTCGTGCTCGCCGTGCCCAGCGCGGCGCTCGGCCGGGCCTGGGCACAGCTCGAGCCCCAGCACCACGCGGCGCTGCAGGTACTGCTCGGGCTGCCCAACACCGTGGTCCACGACCTGTCCCCGGCGATGGCCCAGGAGTCCGGCCTGTTGCTCGCCGCCTCCGGGCAGGACGACATCGTGGCCGGTCAGGTGGTCACCACCAGCCGCAGGCGCGGCTGGCCCGCGGTGACCGGCGACCCCGGGACCCTGCGCAAGCTGGACGCGGCCGTGGCCATCGAGGAACTACCGTAGGCGCACCCGGAGGGCCTCGAGCTCGGCGTCGGTGAGGCCGTTGGCCTGCAGCCAGGCGGTGGGTCCGCCGTCGCGCTCGTCCAGGGTCGCGAGCACCTGCTCCATCGCCTCCGCGCGCGGGCGGTGGCGGTCGATCTCCTCGGGGGCGGGCATCTCCCGCCCCGCGGCGGCGGTCCAGCGGCGGAACAGCGCGTCGATCCTCGTGGCGGACAGCGCGTAGTCCTCGACGACCGCCTCCCGCTCCACCCCGACGGCCTCCAGCACCAGCGCGACGAGCGTGCCGGTGCGGTCCTTGCCCGCGGCGCAGTGCACGAGCGCGGCCCCGTCGACCGCCGCCAGCCTGCGGACGGCGGCGACGACGTTGGCCCCCTTGTCCCGCAGGTAGCCGAGGTAGTTGGCGACCATCGGGTGGAAGTCCTCGCCGATCTCCGGCAGTTCGCGCCCGGCCTCGGGGATGAACGTGAGCTGCACGGTCTCCACGCCCCGCGCCGCCAGCGGCGACTCGCCGTGTTCGGCGACCTCCCGGTCCGTGCGGAGGTCGAGGATGAGCCGGAGGCCGAAGTCCTCCTCCAGCGCGCGGACGTCCTCGGGCGTGACGTGCTCGAGCGACTCGCTGCGCAGCAGCACGCCGCTGCGGGTGACCCCGCCGCCCACGAGCGGCAGGCCCCCGACGTCCCGGACGTTGCTCAGACCCTCGAACTCCAGCCAACGATCCGTGGTGGTCACGACCTCACACTAATCAGCCGAGCAGCTTCTGCGCGCCGGCCTGGGCGATCGTCAGCGGGTCCGGCAGCGCGACCAGGCCGTCCTCCGGGGCGAGCACCGTGAAGTTCATGACGACGGCGTCGTCCCGCAACGAGATCAGCACCACGTCGAAGCCCTCCCCGCCGACGCGCCAGCCGGTGGCCTCGTCGTAGGGCAGGTCGACGGACAGGTCCTCGGCCGGGGCGAGCACGGCGGGCTTGCCGCCGACGCTGCCCTGCGAGCACGCCATGCCGGCGACCGACGCGCGGTAGGCGGCGGCCGCGCTGCCCGCGTCGCCGTAGACGCTCACCGTCTCCTGGACCAGGCCCGCGGGGCTCTCGGCCGCCGCGCCGACCCGGACCGCGTACGGGAACCGGGCGACCACGCCGGGTCCGCCGCAGATCGCGGGGGTGGCGGGATCGGGCTTCGGCTCGTCGCCGACGGTGAAGGCGGGGCCGACCTCGGCGGGGGTGAGCAGGAAGGGGCGCAGGCCGTCCGCGGCGGCGTCGAGGCCCTGGTCGCCGGAGGACGCGGCGGGCCTCTGCACCGCGGCCGCGGGCTGGGCCGCCTGCTTCGCCGCAGGCGCCGAGACCGGCGCCGCGGCGACGGGCGCGACGGGTGCGACGGGTGCGGGTGGGGTGATCGGGGCCGCCTGGGCGACGGGGACCGGGTCCACGCGGGGCGGGGCGTCGGCGACCGCTCCGCAGCCCGTGAGCAGGGCCGCGGCGGCGACCGCCGGGAGCAGGGTGAGCAGGCTGCGGTTCATGACGTCGAGTCTCATCGCGCCCGGGCGCCGCGTCGGGGAGGCTGGCACCACCTCGCCCGGGTGCGGGCATGTGGATCCGTGGCGCAGGATGCGGTCGTGAGCGATCCAGTACGAGACCCGTCGGCCGCGGACCGAGACGCACCCGTCGACCAGGCGTCGGGCGCCGCCGACGACCCACCCCTCGGCCTCGCACTGGACCGTCTCGCCGCGGCGGAGCCGGACCGACCCGCACTGCTGCACCGCGAGGAGGTGGTCACGCGAGCCGAGCTGGCCGCCGCCTCGAACCGGGCCGCCCGCGAGCTCGCCGAGCTCGGCGCCCGGGAGGGCTCGCTGGTCACGATCGGGCTGCCGAACGGGCCGGCGTTCTACGCGGCCGTCGTCGGGGCGTGGAAGGTCGGTGCGATCCCGCAGCCGGTGTCGGCGAAGCTGCCCGCCGCCGAGCTCGCGGCGTTGATCGAGATCGCGGACCCGGCCGTCGTCGTGGGGCTGTCCGCGCCGGACGGGCGGCCCTCGCTGCCCGCCGACTGGCGTCCCGACCCGGCCCGGGACGCCGGACCGCTGCCCCCCGCCGTCCCGCCGCGGTGGAAGGCGCCGACCTCGGGCGGGAGCACCGGGCGCCCGAAGATCATCCTGGCGGGGAACGCGGGCAGGCTGGAGACCGTCACCAAGTCCGCCGAGCGGATGCGGATCCGCGGCGGGGACGAGGTGTTCGCCGTGACCGCCCCGCTCCACCACAACGCGCCGTTCATGTTCTCGCTGATCAGCCTGCTGAGGGGCGGCACGCTGGTGGTGCTGGACCGCTTCGACGGCGAGACCGTCCTGCGGGCCGTCGACCGCCACCGGGTCACCTGGCTCTACGCCGTCCCGACGCTGATGGGCAGGCTGCTGCGGGTCCGCGACTCGGTGCCCGCGGACGTCTCGTCGGTCGAGACCCTGCTGCACGTCGGGGCGCCCTGCCCCGAGCACGTCAAGCGCGGGTGCCTGGAGTGGTTCGGGGCGCGGACCGTGCTGGAGCTGTACGCGGGCACCGAGTCGCAGGCCGCCTGCATGATCGACGGGGTGGACTGGCTGGCGCACCCCGGCTCGGTCGGGCCGGTGGTCTCCGGCGAGATGCGGATCGGGGACTCCGACGGGGTCCCGCTCCCCGTCGGCGAGCTCGGCGAGGTGTGGATGAAGGTGCCCGAGGAGCCGTACCGCTACCTCGGTGCCACCGCCCGCGGACGGGACGGGTGGGAGTCCCTCGGCGACCTCGGCCGGATGGACGCCGACGGCTACCTCCACCTCGCCGACCGGCGCAGCGACCTGATCCTCGTCGGCGGGTCCAACGTGTACCCGGCGGAGGTCGAGGGTGCCCTCGACGCGCACCCCGCGGTCCTCTCGTCCTGCGTGATCGGCCTGCCGGACGACGACCTCGGCTCCCGCGTCCACGCGATCGTCCAGCTCGCGGAGCCCGTCACCGACGAGGACCTGCGCGCGCACGTGGCGACCCTGCTCGCAGGACCGAAGGTGCCCGCGACGATCGAACGGGTCGACCACCCGTTGCGCGAGGACACCGGCAAGGTCCGCCGCTCCGCCCTCCGCGCCGCCCGCCTTCCCGGCTGAGCCGCCTCGGACGCGATGTCCGACTCGGGCGTCGGGAGTCCCCCACCTCCGATGCGCGAGTCCCCCGTTCTCGGCGGGTGTGTCGGACGTCGGTCAGGCCGGGGTGCGGCGGAGGGTGGCGGGGAGCATGCGGGCGCCGTCGCCCGCCGCGGCCGCACGGTCGTCCGGGTTCATGAGCCTGCACCGGGCCAGCGAGAGGCAGCCGCAGCCGATGCAGGAGTCCAGCCCGTCCCGCAGTGCGACCAGGGCGTCGATCTGCTCGTCGAGCCTGCCCCGCCAGGAGCGGGACAGCCGCGACCAGTCCGCCTTGGTCGGGGTGTGGTCGGCGGGCAGCTCGTCCAGCGCCGCCCGGACGTCGTCCAGGCCGATCCCGATCGCCCGGGCGGCACGGACGAACGCGAGCCTGCGCAGCACGCTCCGCTCGTAGCGCCGCTGGCCGCCGGAGGTCCGGGTGGCACGGACGAGCCCCTCCCGCTCGTAGAAGCGCAGGGCCGAGTGCGGGAAGCCGGAGCGCTCCACCACCTCGCCGATGGTGAGCAGGTCCTTGGCGTGCACGTGCCCCCCTGACCTATAGCTGACTTCAGCACTAGAGTATCGCGGTGGGTGACCGCTCGCCGCACGACGACCGACTCACCCGTCCGGTGGATGCCGCGACGAACGGCCCCGGAGCAGCGGTGACAGGCGGCTCAGCTGCTTGTGACCCCGGGTCACCATCCGTAATGTCTGCGGCGTCATCACGGCCAGATCACGAACGGGCAGTAGGAGTCGGACTCCCCACCGGCTCCCCGGGACACCC
This sequence comes from Pseudonocardia xishanensis, assembly GCF_039541715.1. NCBI lineage: Bacteria > Bacillati > Actinomycetota > Actinomycetes > Pseudonocardiales > Pseudonocardiaceae > Pseudonocardia > Pseudonocardia xishanensis. Next base: position 40,862 of record NZ_BAABGT010000122.1, read on the forward strand.
GAACCCGGGCCCGTTCGCGTTCGGCCGCCTGATCGAAAGGCACCAGACTTGGCCGGCCACCGCTCCCCCAGCGGCCGGCGTGGTGAAGGGCTCCCCGCTCCCCAACGGGTGCCCGCGCACCACGCCGCCAGGCACGCGACCGCCCCGCGCGGACGCGCCGCCGGACGCTCCGTCGCGTCCTCCACCGCCGCCGTCGGCGCCGCGTTCGGCGTCCTGGCGACGGGCACGTTCGCCGCCGTGACCTCGGGCGGCGCCGGTCAGGCGGTGGCCGACGCCGCGGAGACCGCGGGGACCTCGGGGACCTCGACCGTGGCGACCACCCTCGCCGCCAACGAGGCCGCGCTGCCCGTCGCGGACACCGCGGCCGACGGCGCGCACGTCACCCCCGCCGCCTTCGGGCTGGGCGACCTGGACGCGGGCGAGGACTTCGACCTCTCGGCCCTGGACAAGGCGGGCAAGATCGCGGACGCCATCGCCGCGCAGCAGGCGAAGGAGGCCGAGGCCCAGGCTGCGAAGCAGCGGCTCGCCGCGGTCATCTCCCAGGGCGGGCTGGACGGCTGGATCGCCGAGGCGCTGGACATCTGCGACCTCCCGCAGAGCCTGGCCCCGAGCGTCAAGAAGATCATCATGGCGGAGTCCGGCGGCAACCCGCGGGCGATCAACACCTGGGACTCCAACGCCCAGCGGGGCACCCCGTCGCAGGGTCTGATGCAGACCATCCCCTCGACGTTCAGGGCCTACGTGCACCCCAGTCTGGCGGGCAGCTCGATCACCGACCCGGTCGCCAACATCACCGCGGGCCTGCGCTACATGATCGCCAACTACGGCCTGGGCACCGTCCAGGCGGGCGGTCGCAGCAACCACGCGGGCGACTACGTCGGCTACTGACCGACCGGGGCCTCCCGTCGCGCGAGCGGGACGAAAGCCCCATACCCTCACGGCGATCGCGTCGGCACGTTCGAAAGGGACCGGATGGATCACTCGCGCCCCGGCCCTTCGGAGGAACCCGCCTCGGCCGTCGTCTCGCAGCAGACCCGCCGGTTCCGCCCCGAGCTGCAGGGCCTGCGTGCCTTCGCCGTCGCGCTGGTGGTCGTCTACCACGTGTGGTTCGGCCGGGTCTCCGGCGGCGTGGACGTCTTCTTCCTGATCTCCGGTTTCCTGCTCACCGGACAGCTCGTCCGCGCCGCGGGACGCGGCACCCTCCGTTTCGGCGCCCAGTGGGCCCGGCAGGCCGCGCGGCTCCTCCCCGCGGCGTTCACCGTGCTGCTCGGCGCGGTCGCGGCGGGGTGGCTGCTGCTGCCCGAGGCCCGATGGCAGCAGACCCTGCACGAGCTGTTCGCCTCCGCGTTCTTCGTCGAGAACTGGCGGCTGGCGGCGGACTCCGTCGACTACGCCGCGCAGCACAACACCCAGAGCCTGGTCCAGCACTTCTGGTCGCTGTCGATCCAGGTGCAGTTCTACGTCCTGTGGCCGCTGCTCGTGGCCCTGGTGGCGCTGATCGCCGGGGCGGCCCGGGACCGGCTGCGGCCCTACCTGCTGCTCGCCCTCGGCGGGTTGTTCGTCGCGTCGTTGACGTTCTCGGTGGCGCTCACGATCACCGACCAGCCCCTCGCCTACTTCCACTCGCTGACCCGACTCTGGGAGTTCGCGCTGGGCGGGCTGCTGGCTCTGACCATCGACGCGCTGGTGGTCTCGGCGCGGACCCGGGTGCTGCTCGGGTGGCTCGGCGTCGTGGGCCTGGTCGCCTGCGGGGCGGTCCTGCAGGTCGACGCCGTGTTCCCCGGCTTCGCCGCCCTCTGGCCGACCGGCGCCGCCTGCCTGGTGCTCGTCGCGGGCGCCACCGGCAGCCGCGTCGGCGTGGACCGGATCCTCGCGTCGCGGCCGCTGCGGTACCTGGGTGACCTCAGCTACGCCCTCTACCTGTGGCACTGGCCGGTCCTCATCCTCCTCCTGGTCACCCGGGACCAGGAGGCCGTGGGGCTGCGCGGGGGGCTGGCCGTCATCGCGGTGTCGGTGGTGCTGGCGGTACTCACCCACCACCTCGTCGAGGAGCCGATCCGGCGGGCCGCCCTCGGCGACCGGGCCCGCGCCCGGGGCGCGGCCGCGGGCCTGGTCGTGGTGCTGCTGGCCGCCGGGGCGTGGCAGTGGGAGACCACGAACCGGGCGAACAGCGGGCCCGCGGTCGTCGGGGACGAGTCCCATCCCGGCGCGATGGCGATGCGCTTCGGGTTCACCGACGCCGTCGACGAGGCCCCGCTGCTCCCGCCGCTGGTCACCGCCCAGGACGACTGGTCGCGCATCGAGTACTGGAACTGCGCGCCGCTGTCCCGGCTCCCGGAGAACTCCGCCTGCGTCCTGCCGCCCTTGGACCCGGCGGTGCCGCCGAGCAGGCGGATCGTGGTCGTCGGCGACTCGCACGCCCAGCAGTTCACCGCGGCCATGGTGCCGTGGGCGCACGCCCGCAACGTCGAGCTGACCGCGATCATCCACGGGGCCTGCCCGTACTCGACGGCCTCCGAGGTCTACCCCGGCGACCCGGCCTGCCTGAGCTTCAACGACGCGGTGGCGGGCGAGCTCGCGGACCGGCGCCCGGACGCCGTCGTCACGCTGGCCAGCCGGGACGTCACGACCGGGATGACCGAGACGACCCCGCCCGGGTTCGTCGACCGCTGGCGCGAGCTGGACGCGCTGGGCATCCCGGTGATCGCGCTACGGGACAACCCGCGCTTCGAGCCCGGCTTCCGCCCCGCGGACTGTCTGCAGCAGGCGGGCCGCGGCGCGGAGGCGTGCAGCCTGGAGCGGGCGGCGCTCTACGCCCCCACACCCCCCTGGGAGGAGGTCCCGGACCTGCCCCCGAACGTGTCCTTCCTGGACTACACCGACTACTTCTGCGGCCCGCAGACCTGCCCGGTGGAGATCGGCAACGTGCTGCTCTACCTGGACTTCAACCACATCACGGCGACGTACATGACGTCGCTGGCCCCGGTCGTCGGGGAGGACCTGGACCGGCTGGTCGGTACGGTCTAGACCGGCCGCGCCCGCCTGCCCTGCACCGCCACCACCTGGCCACGCCGCAGCTGGGCGCCGCGCCGGTTCTCCGGGCGCCCGTCGACCTCGACCTCGCCCGCCTCGACGAGCTCGCGGGCGTGGACGCCGTCCTCGGCGAGGCCGGCGAGCTTGAGGAACTGGCCGAGCCGGATGGGCTCGGACGCGATCGGGACGTCCAGGATCGGCGGGCGGACTGACATGGGGTGGATCGTCCCAGACGGCCGCCCCGCCCCGGGGCGCCGGGCGCAGGTGTTGACGGACGGCAGCGGCGGGCGCACCGTCGAGGAATGGTTGCGCCGACGACGTCCACCGCCGAGTCCATGTCCGCCTACGAGCCCACCCAGGAGGGCCTGCGGCTGCCGAAGCCCCCGGTCTTCGCGACCGTGGAGGAGGAGCGCGAGCACCGCAAGCAGCAGCTGGCGGGCGCCTTCCGGATCTTCGGCCGGTTCGGCTTCGGGGAGGGGATCGCCGGGCACATCACGGTGCGCGACCCCGAGCACGCGGACCGCTTCTGGGTGAACCCGTTCGGCATGTCGTTCCGGCACATCCGGGTCTCCGACCTGATCTGCGTGGACCACACCGGACGCGTGGTGCACGGGGACCGGCCGGTCAACCGGGCCGGGTTCGTCATCCACTCCGCGGTGCACCACGCCCGGCCGGACGTCGTCGCCGCGGCCCACGCGCACTCGGTCCACGGCAAGGCGTGGTCCTCGCTGGGCAGGCCGCTGGACCCGATCACGCAGGACGCCTGCGCGCTCTACGAGAACCACACGGTCGTCACGGACGGGGCGGGCGCCGTGGTCGTCGACCCGGAGAACGGCCGCAAGCTCGCCGAGGGCCTGGGCGACAACGCCATGTGCTTCCACCGCAACCACGGCATCTTCACGGTGGGCCTGACGGTCGCCGAGGCCGCGTGGTGGTTCATCAACACCGAGCGCAACTGTCAGGCGGCGCTGCTGGCGGAGGCCGCGGGCACCCCGACCCTCATCGACCCCGCCAACGCCCGCTTCACCCGGGAGCAGACGGGGACGCCGTTCGCGGGGTGGTTCGCCTTCCAGCCGCTCTGGGACGAGATCGTCCGGACCGACCCGGACCTGTTCGACTGAGCGGTGGTCTCACGCTGAGACGCTTTCTTGACTGGTTCCAGATTCTCCGACAGAGTGGCCGCCGTGCCGACGACCGCGGACCTCGAACACCTCCTGCGCGGAGCTGCGCTGCGTGTCACGCGGCCCCGCGTGGCGGTGTTGTCCGCCGTGCACGACCGACCGCACGCCGACACGGCCTCCATCCTCGGGGCCGTGCGGGAGTCCCTCGGTGAGGTGTCGCACCAGGCCGTCTACGACGTCCTGCGTGCGCTCACCTCGGCGGGACTGGTGCGCTGCATCCAGCCCAGCGGGTCCGTGGCCCGCTACGAGGCCCGCGTGGGGGACAACCACCACCACGTCGTGTGCCGGTCGTGCGGAGCGATCGCCGACGTCGACTGTGCCGTCGGCGCGACTCCCTGCCTCACCGCATCGGACGATCACGGTTTCGCGATCGACGAGGCCGAGGTCGTCTACTGGGGCCTGTGCCCCGCCTGCTCCCACCTGAGTGATCACGGAAGGAAGTCCGGTGTCTGAGGACCACACCACTGTCGAAAAGGGCATGAACGAGGCGGAGGCGGGCGGCTGCCCCGTCCACGCCGGGCGCCTCGCGCACCCCACGGAGAACGGTGGCAACACCGACTGGTGGCCCAACCAGCTCAACCTGAAGATCCTGCGCAAGCACCCGGCCGTCGCCAACCCGCTGGACGAGGACTTCGACTACGCGGCGGCGTTCGCGACCGTCGACCTCGACGAGCTGGCCGCGGACGTCGACGCGGTGCTGACCGACTCGAAGGACTGGTGGCCCGCGGACTTCGGCCACTACGGCCCCTTCATGATCCGCATGGCCTGGCACTCCGCGGGCACCTACCGCGTGGACGACGGCCGCGGCGGGGCGGGCGCGGGCATGCAGCGCTTCGCGCCGCTGAACAGCTGGCCGGACAACGGCAACCTGGACAAGGCCCGCCGTCTGCTGTGGCCGGTCAAGAAGAAGTGGGGCCAGAAGGTCTCCTGGGCCGACCTGATGATCTTCACGGGCAACCGCGCCCTGGAGACCATGGGCTTCACCACCTTCGGCTTCGCGGGTGGCCGCGCGGACGTGTGGGAGCCGGACGAGGACGTCTACTGGGGCCCGGAGCGCACCTGGCTGGGCGACGAGCGCTACACCGGTGACCGCGAGCTGGAGAAGCCGCTCGGCGCCGTCCAGATGGGTCTGATCTACGTCAACCCGGAGGGCCCCAACGCCAACCCGGACCCGATCGCGTCGGCGCGGGACATCCGCGAGACCTTCGGCCGGATGGCGATGAACGACGAGGAGACCGTCGCGCTGATCGCGGGCGGCCACACCTTCGGCAAGACCCACGGCGCGGCGAACCCGGACGTCGACGACAACGTCGGCCCCGAGCCCGAGGGTGCGCCCATCGAGCAGCAGGGCTTCGGCTGGAAGCAGGGCTTCGGCTCGGGCAAGGGCCACGACGTGATCACCTCGGGTCTCGAGGTCACCTGGACCACCACGCCCACGCAGTGGAGCAACAACTTCTTCGAGAACCTGTTCGGCTTCGAGTGGGAGCTCGAGCAGAGCCCCGCCGGTGCCAACCAGTGGGTCGCGAAGGACGCCGAGGCGATCATCCCCGGCCCGGAGGCGGGCGACCCGCCCCGCAAGCCCACGATGCTGACCACCGACCTCGCGCTGCGCTTCGACCCGATCTACGAGCAGATCTCACGGCGCTTCTTCGAGAACCCGGACCAGTTCGCGGACGCGTTCGCCCGCGCCTGGTACAAGCTCACCCACCGCGACATGGGCCCGATCCAGCGCTACATCGGCTCCCAGGTCCCGGCCGAGGAGCTGCTCTGGCAGGACCCGGTGCCCGCCCGCGGCGACTACACCCTGACCGACGCGCAGGTCGCCGAGCTCAAGAAGCTCATCCTCGACTCGGGTCTGACCGTCTCGCAGCTGGTGTCCACGGCGTGGGCCGCGGCCTCGTCGTTCCGCAGCAGCGACAAGCGCGGCGGCGCCAACGGCGGCCGCATCCGCCTCGAGCCGCAGCGCGGCTGGGAGGTCAACGACCCGGACGAGCTCGCCCAGGTCATCCGGGTCCTCGAGGGCATCCAGTCCTCGTACTCCGGCACCGTGTCGTTCGCCGACCTCGTCGTCCTCGGCGGCGTCGCGGCGGTCGAGAAGGCGGCGGCGGACGCGGGCACCCCGGTCACCGTCTCGTTCACGCCGGGCCGCACGGACGCCACCCAGGAGAAGACGGACGTCGAGTCCTTCTCCCACCTCGAGCCCACCGTGGACGGCTTCCGCAACTTCCGCGGCAAGGGCCACCGCCTGCCCGGCGAGTACCTGCTCGTGGACAAGGCGAACCTGCTGGGCGTCTCCGCGCCGGAGATGACCGTGCTGGTCGGCGGCCTGCGCGTGCTGGGCGCCAACTCCGGCGGGTCGAAGGCGGGCGTGTTCACCGACAGGGTCGGCACCCTGACCAACGACTTCTTCACGAACCTGCTCGACATGGACGTGACCTGGAGCTCGACCGGGGACGAGGACCTCTTCGAGGGCACCGTCGGCGGCGAGGTCAAGTACACGGGCACCCGCGCGGACCTGGTCTTCGGCTCGAACTCCGAGCTGCGGGCCCTCGCCGAGGTCTACGCGAGCGACGACGCCAAGGAGAAGTTCGTCGCGGACTTCGCCAAGGCCTTCGCCAAGGTGATGGACGCGGACCGCTTCGACGTCTGATCCCCTGACCGCCGACCGGGCCCCGAGGACTCGTCCTCGGGGCCCGGTCGCGTCTGCGGCTACCGCCTCAGGGTCGTCTCGAGCTCCAGGGCGGTCGGCGGCTCCGCGAGCAGCCCGCGGCGGCTCCCCGGCGCTTGCACGCTCCGGAGGGTCGGCGATGATCAGGAGCGCCCGTGCCACGGGGCTCATCGGGTCACCAGGGGATGGGGCCCGCGTCGTCGAAGTACCCGCCGGTGGGGCCGTCGTCGGGGAGGGTGGCGAGCCGGACCGCGATCGCCGCGCCCTGCTCGGGGGTGCGGTGGCCGCGGAAGCCGTTGAGGTCCGTGGCGACGAAGCCGGGGCAGGCCAGGTTGACCAGGATATTCGTGTCCTTCAGCTCCTTGGCGTACTGGACCATGATCCCGTTGAGGTAGGTCTTCGACGGCGAGTAGACCCCGGAGATCGGGCCCGTGTCGCCCGCGTCGGCGGTCTGCCTGCCCAGGGAGCCGACGCCGCTGGACATGGTCACGATCCGCGGGTGCGCCGAGCGGCGCAGCAGCGGCAGCATCGCGTTGGTCACCCGGATGACGCCGAGGACGTTGACCTCCAGCACCGCGCGGACGTTGTCCAGGTCCACGAGGGTGGGTTCCTGCGGCGTCGTGCCGGTGATCCCGGCGTTGTTGACCAGCACGTCCAGCCGGTCGAGCCCGGCGGCGGCCGCGGCGACACTCGCGTCGTCGGCCACGTCCAGCGGGACACCGAACGCGTCCACCCCCGCCGCCCGCAGCTTCTCGACGGCGGTCTCCCGGCGCGCGTCGTCCCGCGCGCCGACGCCGACCCGCCAGCCCAGCGCGCCCAGGCCCGCCGCGATCTCGTAGCCGATCCCCTTGTTCGCGCCGGTGACCAGCGCGGTCGTCTGTTCGCTCATGGGACCGAGCGTCGTCCTCCGACCCGGTTCCCGGCCAACACCGATCGGGTCGCAGGCGATACCCCGGCGGTATCGTCGAGGAGGTGGAGACGCGGGAGCTGCGGTACTTCGTCGCCGTCGCCGAGGAGCTGCACTTCGGGCGGGCGGCGCGGCGGCTCGGCATGGCGCAGCCGCCGCTGTCCCGCGCCATCGCGCAGCTCGAACGCAGGCTCGGGGTCACGCTGCTGGACCGCACCAGCCGCGGAGTGTCCCTCACGGCGGCGGGCGGGGTCCTGCTGCGGGAGGGGCGTGCCGCGATCGCGGCCGTCGAGGCGGCGGAGCGCCGGACCCGGCGGGCCGGGCCCGAACACGGCCTGGTCCTCGCGACGAAGGCGGCCGCCTCCGCCGAGCTGCTCGCCAAGCTGCTCGACCGCTACGCCGCCGAACCGGGCGCCGTGCCGGTCCAGGTGGAGCTGTGCGGGATCGCCGAACAGGGGCCCATGCTGCGGGACGGCCGCGCGGACGTCGCGCTGCTCCACCTGCCCTTCGACGACGTCAGCGGGTTCGACACCGAGACCCTGACCGTCGAGATCCAGGTCGCGATCGTCCCCGCAGGCCACGAGCTGACCACCCGCGCGGAGCTCACCCTGGCCGAGCTGGCCGGCTCGGACCTGCCGATGGCCCGCTGGCCGGACGGCGCGGGCTCCTACCGCCCCGGCCCGGGCCCCGAGGTGCGTGACCACGCCCAGCTGCTGCAGCTCATCGGCCTGGGCCGCGCCACGACGGTGCTGCCCGACTCCGTCCGCCAGAACCTGCGGGAGGGGCTCGCCGCGGTGCCGGTCGTGGACGCCCAGCGCGTGACCACCGTGATCGCCTGGCCCCCGCACAGCCGCTCGCGTGCCGTCGCCGATCTCGTGCGCACGGCGACAGCCCTCTGACCTGCTCAGACGGTCAGCACGATTCTCCCGCGAGCATGCCGGGTCTCGCTCAGCGCGTGCGCGGCGGCCGCCTGCTCCAGCGGGAACACCGCCGCGACCGGCACCCGCAGCCGCCCCCGTTCCGCGAGGTCGACCGCGATGCCCAGGCCGTGGACCGCCACCGGATCGGCCGCGCCGACCGCGTCGCCCCCGGCGGCGCCGTGGGAGAGGTGGACTCCGTGGGCGGGCGCGTCGAAGTCCGCGATCGTCACCACCCGCGTCGGGTCGCCCGCCAGCTCGACGAGCTCGGGCAGAGCGCCGCGCGCGCAGTCGAACACCGCGTCGATCCCGTCCGGGGCCAACGCGCGGACCCGCTCCGCCAACCCCGCCCCGTAGGTCGTCGGCTCGGCGCCCAGGGACCGCAGGAAGTCGTGGTTGTGCGCGCTCGCGGTGCCGACGACCCGCGCACCGCGGGCGAGCGCGAGCTGGACGGCGACGGCGCCCGTCTCCCCGGCCGCCCCCTGCACCAGCACCGTCTGCCCGGCGCGGACGCCGAGCCGGTCGAGGACCCGCGTACCGGTCTCCACGCTGCCCGCCGCACCGCCCGCCTCCTCCCACGACCAGCCCGCGGGCTTGCGCGCCCAGGCGGTCAGGACCGCGTACTCGGCGTTGGCGGCACGGCCGGTCGTCGAGGTCATGCCGAAGACCTCGTCCCCCGGACGGACGCCCTCGGCGCCCACGCCGACCTCGTCGACCACGCCCGCGGCGTCGAACCCGGTGAGGTAGGGGAACGCGGCCGGCACCATCGCGCGCATCGCCCCCGAGCGGAGGAGCGTCTCCCCCGGCGACAGCCCCGTGGCCCGGACCGCGACGCGCACCGTCCCGGCCCCCGCGTGCGGCTCCTCGACCTCCGCGACGTGCACGACCGAGGGCGGTCCGTACTCGGTGAACTGCACTGCTCTCATAGCGTCGGACGCTCACGGAACACCCCGTCCGTTTCGCTGAAGTGAGAGCGGTGACGAGCGAAGCGAGTCAGCGGTCGGACGCCCGGGACAACCGCGCCCGCATCCTGGCCGTCGCCCGCGCGGCGTTCGCGACCGACGGCCTGGACATCCCGATCCGGGAGATCGCCCGCCGCTCCGGGGTGGGCCCGGCGACAGTCTACCGGCACTTCCCGACCAAGCAGGCGTTGTTCGCCGCGGCCTTCGCCGAGTCGATGGACACCTGCGCCACGATCCTGGACGACGCCCTGGCCGAGCCCGACCCGTGGCGCGGGTTCTGCCTGATGATCGAGCGATTGCTCGCGCTGCACGCCCTCGACCGGGGCTTCTCCCGCGCCTTCACCTCGCGCCTGCCCGAGGTGGTCGACCACTTCGCCGCCGAGCGGGACCGGTCGCTGCGGCGGGTGCTCGACCTCGTCCGACGGGCGAAGGAGACCGGCGAGCTGCGAGCGGACGTCGTCCTCGAGGACGTGGTCCTGGCGCTGATGGCCAACGAGGGTATCCGGGCGGAGTCCCGCGAGGCGCGGCTGGCTGCCTCCCGCCGCTTCGCGGCCCTGATGATCCAGGCCTTCCGCGCCCAGCCCCGGGCCACCCCACTCCCACCCGTCGCCCGTCTGCCGGTCTCGGTGCGCTGACTGGTGAGCCGGCGATTCGCCAACCGGACAGGACGGTCGTGCTGCGCTCGGACCGGCTCACCCCGTCCGACCCGTCCGACGAGGTGCCGGCCGAGCTGCGGAGCCGACGGCCCTGACCGGCGGAGCCGACGGCCCTGACCGGCCGGGCGCTCCCGGACATGCAGAAGGCCCTCGGAGGGATCTCCGAGGGCCTTCTGCTGTGGTAGCGGGGGTAGGATTCGAACCTACGACCTCTGGGTTATGAGCCCAGCGAGCTACCGAGCTGCTCCACCCCGCGCTAGCGGCTGTCGTTTCCGTGTGCCGCTGTTCTTCTCTTGTGCCAGGAACATTACACGCCCGCGAACACCGCGTGCACGGGGGGTCCGATCCCGCTGCGGGCCTCTGACCTGCGGCGATGGCTCCGCAGTCCGGGCGACTCTCGATAATCCCAGGTCAGCGGGCTCCACAACGTCCGCAGTGTCCCTCCTCACAGACGACGACGGGCGGCCCCGGAGCCCGGGACCGCCCGTCGTCCGCACTGAGGCTAGCCGCCCGGCGCCGGTGCGGGCGCCGCGCTCTGTGCCTGCTGGAAGCGCTGCACCGCCGCGTCCAGCGCTGCGAGGGCTTGGCCCTGCGCCGCGAAGTCACCGCTCTGCTGCGCGGCCTTCAGCTGGGCGAACGCCTGGTTGATCTCGTTCGCCGCCTGGGTCGCGGCCGGGTTGGCGCCCCCGGTCGCCGGGGCCGTGGTGCTCGGGGTGGGCGCGCCGCCCTGGGTCGGGTTGGTGGCCGTGGCCCCCGCCCCCGGGCCGAACACCTGGTCCAGCGCGTTCGCCAGGCTCGCGTCGTACCCGACGCGGCCGCCGAAGCTCACCAGCACACGGGCCAGCTGCGGATAGGACGAGTCCTGCCCGGCCCGCTCGATGTAGACCGGCTCGACGTAGAGCAGCCCCCCGGCCACGGGCAGCGTGAGCAGGTTCCCGTAGTCGATCGTGGTCTGGTTCTGCCGCAACAGGTTCAGCTCACTGGACACTTCCGGCGAGCCCAGGAACTGCGCCTGGACCTGCTGGGGGCCGAGTGTCTGGGTATCCGCGGGCAACTGCAGCACGGTGATCTTGCCGTAGGTCGTCGGATCGGAGCTCGCCGACATGTAGGCCGCCATGAACTGGCGCCTCAGGCTCACCAGCGCGCTGGTGAGCTGGAAGCTCGCCTGGGGCTGGTTCGGCAACCCGGTCTGCAGGTAGTACGGCGGCTGCGCGTCCTGCGAGGCGCCCGTGTTGCCCTGGACCGTCGGGTCCGACGGGACGTCCCAGAACGACACGGTGGAGAAGAACTCGCCGGGGTTGCTCACGTGGTAGCGGGTCAGCAGCTCGCGCTGGACCTTGAACTGGTCCTCCGGGTACCGGAAGTGCGCGCGCAGCGAGTCGCTGATGTCCGAGGCCGGCTTGACCGTGCCCGGGAAGGTCTTCATCCACGTCCGCAGCACGGGGTCGGACTCGTCGAACGCGTAGAGCGTGACGGTGCCGTCGTACGCGTCCACCGTGGCCTTGACCGAGTTCCGCAGGTAGCTGATGTTCTCGTTCGGCAGCCGCTGGCCCTGCAGGCCGACCTGGCTGTCCTGCGTGGTGTCCCCGAGGGGCACCTGCTCCGCGTACGGGTAGTGCTGCAGGGTGGTGTAGCCGTCCACGATCCACTGGATGCGCCCGTCGACGACCGCGGGGTACGGGTCGTTGTCCGGGGTGAGCCAGGGCGCGACCTTCTCGACGCGGTCCCGCGGGTCCCGGTTGTACATGATCCGCGAGCTGTCGTTGATCGAGCTGTTGAACAGGATGTTCCGCTCGCCGTAGTAGAGCGAGAAGATCCCCCGGTTGAACAGGTTGCCCAGCGGGACACCGCCGGAGCCGCTGTAGGTGAACTGCTGCGCGTCCGTGTCGTACTCGCGGGGCGCCTCGCCCTGCTCGGCGCCGACGATCGAGTAGTCCGTGATCAGCTCGCCGTAGTAGATCCGCGGCTGCGAGACCGGGATCGCGCCCTCGGTCGTGGTGTCGCTGACCGTGAAGTTCGGCAGGCCGCCCTGGCCGCCGGTGTCCTCGAGCGCGGCGTTGACCTGGTTGGCCGGGGCCGCGACGAACCCGTTGCCGTGGGTGTAGACGAGGTGTCGGTTGATCCAGTCCTGCTGGTTGCCGACGAGCGCGCCCGAGTCCAGCTCGCGGGCCGCGACCACGTAGTCCTGCTGCTGCCCGTTCACCGTGTACCGGTCGATGTCCAGCTTCTCCGGGAAGCCGTAGAAGTTCCGGCGCTGCTGGAGCTGGGTGAAGGTCTTGTTGAGCTTGCCCGGGTCCAGCAGGCGGATGTTGGGGATCGTCTGCGTGTCCCCGCGGATCTCGGCCGAGGTGGCCGTCGACGTACCGGAGTACTGCTCGATCGACACCTTGTCGTCGGTCAGCCCGAAGGCCGCCCGGGTGGCGGCGATGTTGCGCTCGATCGAGGGGGCCTCGCGCTCGTTGGCGTTCGGCGCCACGACGAACTGCTGCAGCACCGCGGGCCAGGCCGCGCCGACCAGCACGCTGGAGAGCACCAGCAGGACCACCGCGATCGCGGGCAGCTGCAGGTTCCGGCGGAACACCGCCGCGAAGAAGGCCGCCGCGCAGATCACCGAGATGACCAGCAGGATCAGCTTCGCGGGCATGACGGCGTTGAGGTCGGTGTAGGTGGCGCCGTAGAAGTTCTGGTTCCGGTCCGAGTACAGCAGCTCGTAGCGGTCCAGGTAGTAGGCGACCGCCTTGAGCAGCACGAACAGCCCGGCGAGGATCGCCAGCTGGGCGCGCGCGGCGGCCGAGACCTGCCCGGAGCGGCCGCTGAGCCGGATCCCGCCGAAGACGTAGTGCGCGATCAGCGACACCACGAACCCGACGGCCACCGCCACGAACAGCCAGTCCAGCAGCAGCCGCAGGAACGGCAGGGTGAACGCGTAGAACGAGATGTCGTTGCCGAACTCGGCGTCCGTCTGCCCGAACGGCGTGGCGTTGAGGAACATCTGGACGGTCTGCCAGTCGCCCTGCGCGGCGAGGCCGCCGATGATCCCGACGAGCACCGGGATGCCGATGCCGAAGATCTTCAGCCGGGAGATGACGACGGTCCGGTACCGCGCGATCGGGTCCTCCGGCCCGGCGACCGGCACGAACACCGGCCGGAACCGGTAGGCCAGCCACATGGTCAGCCAGACGGTGCCGCCGAGCAGCAGGCCGCCGACGACGAACTGGATGATCCGCGTGACGAGCACGGTGCCGAAGACGCCGCGGAACCCGGTCTCGCCGAACCACAGCCAGTCGACGTAGAAGTCGACCAGCCGGGAACCACCCAGCAGGACGACCACCAGCACCGCCGCCGCGATGAGCAGGATCCGCGTGCGGCGGGACAACGACGGCGCTCCCGCCGGGGGCCGCATGGCCACTGGGCACTCCTCCAGGGTCGGTACTGGTGGGACAACTCTACGGACGGGGTGTGGAGTTCCCGTGTGCAGCACGTGGCCCGCGTCGACGAGTGACGCCGCAGGCCCCGGACTCGCGCGGTTCGTGCCGTTCGTCCGATACGGCGGCGACGGTACAGGTCGGGACCGACATCACGGGCGGGTCACGGGCCGCAGGAGGGCACGGGGGCGCCCGCGTTCAGGGCCTCGAGGGAGGCGACGGCGGAGTCGAGCGTGGGCACCCGGACGAGCTGCAGCTCATCCGGTGCGTTCGCGGCGGCCTCGGTGCAGTTGGCGTCCGGGACGAGGAAGACGGTGGCGCCCGCGTCCCGCGCGGCCAGCATCTTGAACGGGATCCCGCCGATCGGCCCGACGGTCCCGGCCGCGTCGATCGTGCCGGTGCCCGCGACGAACCGGCCGCCGTTGAGCTCGCCCGGGGTCAGCTTGTCCACCACGGCCAGGGCGAACATCAGCCCGGCACTCGGCCCGCCGACGTCACCGAGGCTGATGGTGATGTCCCCGGTGGCGGGCTCGACGCCCGGTCGGACCCCGAGCATCCCGCGGCCGCCGTCCGGGCTCGGGCCGAGGACGATCCTGGCCTCGGCCCGCGCGCCCGCCCGCTCGTAGACGACGTTCACCGGGTCGCCCGGGGCGGTGCCGTTCAGCGCCGCGGCGACCTGGTCCGGCGTCGCGACGGGCACCCCGCGGACGGACACGATCGTGTCCCCCTCGCGCAGGGCGCCCTCGGCGGCCGAGCCGGAGACGATCTCCGCGACGGTGGCGCGCGTGGGCAGGGCCAGCTCGGCCATGGCCGCGAGCTCGGCGTTGGTCTCGGACGCCGCGAACTGCGCGGTGTTCTGCTCGTCCACCTGCTCGGTCGTCTGTCCCGGCGGGTAGACGGTGTCCCGCGGCACCAGCCTGCGGTCCGGGGCGAGCCAGAACCCGAGGGCGGACAGCGCGGTGACGCCGTCGCTCACCGCGACGGTGGTCATGTTGAGGTGACCTGCGGTCGGGAAGGTCGGCGTGCCCTCGACGGCGACGACCGGCGTCCCGTCCACGGCACCCAGGGTGTCGTAGGTCGGACCGGGCCCCAGCGCCACGAAGGGCACGCGGACGACGGTGCCGACGCCCACCACCACGACGACGAGGAGCACGGCGGCGACCAGCGTCGACGTTCGGCGGCTCACGGAGAGCGAACCTACGCCGCGTCCCGTTCGGTCCGCGTACCGTGGTGGCATGAGTGACGTCCCGTTCGGCTTCGGCCCCTCAGACCGCGACCCGGACCGCGACCGCAAGCGGGACGAGGGCGACGACAAGGGCCCCCAGGACGGCCCCCAGGACCCCTTCGGGTTCGGCAACCTCCCCGGTGGCGGGCAGTTCCCGGGGATCCCCGGGATGCCGGGCATGCCGGGGATGGGCGGCGGACCCGGCGGCTTCGACATGGGCCAGCTCGGCCAGATGCTCAGCCAGCTGGGGCAGATGCTGTCCAGCGCGCAGCAGGCGGGCCCGTCGGACGGGCCGGTGAACTACGACCTGGCCGCTCAGCTGGCCACCCAGCAGCTGGCGCAGACGACCTCCTCGTTGACGAACGCGCAGCGCACCGCCGTGGCGGACGCGCTCAAGCTCGCCGAGCTGTGGCTGGACCCGGCCACCGAGTTCCCGGCGGGCGCGACCGAGACGGTCGCGTGGACGCCGTCGGACTGGGTGAAGGCGTCGATGCCGACCTGGAAGCGGCTGTGCGACCCCGTGGCCAGGCGCGTGTCGGGCGCCTGGGTCGAGGGGCTGCCGGAGGAGATCCGGTCGGCCGCGGGCCCCATGCTGGCGATGATCGGTCAGATGGGCGGCATGGCGTTCGGCTCGCAGCTGGGCAACGGGCTCGGCCAGCTCGCCGCCGAGGTGCTCACCGGGACCGAGGTCGGCTTCCCCGTGGGGCCGGACCGCACGGCGGCGCTGCTGCCCGAGGCGATCGAGAAGTTCACCGAGGGCCTGGACCGCCCTGCCAGCGAGGTCATGATCTACCTCGCCGCCCGGGAGGCCGCCCACCACCGGCTGTTCGCCCACGTCCCGTGGCTGCGGGAGCGGCTGATGGGGGCCGTCGAGGACTACGCGCGCGGCATCACCGTCGACACCTCGCGCATCGAGGACATGGCCCGCCAGATCGACCCGTCGAACCCGGCGTCGATCCAGGAGGCCATGCAGTCCGGCATGTTCGAGCCCCAGACCACGCCCGAGCAGAAGGCCGCGCTGGCCCGGCTCGAGACGCTGCTCGCCCTGATCGAGGGCTGGGTGGACGCGGTCGTGGCCGAAGCCGTCGGCGAGCGGCTGCCCGGGGCCGAGGCCCTGCGCGAGACGCTGCGCCGCCGCCGGGCCTCCGGCGGGTCGGCGGAGCAGGCGTTCGCCGCGATCGTCGGGCTGGAGATGCGGCCGCGGAAGCTGCGGGCGGCGTCGGAGCTGTGGAAGCTGCTGGAGTCCGAGCGCGGGATCGAGGGTCGGGACGCGCTGTGGGCGCACCCGGACCTGCTCCCGGTCAGCGAGGACCTGGACGACCCCGCGGGCTTCGTCAACCGCCGCGATCTGGACGACCCCATCGCCGAGCTGGAGAAGCAGTTCGCCGCGGAGGCGGAGGCGGCTCAGTCCGCCGAGTCCACCGACGACGCGCCCGAGGACGACTCCGACAAGCCCGACGAGGGCGAGTCGAAGTAGGCCTCACGCTCGTTCCGAGCGGGATCCGAGGCACCCGCGTCCCGCTCGGAACGATCAGCGTCGGAAGGGTCAGCGGTCGCGTTCAGCCCGCCTGCTCCTCCGGACCGTCCGTCCCGACGAGGTCCAGGCCCGCCGCGGCCGACAGTCCCTCGAGGTAGCCGATCGCGCGCTCGGTGCGCGGATAGGCGCGCACCAGGGACCAGAAGTGGTCGTCGTGTCCCGGGGCGAGCAGGTGCGCCAGCTCGTGGACCAGCACGTAGTCGACGACCCAGCCGGGGACCTCGCGCAGCCGCTCGCTGATGCGGATGGTCCGGTCCTCCGGGGTGCAGGACGCCCAGCGCGTGCGCATCGGCGGCACCCAGCGGACCGACGCGGGTACCGCCTCACCCCGGAGGTACTTGCGCGAGAGCTCGGCGCACCGGGTCTGCAGGGCCTCGTCCCCGTGCCTGCCCGGTGAGCGCCGTTTCGCCTCGCTGCGCTCCAGCCTGCTGACCATCTCGTCCACCCAGCGCCGTTCCTCGGCCTCGCTCATCCAGCCCGGGATGAACACGATCACCGTGTCACCCTCGCGCCGCGCGCTGACCATCCGACGCCGCCGGTCACTTCGCCTGACCTCGACGACCGCGGGGCTCGCCATACCCCCCACCTTAGTGGCCCACCGGTCGACCCGGCGCTCCACGGCCGGGTTGTCCACAGCGTCGCGGGCCTGTGGACAGTCGTTCGCGCCGCGGGCCCGGACGCCCCATGCTCGACCGGGTGACCCCCCGACACGTCCCGGCCCGCGTGGTGACCGCCCCGCACCGCACGTTGCTCGCCCGCGGGCCGAGCGCACGCCAGTTCGGCCTGGACCCGGCTGGGAGTGTCGCGGTGGAGGCGCTGCCCGAGCCGGTGCT
This sequence comes from Pseudonocardia xishanensis, assembly GCF_039541715.1. Taxonomy (NCBI): domain Bacteria; kingdom Bacillati; phylum Actinomycetota; class Actinomycetes; order Pseudonocardiales; family Pseudonocardiaceae; genus Pseudonocardia; species Pseudonocardia xishanensis. The sequence continues at coordinate 58,206 of NZ_BAABGT010000122.1, forward strand.
GCCACTGCTGGAGGGGCTGCGGGAGCCCACGGTGTCCGTGGAGTGGGTGGGTCGGGCCACCACGGCAGGCGTCGGCCCGGACTACGCGGCGGCGCTGCTCGCCGGGCTGGTTGCGCGCGGGGTGCTGGTCGACGCCGAGGTGGGGCCACGGCAGGCGGCGCGGCGGGCGGCGGCGCGGGTGGAGGTCCGGGGCGAGGGGCCGCTCGCCGCGGCCACCGCGCTCGGGCTCGCCCGGGGCGGAATCGGCGCGGTGCACGTCGTGTCGCGGGGTCCGGTCGAACGCGGCGAGCTCGGCGGAGGCCTCGATCCCGCGCAGCTGGGCCGGGCCCGGGGTGCGGCGGCCGCCGCCGCGATCGGCGGGCTGGGCCTGGGCACGGACACCGGTCCGGGGCCGCCGGGATCCTGGCCGGATCTCGTGGTGCTGGCGGACGCGCTGGTGCCCGATCCCGGAGCGGTCGCCGCCCTGCAGGCCGCGGGCGTCGATCACCTCGTCGTGAGCGTGCGGGAGGGCGTCGGGGTGGTCGGGCCGCTGGTGCTGGTCGGCCGGTCGGCGTGCCTGGGCTGCGTTGAGCTCGGCCGCGCGCGATGGGACCCCGCCTGGCCCGCGCTGTCGGCCCAGCTCGCCGGGCGCCGGGGTTCGGCCGAGCCGGAGACCGTGGCCGCCACCGCGGCGCTCGGCGCGGCCCAGGCGCTCGTCCAGCTGGACGGGGCGGCGAGACCACCCACCCTGGGCGCGGCACTCGAGCTGGACCCGCACGCCGGGCGGCTCACCCGCCGGGTCTGGGAGGCGGACCCGCGGTGCTCCTGTGGGTGGGCCGGGCGGCTGCGACGGGCGTCACTCCCGCGGACGGCGTCGGCCGAAACGTGCGCCGCGCCCGGAGGACGGGAGACAATCATGGGGTGACCGACATCCCGCGCCGCACGGCATCCCGGACCGCGAAGCTGGCCGGCCTCCCGCTGGGGGTGGCCGGGCGGACGGCCGCGGGCTGGGGGCGGAGGCTCGCCGGTGGCGACCGGGACGAGATCTCCGCCCAGGTGATGGCCAAGAGCGCCGAGCAGCTGTTCGCGGTCCTGGGTGAGCTCAAGGGCGGCGCCATGAAGTTCGGTCAGGCGCTGAGCGTGTTCGAGGCCGCCGTCCCCGAGGAGATGGCCGGGCCGTACCGGGAGGCACTGACCAAGCTGCAGACCGCCGCCCCACCGATGCCGACCGCGGACGTGCACCGGATGTTGGCCGAGCAGTTCGGCCGCGGCTGGCGTGCGCGGTTCCGGGAGTTCGACGAGGAGCCCGCGGCCTCGGCGAGCATCGGCCAGGTGCACCGGGCCGTGTGGCGGGACGGGCGGGACGTCGCGGTCAAGGTCCAGTACCCGGGCGCGGAGGAGGCGGTGCTCTCCGACCTGCGCCAGCTGTCGCGGATGAGCAGGCTACTGCAGCCGCTGGCGCCGGGCATGGAGATCAAGCCGCTGATCACCGAGCTGCGCGAGCGCATGGTCGAGGAGCTGGACTACCGCGCCGAGGCGGGCAACCAGCGCCGGTTCGCGGCCGAGTACGCGGACGACCCCGAGATCCGGGTGCCGAAGGTCGTCGCCTCCGCGCCGCGGGCGATGGTCAGCGAGTGGGTGTCCGGCAGGCGGCTGTCGGACGTGATCCGGGACGGCACCCAGGAGGAGCGCGACCACGCGGGTGAGCGGCTCGCGGGCTTCCACTACTCGGCGCCGTACCGGGTGCACCTGCTGCACTCCGACCCGCACCCGGGGAACTTCCAGATCCTGCCGGACGGTCGGATGCTCGTCGTGGACTTCGGTGCGGTCGCGGTGCTGCCCGAGGGTCTCCCCCACCCGCTGGTCCTGATGACCCGCTTCGCGCTGCAGAACCGGCCCGCGGACCTCATCGACCTGCTGCGGGCGGAACACTTCCTCCGCCCCGGCACCGAGGTGCCCGGCGAGGAGATCCTCTCCTACCTGGCGCCCTTCACCGAGCCGCTGCACACCGAGCGGTTCCGGTTCAGCCGCGCCTGGCTCCGCGGCCAGGCCGAGCGGGTCGGCGACCTGCGCCGCCCGGAGTTCGACACCAGCCGGTCGCTGAACCTGCCGCCGCAGTACCTGCTGGTCCACCGGGTCACCCTCGGCACGCTGGGCGTGCTCTGCCAGCTCGAGGCGGAGGTGCCGCTGCGCGAGATCGTGGGGCGTTGGCAGCCCGAGCTCTTCGCCGAGGCCGACCCCGCCTGACCTTCCGCACACGACAGCGCCCGCCCCGGCGGCTCCGGGGCGGGCGCGTCTCGGTACGGCCGTCAGCCCGCGGCGGCGCGGGCGCGCTCGGCGCGGCGGGCGCAGTAGCGCGCCAGCCGGGCCCAGCTGCGTCCCGCGGACAGACTGCGTGCGAGTCGATGCTCGTACGCGGCCCGTTCCGCATCATGCTGTCGGGACCGGGCGAGGGCTTCGTTCATCAACAACATGGTGCTTCCCTGCGCGTCGAGGGTGGCCGGGCGCTCCGGGCGGTCGATCCGGGTCACGAGAGTGGTCATGTCACTGGCTCCTGGGGTGTCGTGGTCGGTGGTGGTGGACGGCGGGGTCAGGCGCAGGACCGGGCGCTCAGGGCCCTGGCCAGCTCCTGCGCCCGTTGGTGGGCTTCGGCCCAGGCCCGGTCACGGGCGAGATCGGCCTTGCTGGGCCTGCCCCTCGGGCGCTTGCGCGGGACGACGACCCCCCTCTCGAAGATCTCGCCTCCCCACACGCCCCACGGCTCCTCCCGCGAGAGCGCGCCCGCCAGGCACTCGATCCGGATCGGACAGTCCGCGCAGAGGGCCTTCGCCCGCTCCAGCTCGGTCGGGGTTTCGGCGAACCAGAGGTCCGCATCGCCGTCTCGACAGGGCAGGTTCAGGTCCTTCTCCGGGACGTCGGACAACAGCCCGCCGACCGCCCGGGCGGAGTCGCCGCCGCCGCTGCACTCGGTCATGATCGCCCCGCCGTCGCACGGGGTGGATCTCACTAGCACCGCACTACCTCCTGGTGTGGTGGGTGGTTCTTCTCCTCGTTCCCCCTGGTCAGGGCAACAAAAAAGGGGCCGCGGATTCCTGTGGTGGAATCCGCGGCCCCGAGGTTCTCGGCCGGTCGGGCTAGGTCGTGGAGCGACCCGGCCCGCCTGGTGCGGACACACCTGTCCAGTTGTGATCGACGATCCCCGCGGTCTGCGGGACGAAGGCGCGCAGCGCCCAGCCACCGCGACGACGCGCGAACTCCGGCGTGATGACACGGGCGGCACCGACGGACGGCACACCGCACACGAGTCCCATGGACCGGGTCGTCGTGGTGAAGAGCTTCATCTCGGGGTGCCTCCTTCCGATGCGGGTCGTGCCACCGAACGGGCTGTTGCTCCGTCCGTGGTCAGCACAGTAATGCGGCGCCTCAGAGGGGCACAACCGAATTAATCCGTTGATTCGAGAAGCATCTCGTGACTCAGCCCGCCTCGGTGATCAACGCGAGGACGTCCGGGCCGTACCGGTCCAGCTTCCGTGCCCCGATCCCCGGGATGCCGACGAGCGCTGCGGTGTCCGCCGGTCGCTGCTCGGCGATGGCGGCCAACGTGGCGTCCGTGAAGACCACGTACGACGGGACGCCCTGGCGTTTCGCCACGTCACCGCGCCACTCGCGGAGCCGGTCCAGCAGCTCGGTGTCCAGATCGGACGGACATCCGCCACACCGCTGCAGCTTGAGCGCCTCGGTGCCGATGAGGGGCTCCCCGCAGATCCGGCACCGCGGCTTCGGCCCGCCCGCCCGGCGCTGCCCGCCCTGCGCGACGCGGGAGGCGGCGTGGTCCTCCGGGATCAGCCCGTGGAGGAACCGGCTGCGCCGCCGCTGCCTGCCCCGCCCGGCGGTGCGCGCCAGCGCCCAGGAGATGCGCAGCACCCGGCGGGCGCGGGTGACGCCGACGTAGAGCAGCCTGCGCTCCTCCTCGATCGCCGCCTCGTCCCCCTCGGCGTGCTGGATCGGCAGCGTGCCGTCCACCACGCCGACGAGGAACACGACGTCCCACTCCAGGCCCTTCGCCGCGTGCAGCGAGGCGAGCGTGACGCCCTGCACCGTGGGCGGGTGCGCCGAGTCGGCCCGCGTCTCCAGCTCCGCGGAGAAGCGCCGCAGGTCCGCCTCCGGCTCGACCGCCGCCAGCTCCTCGGCCAGCCCGACGAGCGCGAGCAGCGACTCCCACTGCGCCCGCATGACCGCGCCGACCGGCGGTTCGTCGCTCAGCCCGACCGTGCCCAACACCCGGCGCACTCCGGTGACCAGGTCCATGCGCTCGGGCAGCGGCGGCGCGGTGCGCAGCGCGATCATCGCCCGCCGGACCTCGGCCCGGGTGAAGAACCGCTCGCCACCGCGGACCTGGTAGGGCACGCCCGCCTCGGTGAGCGCCTGCTCGTAGACCTCCGACTGCGCGTTGATCCGGAACAGCACGGCGATCTCGGCGGCGGGCGTGCCGTCCGCGATCATCCGGCGGATCCTGGCCGAGACGGCGGCGGCCTCGTCCGGCTCGTCCGGGTGCTCGGTGAAGTCCGGGTCCGGCCCGGGCGGCAGCTGGCCGACGAGCCGGAGCCTGCTCCCGGCCACCCGTCCCCGCGCCGCGCCGATCACCGTGTTCGCCGCGGACACGATCTGCGGCGTGGAGCGGTAGTCCCTGGTCAACCGCACCACCGTGGCCTCGGGGAAGCGGCGCGGGAAGTCCAGCAGGTAGCGCGGCGAGGCGCCGGCGAAGGTGTAGATCGTCTGGTTGGCGTCCCCGACGACGGTGAGGTCGTCCCGATCCCCGAGCCACGCGTCCAGCACGCGCTGCTGCAGCGGGGTGACGTCCTGGTACTCGTCCACCACGAAGCACCGGTACCGCTCCCGGAACTCCTCGGCGACCCCGCCGTGCTCCTCCAGGGCGGCGGCGACGTGCAGCAGCAGGTCGTCGAAGTCCAGCAGCTCCGCCTGGTTCTTCAGCGCCTCGTACCCGGCGTAGACCGCGGCGACCTGCTCCGCCGGGCCGGGCACGTCCCGCCGCCTGCGGGCGACCTCGGCCGGGTACGCCTCGGGGGTGACGAGGCTGGACTTGGCCCACTCGATCTCGGTGGCGAGGTCCCGCAGTGCGTCGGAGTCCGTGCCCGCCTTCGCCCGGGCCGCCGCCTGACCGACGAGCCGGAGCTTGCCCTCCACCAGCTGCCACTGCCGGTCCCCCACGACCTGCGGCCAGAAGTAGCGCAGCTGCCGCAGCGCCGCGGCGTGGAACGTGCGGGCCTGCACGCCGCTCGCCTCGAGGGCTCGCAGCCGCGTGCGCAGCTCCCCGGCGGCCCGCGCGGTGAACGTGACGGCCAGGACCTGCCCCGGCGCGACGTGCCCGTGGCGTACGAGGTGCGCGATCCGGTGGGTGATCGTGCGCGTCTTCCCCGTGCCCGCCCCCGCCAGCACGCAGACCGGCCCGCGGGGCGCGGTGACCGCCGCCCGCTGCTCGTCGTCGAGGCGGTCCCCGGTCACACTGGCTGTCACGGCACCCATCCTGACAAACGCCACCGACGGTTTCGACCACCGGCCTCACCGTGACCCAGGACACATCAGGAAGGCCCGGGCCCGTCGGCGATGTTGAGACGGGCATGGCCGACCTGACGATGTACAGCACCACGTGGTGCGGCTACTGCCGCCGCCTCAAGCTCCAGCTGGACGAGGCGGGCATCGCCTACCGCGAGATCGACATCGAGCGGGACCCCGACGCCGCGCGCTTCGTCGAGGGCGTCAACGGCGGCAACCAGACCGTGCCGACGGTCGTCTACCCGGACGAGACCACGGCGACGAACCCGAGCTTCTCCGACGTGAAGCGCAAGCTCGCCGCCTGACCCCTCAGTCCAGCGCGGCCCACGAGTCGAGCATCGAGCGGGCGATCGATACCCGGCCCGGCAGCAGGACGGGGTTCCGCCCGGTCGGCTCCCCGGCCCAGTCGCCCGCCTCGATCGCCGCGCGAAGCTCCGTGCGGGTGATCCAGCGGGCCTCCTCGATCTCGCCGTCCGCGGGGACCAGGACCTGGTCCGGGTCCGCGCGGGCGTGGAAGCCCAGCATCAGCGAGCGCGGGAAGGGCCAGGCCTGGCTGCCGAGGTAGGTGATGTCGGTGACCTCCACCCCCACCTCCTCGCCGATCTCCCTGGCCACGCACGCCTCGAGCGACTCGCCCGCCTCGACGAACCCGGCGAGCACCGAGTACCGGCCCGGCGGCCAGATCGGCTGGCGGGCGAGCAGGACCCGGTCGGCGCCGTCGTGCACCAGGCAGATGACGGCCGGGTCGGTGCGCGGGTACTCCTCGTGGCCGTTCGCCTCGCACACCCGGGCCCATCCGGCGTTGTGCGGGCGGGTCGGCGAGCCGTCCCTGGCGCAGAACCGGGCGTTGTCGTGCCAGTTCAGGGCGGCGACGGCGCCGGTGAGCAGCCCCGCGCCGAGCGCGTCCAGCTCCGCGCCGACGGCGCGCAGGTCCGACCACTCGGCGGGGTCGTCCCCGGCGACGAGGTCCGGCCTGCCGCGCACCGCCCAGTAGGCGACGCCCTCGGCCTCGCCGAGCAGCACGGCCTCCTCCGGCGGGGCCGGGGCGAACTCCTCCGCGGGCCGGGTCCGGAGCGTGGCCCCGGAGCCCGCGGCGGCGTCCCAGCCCGCGGCGTCCCCCTCGGCGAAGCGCGCGGCGGGTGCGGTGTCCCAGGCGATCGGGGTGCGCCCCTTCTCGTCCACGACGACCATCCGCGCCGCCGACCAGCCCGCCTTCTGCCGGTCCGCGTCCAGCCGCAGCGGTTCGTCCCGCGCGGCCGTGCCCCGGGACAGGACGGGGGGTGTGGTCAGCTCGAAGCTCATGCGATGCCCCCCAGCGCCCGCAGCCGCGAGCCGATCGTGTCCGCGTCCCCGACGATCACGCCGGTGAAGCGCTCCGGCGCGAAGTACGCCAGTGCCGCCTCGGCGACCTGCTCCGGTGTCACGGCCTCCAGCCGCACCGGCCGCTCGCGCAGCCAGTCCACGCCGAGGCCCGCGGCGTCCAGCGCGGCGAGCGTGGAGGCCAGGCCGCCCTGGCTGTCCAGCGAGATCAGCAGCGAGCCGATCGCGTACCGGCGCGCGGCGTCGATCTCCTCGGCGGTCGGCGGGACCGCCACCATGCGCCCCAGCTCGTAGCGGGTCTCCAGCAGCGCGGCGGCCGTGACGTCGCTCGCCACGTCCGTCTCCACGCCGAGCACCGCGCCGCCGGGGACGAACTCGGCTCCGGAGTGGGCGCCGTAGGTGTAGCCCTTGTCCTCGCGGACGTTCTCCATCCAGCGCGAGGAGAAGTACCCGCCGAAGACCAGGTTGGCGAGCTGGAAGGCCGCGTAGCCCTCGGCGTCCCGGCTCAGCCCCGGACCGGTGAGCCGCAGCTGCGACTGGACCGATCCCGGCCGGTGCACCAGCTCCAGCGGGCCCGCGCCGGGCAACGGCGGCGCGCTCAGCGACCGGGCCGTGCCGTCCGCCGCCCACTCCCCGAGCGCCTTCCCGACGGCCGCGATGGCGGCGTCCGGGTCGACGTCGCCGACGATCACCAGGGTGGATCCGCGCGGCACCACCCCGGCCGCGTGCGTGGCGCGGACCTCCTCGGGGGTGACGGCCGCGACCGCCTCCCCGGTCGGCATCTCCAGTGCGATCGGGTGGTCGCCGAAGCGCTTGCGCTGCAACGCCTCCCGGGCGACGGTGCGCGGCTGCGAGCGGGCCACGGAGATGCGCTCGACGAGCCGCTCGCGCTCCCGCAGCAGCTCCTGGTCCGGGTAGGACGCGGTGGTGAGGACCTCCGCGAGAACCTCCAGCAGGGTCGGCATGCCCGCGGCGAGCCCGGAGCCGTGCACCAGCAGCCGCTCGGGGTCGACGGCGACGCCGAGGTCCGCACCCACCGCGGCCAGCTCGTCGTCGATCGCGACCCGGTCCCGGATCGCCGTGCCGGTCAGCAGCGTGGACGAGAGCAGCTCGGCCCGGGCGGCGAACGCCGGGTCCGCGGTCGGGTTCGGGCCCGCGAACGGGATGCGCAGCCGCGTCTCGACCATCGGCACGCCCGGCCGCCGCACGGCCAGGACCCGCAGGCCCGACGGCAGCGTCTCGGTGACGACCTCGGGCAGCGGCACCTCGCGGGTCGCGCCGAGCGGAGGCAGCGGGCGGGGACCCTGAGCGGTGCGGCCGATCTCCTCGGCGCTGCGGTGGGTGGTGGGGGCGCTCATCCCTCGTCCTCGGTCTCGGTGGTGGGCTCGACCAGCAGGACGGCACGGCCCTGGGCCCGCAGGGCGGCGGCGGACTCCCGCACCTGCTCCGGGGTGACCGCGGCGATGCGCGCCGGCAGCTCGGTCGCGATCTCCGCGCGGCCGTAGAGCAGCTCGCGGGCGCCGAGGCCGAGCATCCGGTACATCACCCGGTCGTCCTCGTGGTGCAGGGCCGCGGCCCAGCGGGCGGACTGGCGGGAGAGCTCCTCGATGCTCGGGCCCTCGGCGGCGAGCTTGTCCAGCTCCTCGTCCACGGCGGCCAGCACGCGGTCCGGGTCGACGGACCCGGGGTGCACGGCGGTGATCGTGAAGGTGTCCGGGTCGCGGGCGTCCAGCGGGCCGCCCATCAGCCCGTTGCTCGCGTTCACGTCGGTGACGAGCCCGTCCGCGTGGACCAGCCTGCGCTGCAGCCGGGCCGCCTCGCCGTCTCCCAGGACGGAGGCCAGCAGGGCGTGCGCCAGGTACTGGTCCAGCTTCGTGGTGGGGTCCGGCACCCGGTAGCCGACGGCCAGCGCGGGCAGCGGGGCGTGCGCGTCCGGCACCGCCTGGCGGCGCTCGGAGCCGGGGACCGGCTCGCCGAACGACGGGCGCACCGGGACGGGCCGCGAGGGGATGTCCCCGAAGTGCTTCTCGATCAGGGCGAGCGTGCCGTCCACCCCGTGCTCGCCCAGGTCGCCGTGCACGGTGACCAGCGCGTTCCCCGGGGCGTAGAAGGTGTCGAAGAACGACGCGGCGTCGTCCAGAGTGGCCTGCTCGAGCTCGGAGAAGTCACCGTAGCCGTTGTGCGCGTTGGGGAAGGTGTCGTAGAGGACCGGGGGCAGCAGGATCCAGGGGAAGCCGCCGTAGGGCCGGTTGAGGACGTTGAGCCGGATCTCCTCCTTCACCACGTCCACCTGGTTGCGCAGGTTCTCCTCGGTGAGCATCGGCGCGCGCAGCCGGTCCGCCTCGAGGAACAGCGCCCGCTCCAGCGCCGCGCCGGGCAGCACCTCGAAGTAGTCCGTGTAGTCCTGGTGGGTGGAGCCGTTGAAGACCCCGCCCGCCCCCTGGACCTGCCGGAAGTGGGCCAGCTTCTCCAGGCTCTCGCTGCCCTGGAACATCAGGTGCTCGAACAGGTGCGCGAAGCCCGTGCGCCCCTCCGGTTCCGAGCGGAACCCCACGTCGACGTGCACCGACACCCCCACGACCGGGGTCGCCGGATCGGGCACGACCAGCACGCGCAGGCCGTTGGCGAGAGTCGCCCTGTGGAGTTCGAGTTCGGACACGTCCCGACCCTATCTCCGCGGGCCGTGGCTACGCCGCGGGAGGAAGGACCACGAACTGGCGGAGCGTGAGGTCGGGGTAGGTCACCGGGCCGCGGGGGCCCGGGGTGTGGTCGACGTTGATCCCGGTCTCGGGCAGGCCGAGCAGCTTGTAGCCGTCCAGCAGGCGGGTCGGGGAGTTCCAGAACACACCGGTGCCGGTGTAGGCGTCGATGAAGCGGTGCGCGACGGTCTCGTCCGCCGCGCACACGCACGCCGCGAGGCCGGAGGTCTCCCGGGCGGCGGTCTGGGCCGCCTCGACCGCCCCGTCGACGGGCGCGACGGTGACGTGCGCCTCGTTGCCCGAGTCCAGCGCCCACTCGTGGCCCAGGGCGTGCTCGTGCGGCGGGAGACTGAGGGTGATCCCCCTGTCCCGCAGCACCTTCTCGGCGACGGGCAGCAGCCGGTCGTACACCGGGCGGTCGATCAGCAGCAGGTTGAGCCGGTTGCACACGCCGAGCCGGTCCGTGGAGTCGTGCACCAGCCGCTCGACGACGGCCTCCTCGGCGGAGGAGTCCAGGTACAGCACGCCGCCGCCGTCCGCGTGGGCGAGCACGCGGGTGCCCGCGGCCGCGCCGAGCGTGGAGAGCTTGCGCGTCACCTCCCCACTGCCGCGCACCACGACGAGCGGCACGAGGTCCGGCAGCCCCACCAGGGCCTCGGCGCCTGTGTGCCCGGGCAGCGGGACGAGCTGGACGGCGTCGGTCGGGATGCCGTGCTCGGCCAGCGCGGGCGCGAGCACGAGCTCCACGAGGGCGGTCGCGCTGCCCAGCGCGGCCGAGCCGGTCCGCAGGACGGCGGCGCTGCGGGCCTTGAGGACCTGGGAGGCCACGTCGACCGTGACGTTCGGGCGGGCCTCGAACACCGCGCCGATGACACCGACCGGGATGCTGCGCTCGAACACGCGCTCCCCGCCCGGGAGGTCGCGGACGAACCGCTCGGTGGGCGGCTCGGGGGTCTCGGCGAGCACCTCGAGCTGGGTCGCCATGTCCGCCAGCCGCTCCGGGGTGATCCGGAGCCGGTCCAGCAGACCGCCCGCCATACCGTTCGCGGTGGCGGCCTCGACGTCCGCGGCGTTGGCGGCCAGCAGCTCGGGGGCCCTCTCGCGCAACAACGCGGCGGCGGTCCGCAGCGCGGCGTCGACGGCGGCCCCACCGGCCGCGCGCACCCCCGGGGCGGCCGCGGCGGCGCGCTGGGCGGCGGTACGGACGGCCTCGAACTCCGGTGCTTCGCTCACCTGCTCAACGATACGAGACCGCGGAACCGACTTCGCCGACACGTTTCGTGCTCCCAGCGCTGCATGATCGCCGATCTCGTGCACCCAGGGCTGCCACGAGCGCGCTGAGAGCACGTTTCGTGCTCGCGCAGCCGGCGATCGCCGGTTGCGGGTCCGCAGGCATTCCCCCAGGCCACCCTGGGCACACGTTTCGTGTGCCCAGCGCGGCGACAACCGCGCTCCGCGCACACGAACGGTGATCATGCAGCGCTGTGCGCACGAAACGTGCACTCACAGGGGCTCGGCATACACCACGATGTTGTCCTCGTACGACCGCGTCCCCTGGTCGAAGCGGCCGCCGCAGGTGATGAGCACCAGCCGCGGGGCCCCGGTGCGGGCGAAGGTGTCCGCGGGCAGCGCGGCCTTGCCGAACTCCCGCCGCGCGGCGACGCGGTAGGCGACCCCGCGCCCGTCGGCACCCCGCAGGACGACGGGGTCGCCGGGGGCGAGCCGCGGCAGGACCGCCAGCACGCCGACGCCGGCGAGCCGCGAGTCCACGTGCCCCGCGACGACGACGGTGCCGGTCCCGGAGCCCGCGAGCGCTCCGGGCGCCCACCACCCGACGGTCTGCGGCGGGTCGGGGACGACCAGCGCCCCGTCCGGCGCGGTGCCGACCGGCACGACCGGGGCCGCGGCGCCCGGCAGCTCCAGCCCGACCGGCACGATCCCCGCCGCCCGGATCCGCAGGGGCGCACCGGGGCGCAGGTCTCCGGACTCGACGGTGCGCGCAGCGGTGGGCACGGATCCGACCGGGACCGCGGACACCGTGGGCTCGCGCCCGAGGACCAGCCACCCCGCCACTCCCAGCAGCGCCGCACCGGCGGCGAGCAGCGCGACCGCCCGCCACTGCCCATGATCCACGCCTGGGGAGCGGCGCGGTCGCTGGGCGACCGCCCCACTCCCCGTCTGCGGATCATCGTCCGGGGGCGCGCCCGCATCCGGGAGACCTCGGGAGGCCCGCGGTCGCCGAGCGACCGCCTCACTCCCCGAGCGTGGATCGTGGCCGCCACCCGGGACCTCCGGGCGGGGGTGGATGTCGGGCGGGGTCGTCACCGACCTACGCGCGCGAACGGCGGCGCGCCGTGTACCCGCCCGCCCCCAGCAGCACCAGGCCCGAGCCCGCGAGCACGAGCGGGAGCAGGTCGTCGGCGTCCGCAGCCTGGCCGCCGGTGCCGGCGTTCACCGACCCGGGAGTGGAGGCGCCCGCGGACGACGAGGCCGAGGAGAGCCGAGCCGCCAGCGCGTCGAGCTCGGCCAGGGCGTCCCGCGCGGCGGCCTTGGCCTCCGGGGAGGCGTTCGGGTCGTTGAGCACGGCGTTCGCCGCGTCCCGCGCCTGCTGCAGCAGCGACTGCGCGGCCTGCAGCCAGGCGGTGTCGAAGGGCTGCCCCGAGCGGGACTGGAGGTCGGCGATCAGGGCCTGCTGCTGGGCGTCGAGCTGGTCGCCGAGGGTCACCCCGGCGGCCGTCGCGGCCTGCTTGACCTGGTCGAGCAGCGCCTGCCCCTGGCTGGTCAGGTCGGGGGCGAGGCCCTGGACCTGCGCCCCGACGCCCTTCTCCGTGCCGAGCCCGCCGAGGGCCACGAGCGCGAGCGCGCCCTGGTTGGCCTGGCCGTACGCGGCGCGCGTGGCGTCGTCGACCCCGGCGGGCGGGGCGGCGTCGCCGGTCGGCTGGGGCGCGGGGGCCTGGTCGCTCGGCGAGGAGCAGGCGACCGCGCCGGTGAGGGCCAGCGCGGACAACAGCGTCCCGGCGGCGATGCGGGTGGTTCGAGAGGTGCGAGTAGTATCCAGCGCGGAAGTCACGCACCCGAGTATCGGCACGCAACGAACGGCTGCAACCGCACGGATGCCATCGTGTACTCCGTTCAGCCGACAGGATTGACACCCGATCGGCCGGGGAACACGGAGTGTTCGCATGATCGCGATTCAGCGACGCGCCGGGTTCGACGGCGGCGGCACCACCGGGCCGAGGTCCCCGTCCGGCGCCTCGTCCAGGTCGACCATCACGGGCGCGTGGTCGCTCGGCCCGGACCCCTTGCGCGCCTTGCGGTCGATCCACGCCGCCTGCACGCGCCCGGCCGGGTCCGCCCCGCACAGCACCAGGTCGATGCGCATCCCGAGGTCCTTGTGGAAGCGCCCGGCCCGGTAGTCCCAGTACGAGAACACGCGCTCGGCGGGCCACCGGTCCCGCACGACGTCCGACAGCCCGGTGGCCTCCAACGCGGCCAGCGCATCCCGCTCCGGAGGGGTCACGTGGGTGGAGTCGACGAACACCGCCGGGTCCCAGACGTCCGCGTCCGTCGGCGCGATGTTCATGTCCCCCGCCACGACGGTGGTCGCCGGATCACCGGCGGACACCATGTGCCTCAACGACTCCAGCCACCGCAGCTTGTAGCCGTAGTGCGGGTCGTCGGGAGTCCGGCCGTTGGGCACGTAGACCGAGGTCACCCGCAGACCGCCACAGGTGGCGGTGATCGCGCGGGCGTCGACGGACCCGTCGAACTCGGGCTCGGACGGCAGACCGCGCACGACGTCCTCCAGGCCCACCCGGGACAGCAGCGCCACCCCGTTCCACCGGCCCTGCCCGTGGTGGGCCACCGCGTAGCCGCGCTCGGCGAGGGGACCCGCGAGCTCGGCGTCCCAGTCGGCGTCGGACAGCTTGGTCTCCTGCAGGCAGACGACGTCCGGCGCCCGCTCGTCCAGCCACGGCAACAGCCGGGGCAGCCGGGACTTCGCCGAGTTCACGTTCCAGGTCGCGAGACGCACGACCCGAAACCGTACGTGATCCGGCGGGGCGCGCCTCTCCCCCGCATGAACGGACCCGGACCGCCGCAGGCCGACGTCGTGACCTACCGGGCGCTCGCCGGGCTGGTGCTGGGCCGGATCGGGGTGGACGGCGGCGCGCGGGCGGTCCTGCCGTTCCTACCGGTGGTGGCGGCGGGCCTGGGCCTGAGCTTCGGCGAGCTGGCCCTGTTGGTCGCCCTGCGCAGCGCTGCGGGCCTGGCGGGCCCCGGTCTGGCCCGGGTGGTGCACGGTCGCAGCAGGCGGTCCGTGCTCGTCGGCGCCTGCCTGCCGGCCTGCCTCGGCTGCCTCGCGATCACCGGCCCGACGGCGGACGTCCCCGCGGCCGACATCCTGTTCCTCGGCTCCGCGACCGCCGTCGGCGACGGGACCGTGCACGACCGCACGCTGCTGGCGGCCGCCGGGTTCGTGGCCACCGGCCTGGCCCGGCCGCTGTTCGACATCGCCGCCCAGTCCTGGATCGCGGGTGCGGTCCCGCCGGGGCGGATCGGCCGGGCGACGGGGATCGTCGAGCTGGGGTGGGCACTCGCGCAGGCCGCGACGGTCCCGCTCGCCGGGATGTTGATCGGGCCGTTCGGCTGGCGGGTGATCGGGCTGCTCACCGCCGGGTACGCGCTGGTCGGCGCGCTGGCCGTCGGGCGGCTGGTGCCCCGCGGCCCGGTCCGCGAGCGGACCCCGGCACCCGCGGCCCGGCCGGTGCGGGCGCGGGTCCCGGCACTCGTCGTCGCCGTGGCCCTGACCGTCGCCGCCGCCGAGTGGTCGCGATGGGCACCGCCGTGCCGACGCGCTCGCGGACCCGGACCGTCGCGGCCGTGGCGGCCGGGATCGGGGTCGGCAACCTGGGCGGCGCCCTGCTGGCCCCCGTGGTCTACGGGTCGGGCGGGATGGCCCTGTCCGGGCCGGTCGCGGCGCTGCTCGTCGGCGCGGCCGCGGCGGTGCTGGTCGGGGACTCAGTCCTCGTCCGCAGGCGAGGCCTTGCGCACGTAGAGCAGCCGGTCCCCGCGCTCGAGCGCGTCGACCGACGACGAGTCCACCCGGTAGAGCTTCTCGTCCCGCACCACGCCGAGCACGATGTCCGCGAGGTGCCGCGGCGAGCCGCCGATCTCGTCCGGCTCCACCTCCCGCTCGCTGATCGCGAAGCCGGCGTCCGGGGTCAGCAGGTCCTCGACCACCTCGACGACGCTGGGCGTCCGGGTCGCCACGCCGAGCAGCCGCCCCGCCGTCTCGGCCGAGACGATCACGGAGTCGGCGCCGGACTGGCGGAGCAGGTGCACGTTCTCCGACTCCCGCACGGCCGCGACGATGCGCGTCTTCGGCGCGATCTCCCGAGCCGTCAGGGTGACGAGAACCGCCGTGTCGTCCCGGTTCGTCGCCACGACGATCGCGTCCGCGTGGTGCACGCCCGCGATCCGCAGGACGGCGGAGCGCGTCGCGTTTCCCGTCACGGTGACGAGACCGAGCGCGGAGGCCGCGTCCAGCTGGGCGCGGTCGGTGTCGACGACCACGATCTCCTCGGGCCTGGTCCCGTCGCCGAGCAGTGTCTCGACGGCGGCGCGGCCCTTCGTCCCGTACCCGATGACGACGGTGTGATGGCGCACCCGAGACCTCCAGCGCTGGATCCGGAACGACTGCCGGGACCGTTCGGTGAGCAGCTCGACGGTCGTGCCGACGAGGACGATGAGGAAGAGCAGCCGCAGCGGCGTGATGACGACGGTCGTGAGCAGCCGCGCCGTCGCCGTGTACGGGACGATGTCGCCGTAGCCGGTCGTGGAGAGCGAGACCGTGGCGTAGTACAGCGCGTCGTTGAACGAGATCGCGCCCTCGCCGTTGTTGTCGACGTACCCGTCCCGGCCGATGTAGACGATCAGCGCGGCGGCGAACAGCGCCCCGAGTGCCACGACGACCCGCTGCAGCAGCGCGACCAGCGGCCGCTCCGGGTTGTCGGGCATGCGGAGGGCGCCGATCACCTGCGGATCGACGGGAGGGCGGCGGGGCCGATCACGCACGCGGAGAGACTAGAGCACGAGAGCCCGCGGGCTGCGATGATCCGCCGGATGAACACCGCCCGCCCCCTCGCCGCCCTGCTCGCCACCGCCGGGATCGGGCACGCCGTGTCCCCGGTGTTCTTCGACGCGATCGTCCCCCGGTGGCTCCCGGGCCCCGCCCGGTTCTGGACCTACGCCTCGGGTGCCGTGGAGGCCGCCGTCGGGGTGGCGGTGGCGGTGCCGCGCACCCGGCGGCTCGGCGCGTACGCGGCCGCCGCCCTGTTCGTGGCCATGTTCCCGGCGAACGTCCAGATGGCGGTCGACTGGTCGGATCGCACTCCGCGCGAGAAGGCGGTCGCCTACGGCAGGCTGCCGCTGCAGGTGCCGCTGGTGCTCTGGGCGCTCAGGATCGCTCGACGCTGAAGAACTCCAGCTCCGCGAGCGTGTCCAGACCGAAGGCGCCCACCGGGTCCAGCGCCCCGACCCCCTCCACACCCTGCTCCGACGCCCGTTGCGCACCCCAGGCCAGCAGGTCCGCCGTCACGCCGTAGGGCTCGCCGAACCGCACCCGGGTGCGGGCCAGCAGGGTGCCGCCCGCGTCGAACACCTCGGCGATCGTGACGGACCGCGCCGCGGCCAGCGCGGCGGGATCCGGGTCGCGCGGGAGCCGCCGGACGAGCGCGCCGAGCCCCTTGGCGACGGCCGCGGGCGGCGCGGGCAGCCTGCTCGCCGCGTGCACCGCGTGGCTCGCCCGGCCGAACCAGCCGAGATGGACGTCGACGATGCGCAGGCCCGGATGCAGCCGCGGCAGCGCGAAGTGCTCCGACGCGCCGACTGAGAACGCGGGTCGCGGCACCCCGTCGACCGCGTAGGTCCGCAGCCTGCGGGCGCCGGGCTCGGTCTGCAGGACGCCGTCCCGCACGCTGTACGCCGGGCTGCTCGCGACGCCCACGCTCGATTCCAGCGTGCCGCGCGAGAACAGCCGTCCGCGGCCGAGGACGAAGTAGCCGACGTCCACCCGCGCCGCCCGCTCCCCCGCGTCCCGCAGGGCGAGGGCCCCGGCCAGCACGCCGGGCACGTAGTCGTTGCCGAACGCGGTGAGCAGCCGGGCGCCGGACCGCTCGGCCGCGGGACCCTGCAGCTCGAACACCTCGCGGATGAACGCGGGTTCCCCGGCCGAGTCCAGGTAGGTCGCCCCCGCGGAGACCACGGCGGCCAGGGCTGCCCCGCCGAGCCGCGCGAACGGCCCCACGGTGGTGACCAGCACGTCCTCCGGCCCGACGAGGGCGGCGACCGACGCCATGTCCGTCACGTCCGCCCGCGCGGTCTCGCAGCCCAGCCGCTCGGCGAGCGCGGCCAGCCGTTGCGGGTCCCGGCCTGCCAGCACGGGGGTGAGCCCGCGCGCCCGCATCGCCTCGGCGGTCCGCCCGCCGGTGTACCCCGTCGCCCCGAACAGCACGATGCGTCCCGTCACGCCCGTGACCGTAGCGATCGCGAGCCCGACCCCGGGCACGACCTTCACCGGGTGAACAACGCCCGACGGTCCTCGCGGCGGCGATCCCGTCCGCCGCGATCCCGCCGGGCCGACCCGGGGCCTTACCCTGTGCCGGTGGTGACCGAGGACGCCCCCGTCGCACGCCGACGGCTGTTCCGCCGGGCCCCGGCCGCCGACCCCACCGCCGTCCTCGCGGCGGGCAGCGCGATCGCGGCCGACCTCCGCGGCGGGCTGGCGCCGCGGGCCGGGGACCTCGGCGCGGACCCGGTCGCGCGGGCGGCGCGACGGCTGCGGTCGCTGCTGGGGGTCGGCGCCGTCGGGCTGGCGGACCTGCACGGGGAGCCCGCCTGGGCGGGCCGGGTGCCCGCCGGGGCCGCCGACCTGGTCGAACAGGTCCGCCGGGACGGACACCGGGCCGCGACCGGATCCGTCGCCGCCGACCCGATCGTGGTCCGCGGCGAGCTCGCCGGGGTGCTGGTGCTCGGCGGCGACCTCGGCCGCGGGGTGGCGCGGCGGACCGCGGACTGGGTGGCCGAGGCCCTCGAACGCGGCAGGCTGGAGGCCTCCGCCGAGGCGGCCGAGCGGGCGGAGCTGCGGGCGCTGCGGGCGGAGATCTCGCCGCACTTCGTCTACAACGCACTGACGACGATCGGCTCCTTCGTCGACTCCGACCCCGACCGCGCGCGGGACCTGATCCTGGACTTCGCCGAGTACATCCGGCACTCCGTCGCCCGCCGCGGCGACTACACGACGCTGGCGGGCGAGTTCCGCGCCGTCGAGGCCTACCTCGCGCTCGCCCGTGCGGTGCTCGGCGACCGGCTGCGGGTGCAGGTCCGGATCGCCCCCGAGGTCCTCCCGGTGGCGCTGCCCTTCCTGGCCCTGCAACCGTTGGTGGAGAACGCGGTGCAGCACGGCGTCGAGCGGCGGGAGGAGGGCGGGTCGGTGCAGGTCAGCGGCGAGGCCCAGGGCTCGGAGTGCGTCATCGCGATCGAGGACGACGGGCCCGGCATGGATCCCGAGCACGCCCGCGCGCTGCTCGCCGGGGCGGGCGGCGGGGAGGGCCTCGCGTTGACCAACGTGGACAGACGACTGCGGGCGGTCTACGGCCCGCAGTACGGGCTGGTGATCGAGACCGCGCTCGGCGAGGGGACTCGCGTGGTGATGCGGGTGCCGCGGTTCCAGCCGGGGGTGGTGGCGTGACCCTGCGGGTCCTCGCCGTGGACGACGTCGCCCCGGCCCTGGCCGAGCTCACCCGGCTGCTGGCCGCCTCGACGCTCGTCGGCGAGGTGGTGCCCGCCGGGGACGCGTTGTCGGCGTTGAAGCTGATCAAGGACGCCCGGTTCGACGCGGTGTTCCTCGACATCGCGATGCCGGGGATGGACGGGCTCGAGCTGGCCTCGCTGCTCGCCCGGATGACCGACCCCCCGGAGCTGGTCTTCGTGACGGCCTTCGAGGAGCACGCCGTGTCCGCATACGGCGTCGGCGCGCTGGACTACCTGCTCAAACCCCTTGCGGCGGAGCGGCTGGAGGCCGCGCTGGCCCGGATCGTGCGGGTGGCCCGGCCGCGGGAACCCTCGCCCGCGGTGGTCGACGAGCTGGCGGCGGTGTCGGTCGAGCTGGGCGGCCGGACCCGGTACGTCCGGCGGGCGGAGGTCCGGTTCGCCGAAGCGCAGGGGGACTACGTGCGACTGCACACCCGCGGCGGCTCGCACCTGGTGCGGATGCCGATCTCCCGGCTGGAGGAGCACTGGGCCGCGTTCGGGTACGTGCGGGTGCACCGCGGCTTCCTGCTCGCCGTGCCCGCGGTGCAGGAGCTGCGGTCGGACGCGAGCGGGGGGTTGTTGGCACACACCGACGCCGGGGACGTCCCGGTCAGCCGCAGGCACGCGCGCGAGCTCAGGGATCGCCTCCTGGAGGCGGCGACGCGCGGCGACTTCGCGGGGGGTGGGTGGTGAGCGGGGCGCCACTCGCGTGGCGAAGAGGTCACCCGACGACTCCTGGGCCGCCCGGGTACCGGCCGGGGAGTGGGGCGCCGTGAGTCGGAAGCGGGTCGCCGTGACCAGCCCGCAGACCCGGATGGCGCTCGCGACCCGGCGCGGCGGGCCCGGGCCCCTGACCCCGCTCGACGCCGAGACGCTGGCCCGGGCGCGCGGGATGCGTCGTCGCCAGCTCCGGATCGCGGCGGTGACGCTGCTCGGGGCGGCGGTGCTGCTCGTCGGGCTGCCGGTACTGCTGGACGTCGTGCCGCGCGGGATCCGCCTGGGGGACATGCCGGTGGTGTGGCTCGCGGTGGCGGTGCTGCCCTATCCGCTGCTCGCGCTGCTGGCGCACCTGCAGCTCCGCCGGGCGGAGCGCGTGGAGCGACGCGGCACGGAACGGGACACGGCGGCCGGGCGCCGGTGATCGGGCTCGCGGTCGTCCCGGTCGTCCTCGCGACCCTGCTGATCGGGGCCCGCGGGGTCGCCGCCATACGGTCCACATCGGACTTCCTGGTCGCCTCCCGCCGGGTGTCGCCCACGCTCAACGCGGCCGCGGTGTCCGGGGAGTACCTGTCCGCGGCGTCGTTCCTGGGGATCGCCGGGCTCGTGGTGAAGAACGGCGTCGGTGCCCTCTGGTACCCGGTCGGGTTCACCGCGGGGTACCTGCTGATGCTCGTGCTCGTGGCGGCGCCGATGCGGCGGACCGGCGCGCTCACCGTCCCGGACTTCGCGGAGGCCCGACTCGGCTCCACCCGGCTGCGACGGTTCTCCGCGCTGGTCGTGCTGGTGATCGCGGGCCTGTACCTGGTCCCCCAGTTCACCGCGGCCGGTCAGGTGTTGACGCTGGTCAGCGGCACGCCGTACTGGGTGGGGATCGTGGTGTCGGGGGTGGCGGTGAGCGTCACGCTCGCGCTGGGCGGGATGCGGGCGGCGACCTACGTCCAGGCCTTCCAGTTCGTCCTCAAGCTGGTGTTGTTCATCGTCCCCGCGGTGTGGCTGCTGATCGCGGTCGGCGCGGACACCCGCACGGAGGCGCTGCGGCCCGCCGAGTACTCGACCTTCCCGCGGTCCACCGAGGTGACCTTCCGGTTGGACACCCGGCTGCAGGTCACCGAGCCGGTCACGGTGCTCGCCGCCGGCGTGCCCCGGCTCCTGGGACCGGGCGAGCACGTCGCGCCCGCCGAGGCCACCTGGGTCTTCCCCGAGGGCGCCGCCGTGCCGAAGATCGCCGGGTCGGCCCTGCCCGGCAGCGACACCTGGCAGCGCCCCCTGCTCGACGCGGGCAACGGCCATCCCCTGCTGGCCACCTGGTCGATCCTGGTCGCCACCGCGCTGGGGACCATGGGCCTGCCGCACGTGATCGTCCGGTTCCACACCAGCCCGGACGGCCGCGCGGCCCGCCGGACCGCCGCGATCACGGTGGGGCTGCTGGGCTCGTTCTACGTGTTCACCGTGGTGTACGGCCTGCTGGGCGGAGTCCTGCTCCCGGAGCTGTACCTGTCCGGGGCGACGGACACCGCCGTCGTCGCGCTGCCGTCCAGGGTGGACGGCGGGACCACCGGGGACGTGTTCACGGCGCTGCTGACCGCGGGCGCCTTCGCCGCGTTCCTCGCGACGTCGCTGGGTCTGCTGCTGGCCCTCGCCGGGGCCGTCGCGCACGACCTGCTGCCCGGGTCGCTGCGCAGGCTGCGGCTCACCGCGCTGCTCGCGGCGGGCGTGATCGTGCTGTGCGCCCTGCCCGCCGTGCGGATCGACGTCGGCGCCGTCGTGACGTCGGCGTTCGCGGTGGCGGCCTCGACCTTCTGCCCGATGCTGGTGCTGGGGATCTGGTGGCGGGGACTCACGGCGCGGGGCGCGTTCGCCGGGATGGCGCTGGGCCTGGCGTCCTCGGCGGGAGTGATGGCGACCGGGCTCGTGGTGCGTCCGGATCCCGGGTTGGCGGCCCTGCTGCTCGGCCAGCCCGCGCTCTTCTCCGTCCCGCTCGCCTTCCTGACGATGATCGTCGTCTCGCTGCGGGGGCGCCCGGCGGCGGGCTCGGAGGCCACCATGCTGCGGTTGCACCTCGACGAGGCCTGACCGTTCGTCGCGTTTCGCGACCGTTCGTCGGCCGCTCGTCGGTCGACGTGGCGGTGTGTCGTGCGTTACTTCCCTTCTGCGCCCGGTGCCCTTCTCCTATCCGCAGCGACCCGTGCAAGGAGGCACCCGTGAGCACCGAGACCCCACCACCGGAAGCCCGGACGACGAGCGCTGAGCCCGACTGGGAAACGGTCCAGGCGAGCCCGGAGTTCCAGGCCCTGCGGAGCAGGTTGCGCCGCTTCGTCTTCCCGCTGACCGTCGGCTTCCTGGCCTGGTACCTGCTCTACGTCCTGCTCGCCAGCTACGCACCCTCCTTCATGGCGATCAAGCTGGTCGGCAACATCAACGTCGGGCTGGTCTTCGGGCTGCTGCAGTTCGTGTCCACCTTCGCGATCACGACCTGGTACGTGAAGTGGGCGGACAAGAAGTTCGACCCGCACGCCACCGCCATCCGTGAGGAGATCGAGGGAGGCGCGAAGTGACCCTCGCCCAGTCCGCCTCCATCGACGGCTCGAACCCGTACCTCAACATCGGGATCTTCGCCGTCTTCGTCGTGATCACGCTGGCCATCGTCATCCGGGTCAGCAAGCGCGCGAGCAGCGGCGCCAAGGACTTCTACACCGCGGGCGGCGGCTTCACCGGCCCGCAGAACGGCATCGCGATCTCCGGGGACTACCTGTCCGCCGCGTCGTTCCTGGGCATCGCGGGCGCCATCGCGCTCTACGGCTACGACGGCTTCCTCTACTCGATCGGCTTCCTGGTCGCCTGGCTGGTGGCCCTGCTGCTGGTCGCGGAGCTGCTGCGCAACACCGGCAAGTACACGATGGGCGACGTGCTGGCCTTCCGCATGAAGCAGCGGCCCGTGCGTGCGGCGGCGGCCACCTCGACGCTGGCCGTGTCCTTCTTCTACCTGCTGGCCCAGATGGCCGGGGCGGGCGGGCTCGTCGCACTGCTGTTGGACATCAAGTCCAAGACCGGGCAGTCCATCGTCATCGCCATCGTCGGCGCGCTGATGATCGCCTACGTGCTGATCGGCGGTATGCGCGGCACGACCTGGGTGCAGATCATCAAGGCCGTCCTGCTGATCATCGGCGCGGGTGTGATGACCCTGTGGGTGCTCACCCTCTTCGGCTTCAACCTGTCGGCGCTGATGGGTGACGCCGTGACGCAGGTCGGGTCCCTCGGCGAGAAGCTGCTGAGCCCGGGCGCCCAGTACGGCAAGAGCGGCACCACCCGGCTGGACTTCATCTCACTCGGCCTCGCCCTGGTGCTCGGCACCGCGGGCCTGCCGCACATCCTGATGCGCTTCTACACCGTCCCGACGGCCAAGGAGGCCCGCCGCTCGGTGACCTGGGCGATCTGGCTGATCGGCGTCTTCTACCTGTTCACGCTGGTCCTGGGCTTCGGCGCCGGGGCGCTCGTGGGCCCGGACGTGATCAAGAAGGCGCCCGGGGCGGCGAACTCCGCGGCCCCGCTGCTGGCCTACGAGCTCGGCGGCACGGTCCTGCTCGGCCTGATCGCGGCCGTCGCGTTCGCTACGATCCTCGCCGTCGTCGCGGGCCTGACGATCACCGCGTCGGCCTCCTTCGCCCACGACATCTACATCAACGTGATCAAGCACGGCCAGGTGCAGGACGAGCAGCGCACCGAGGTGAGGATCGCCCGCCGGACGGCCGTGGTGATCGGCATCGTCGCGATCCTCGGCGGCATCCTGGCCAACGGGCAGAACATCGCCTTCCTGGTGGCGCTGGCCTTCGCCGTCGCCGCGTCCGCGAACCTCCCGACGATCCTCTACTCGCTGTTCTGGAAGCGGTTCAACACCCAGGGCGCGCTGTGGAGCATCTACGGCGGTCTCACGATCACGCTGGTGCTGATCGTGTTCTCGCCCGTCGTGTCCGGCAAGCCGGTGGACCCGGTGACCGGGCGCAGCGCCTCGATGATCCAGGGCGTGGACTTCCACTGGTTCCCGCTGGACAACCCGGGCCTGGTCTCGATCCCGCTGTCCTTCCTGCTCGGCTACCTCGGCACCGTGCTGTCGAAGGAGAAGGCCGACCTGAAGAGGGCCGCGGAGATGGAGGTCCGGTCCCTGACCGGCGCGGGCGCGGAGAAGGCCGTCGCGCACTGACCCGACCCCCGACGACGGGGCACCCCCTCCGCGGAGGGGGTGCCCCGTCCGTCATTCCGGCCGCACCAGGTGCTCCAGCTCCGCGACGGACATGAGGTCGGCGGGGCGCAGCGTGGCGTTCTCACGCACGTAGTGGAAGGCCGCGCGGACCCGCTCCGGCTCGACGCCCGCCAGCGCCGCCCAGGCCAGCCGGTACATCGCCAGCTGCACGCCCACGGCCTGCCACCGGTCCGCCTCCGGTACCGCGCCGGTCTTCCAGTCGACGACGGTGAACCCGCCGTCCGGGTCCGCGAACACGGCGTCCATCCGGCCGCGCACCGCGACCCCGGCGAGCACGGCCTCGAACGCCACCTCCGCCTCGACGGGCACCCGGTCGGCCCACTCGCTGGCCAGGAACGCCTCCTGCAGCTCCTCGAGGGCCGCGTCCCCCGCGCTCTGGTCGTCCGCGGCACCGGGCAGCTCGTCGACGTCCAGCAGCTTCTCCGCGCCGAACCGCTGCTCCAGCCAGGAGTGGAACGCCGTGCCGCGCCGGGCGTGCGGGTTGGGCGGCAGCGGCATCGGCCGCCGCAGACCCGCGGCGAACGCCTCGGCGTCCGCCGCGAGCTCCACGAGCTGGCTCACGCTGACCTGCCCCGGCAGCGCGACGGTCGGGCGGGCGATCCCCGCGGCGCGCTCGGCCAGCAGGACGTCCACGTCCGCGGCCCAGCCCTCGGGGTCCGGGTCCTCCACCGGCTCCGGTTCCTCGAGCTCGAAGCTGAGCTGGTCGGTGTTCCGCGCCCGCCGCCGCTCCGCCCGCCTGCCGCGTTCACGCTGCCTCAGCGCCTCACGCACCAGCTCCGCGCCCTCGTGCACCGCGGCCGACCGCGCCCCGAGCGGGTCCGCGGGCCAGAGCGCGGTGACCTCTCGGGCGAGGACGGGGTTCTCGGCCTCCGGCTCGGGCGGATCCGCCCAGACCTCGGGCGTGACCACGGTGGTCAGCGTGGTGAGGAACTCCGACGGCCCGCGCGGCGTGGAGCCCGTGGCTCCCCAGTGGTGCCCCGAGCAGAGCAACACTCGCTCGGACCGGGTGAGCGCGACGTAGAACAGCCGCCGCTCCTCGGTCCGTCGCCGCTCCTCCAGCCCCGCCTCGTGCTCCTCCAGCGCGAGCTCGACCTGCTTGCGATCCGGCGCGGGTGGGATGTACAGGCCCGGCAGGTCGTCCGCGTCCCCCCGCAGCGGCACGGGCAGCTCGGCGACGGCGGTGATCCAGCTCCCGGACATCCGGCGCCCCGGGAACACCTGCGTGACCAGGTGCGGGACGGCCACGACCTCCCATTCCAGGCCCTTCGCCGCGTGCACGGTGAGGATCTGCACCCGGTCCTCGGCGACCTCGACCTCCCCCGGGGACAGGCCGTCCTCCGCCTGCTCGGCGGTGTCCAGGTAGTCCAGCAGCGCGGGCAGGCTCGACACCTCGGCGCCCGCGGCGAAGTCCGCCACCACGTCGGCGAACGCGTCCAGATGGGCCCGGCCCGCGGGGCCGGGGCGGGCGGCGGTCTCGACGTCCAGCACCAGCACCCGCTCGACGTCCGCCACCAGGTCCGACAGCGGCGCCGACGCCCGCCCCCGCAGCCACGACAGCTCCCGCGCGAGCCTGCGGATCCGGGCGAACCCGGCCTCGGAGTAGCTCTCGGCGGGACCGGGGTCGTCCAGTGCGTCCACCAGGCCCGCCTGCTCGGCCTGCTCCCCGGGAAGCGCGCCGAGGGCCAGCTCGGCGGGGGGCAGCGGGCCGGGCCGCGCGGGCAGCGGCGGGACGAGCTCGCGGGCCCGCCTCCACAGGGCCGCCAGGTCCGCGACCCCGATCCGCCAGCGCGCCCCGGTGAGCAGCCGGACGGCCGCCGGGCCCGCGAGCGGGTTCGCGACGATCTTCAACGCGCTGACCAGGTCCCGGACCTCCGGGGTGTCCAGCAGCCCACCGAGCCCGACGACCTCGACCGGCAGCCCGCGCTCGCGCAGTGCGGCGGCCAGCGCGTCCATGTCCCCGCGACGGCGCACCAGGACCGCGCTCGTGGGCGGCTTCTCCCGGTCCCGCCACTGCTCGGCGATGCCGTCCGCGACCCAGGCGACCTCGTCGACGACGTCCGCGTGCAGCGCGACCCGCACGTCCCCCGGCACCGCCCGCGAGCCGGGTCGCAGCGCCCCGACGGAGACGGCCTCGCTGCGCAGGGGCTCCGACACGACGTTGGCCAGGTCGAGGACCTCGGCCGGGTTCCGGAAGCTGGTCAGCAGGCCGTACTGGTCCGCGGGCTCCCCGTCCGGACGCGGGAAGTCGGTGCGGAAGCGGGCGAGGTTGCCCGCGCTCGCCCCGCGCCAGCCGTAGATCGACTGACAGGGGTCCCCGACCGCCGTGACGGCCAGCGGCTCGGCGCGGACCTCCTCCCCGGGGATGCGGCCGAACAGCGCGCGCAACAGCACGCGCTGGGCGTGCCCGGTGTCCTGGTACTCGTCCAGCAGGATCGCTCGGTACTGGCCGCGCTCGATCTCCCCGACCTCCGGTCGGGCCTCGGCGACGCGCGCCGCGATCGCGAGCTGGTCGGAGAAGTCCATCGCGCGCTCGGCGGCCTTCCGCCGCGCGTACTCCTCCACCAGCGGCAGCAGCTCCGTGCGCAGCCGCTGCGCGAACATCTTGTCCCTGTACTTCTGCGACGGGTCCGCGCGCTGCCGCTTGGCGGGCGGCGCGGTCTCCATGATCTCCAGCAGCTCGGCGGTGAACCGCCGCAGCCGCTCCGGCTCGACGAGGTGCTCCCCCAGCTCCCCGGCCAGCGCCAGCAGGTAACCGGTCACGGTCGCGGGGACCCGGTCCACCTCCAGGTCCGCCGCCCACGAGCTGACGACGCGGTGCGCGAGCTGCCACGACGCCGTCTGCCCGAGCAGCCGCGAGGCGGGCTCGGCGGGCAGCCGCAGCGCGTGCTCGGACACCAGCCGCCCGGCGTAGGCGTGGTAGGTCGCGACGGTCGGCTCGCCCGCCGTCAGCGCGGCCCGTCGACCGCCCCCGGGGTCCAGCTCGTCCAACAGCGGGGAGCCCGCCAGCCTGCGCAGCCGGGAGCGGACGCGGCTGCCCAGCTGCTGGGCGGCCTTGCGGGTGAAGGTCAGCCCGAGGATCTGCTCCGGGAGCACCTGTCCGGTCGCGACCAGCCAGACCACGCGCGCGGCCATGGTCTCGGTCTTGCCCGCCCCGGCCCCCGCCACGACCAGCGCGGACTCCGGGGGCGCCGCGATCACCGCGGCCTGCTCCTCGGTGGGCTCGGGTAGCCCCAGCGCGCGCGCGAGCACCGCGGGGGCGAGCAGGCCGGCGGCGATCGTCACGGGGACCTGTCTACCGGACACCCCTGACGGTCCTACGCGGGCTGCCCCGGGAGGGAGGAGATGCGGAGGTAGTCCACCTGCAGCCGGATGTCCGGCCCGCCCTCCGGCGGCGCCGCGAGCCAGCCCGGGGCGGGGCCCTGGTCGAGCTGGATGGTGGCGTGCATCGGCTTCGTGGGGATCATGGCCGGGTCGACGGTCTCGAAGGTCTTGGCCCCGTCGACGTACATCGTGAGCCGGTCCGGCAGCCACTCGAAGGCGAAGGTGTGCCACTGGGAGAAGTCGCCCGGGGTCGCGCCACCGAACGTCTGGTTGCCCGCCCCCCAGTGGATGATCGTGTGGGCGGCGTTCCGGTTCTCGCTCGGAACCTCCATCATGTCCAGCTCGCCGTCGTCCGGCCACTTCTCGGAGTCCGGCCACAGCAGGATCGCCGAGCCGAACCCGACGCCCTTGTCCGTGCGCGCCCGGAACTCCCAGCGGCCGTACAGCTGGCCCTTCTTCATGCCGATGCCGCCCGAGGTGCCGCCGTCCGCCGCCCGGCCGGTGATCGTGAGGACGCCGTCCCCCTGGGTGACGGCGTCCGGTGTCCGGCGGCCGTTGCCGAAGGCGCCCTTCGAGTCGTAGACGTTCCAGGAGCCACCGTCGACCGCGCCGCCGCCGAACTCGTCCCCACCCGCGGGCACCCAGGCGATCCCGGGGGTGGCGGGCGCGGCCGCCGCCTGGTGTGCGGCCGCCCGGGGCTTCGGGGTGGTCGTGGTCGTGCGCGGGGGGCGGGTGGTGGTGGTCGTGGTGGGCGGCGGAGTGGACGTGGTCGGCGCGACCGTGGTCGTCGGCGCGGCCAGGGCGGCCCCCTGGGAGTCCGGCGAGGTCCGGAGTTCGGGCTCGGCCGCGGACCCGCAGCCCGCGAGCAGCGCGGACAGGGCGCCCGCGACCGCCACGGCGAGAGCGCGCGTACGCAGACGGGACACGGGGTAGGGCCTCCTCGGGGCGCGCCGGTGAGGGGGAGCAACGGCACGGCGGGGTGTGGGGAACGAGGACGAACCGTACTAGGTGGACGCTGCTTGCGAACGCACCGACCCGCCAACGGCGCGCCCGGTGCGGCTGGGCGACCACTCGGCCCGCCGGGCTCACGGGTCGACCACCGGGCGACCGGACTCGACCGCGGGGCAACTCGTCCGAACGGGGCATCGGTCGCAGTCCGGTCCGACCCGCGCGACGTAGGCCGGACCGCTGGTCTGCCCGGCCGCCTCCCGCACCTCGGCCAGCCAGTGGCCGACCGCCTCGCCCTCGAGCGGGGGTTGGTCCTTCTCCTTGGGTGAACCCTTGGCACTGCGGTCCGCGACGAAGACCAGCCGGGCACCCCCGGGCTGCGCACCCTCGCCGAGCAGGTCCGAGAATGCGCCCAAGGTCGCGGCCAGCTGGTAGACCGCGAGCTGCGGGTGCTCGGCCGCCGAGGCCGCACTGACCGCGGTCCGCCCGGTCTTGACGTCCACCACCACGGCGCGACCCGCGTCGTCCACCTCGAGGCGGTCCACCCGGCCGCGCAGCCGGATGGTGGGCCGCGGCTCCCCCACCTCGACCTGGTCCGGGTCGTCCCCCTCGATGTCCAGCTGGACCGGGTGCTCGACGGCGACCAGCCGCAGCCCCGCCGCGCGGCTCTCGCGCAGCCACTGGTCGAAGCCGGCGAGCATCCCGCGGACGCGGGCCAGCTCCCGACGGCTGTACCACGGCGCGCCCGCGTCCAGCCGGGCCCAGGCGGCCCGCAGAGCGGCATCGATCTCGGCGGGGTCGGCACCCGCCGCACCCGCCTGCACCAGCGCGTGCACCAGCGAGCCCGTCACCGCGGACAGGGCCCCGATCTCCGCCCCGCCGTGCCGCTCGAGCACCCAGCGCAGCGGACAGGCCAGAATCCTGTCCACATCGGAGGGAGACACCGGCACGACCTCGCCGGGTGCACGCAGCGGATCCTCCGCCGAGGGTTCGGCGAGGCCGTACCAGTCCTCCGGGCGCGCGCCCGGCACGCCGTCCTCGGCCAGTCGCGCGAGCTGCAGCGCGGCCCGGCGCCGCCGCGCCATGCGGTCCGGGTCCCCGTGGTCCGACTCGGCGACCGCGCGACGCAGCTCGCCGACGAGCTCGGCCAGGACCAGGGCCCGACCGGGCCGGGTGGGTGTGCGGCCCTCGGCCGCGTCCGCGGGGAGCGGATCGAGCTCGTCGAGGAAGCGGGAGGGCTGTTCGTCCTCGGCGTGCACCGCGCTGACCAGCAGAGTCCGCTTCGCCCGGGTGCAGGCGACGTAGAAGAGCCTGCGCTCCTCCGCCAGCAGCGGCGCGGTGCGGGACACCCCGTCCGCCGGGTCCGCGACGCCCGCCACCACGTCGACGAGTCGCTCGTTGCCGAGCAGGCTGCCCCGCAGCCGCAGGTCCGGCCAGCTGCCCTCCTGCACCCCCGGGACCGCCACGACCTCCCACTCCCGCCCGCGCGAGGCGTGCGCGGTGAGCAGCGCGACCGCCTCCTCCCGCGGCGCGGCGACGGCCCCGGTGTCGCCGGGGAGGTGCTGGTCCCCCAGGTACTCCGCGAAACCCGCGACGTCCGCTCCGGGCAGCCGGTCGGTGTAGCGTGCGGCGGCCTCGAACAGGGCGAGGACCGCGTCGAGGTCCCGGTCCGCCGCGGCGCCGACCGGGCCGCCGCGGGCGCTCGCCCCGGCCCACTTGCGCGCGAGTCCGGAGCGGTCCCAGACCTGCCAGAGCACCTCCTCCACGCTCCGCCCCTCCCCCGCGACCGCCGCGGCGGTGGCGAGCAGGGTGGAGACCGCACGCAGGGGCGCGGAGTCGCCGGGCGGGAGCGCGGTGAGGGGATCGGGACGCCCCGCCGCCGCGGCGCGCAACGCCTCGACGAGCAGGGGGTCCGATCCGGCGCGCTCGGCGTCCTCGGGGGTGGGTGGGGAGTCTGCGGCCGCCGTGCCGCTCGACGCCGAGGGGTCGGGCGCACCGGCGGTGGGCGCTCCGACGGTGGGCGCTGCGGGGGCTGCGGCTGCGGGGGCTGCGGGGGCTGCCCAGGGGTCCTCGGCACTCCGGCGCCCCGCGGCCGCGTGCAGGCGGAGAAGGCCCCGTCGCAGCCTGCGCATCCGCATCGGGTCCCCCGCCCCGAGCACCGAGGTCAGCAGCGCGGTGGCCACGTCCGCGTCGATCGACTCCGGGCGCGTGGCCGCCCGCAGGACCAGCAGGAACGGCAGGACCGCGGGCTGGCGGGCGAGGGGGAGCTCCTCGGGCGGCGCCGCGATCGGGACCCCCGCCGCGACCAGCGCCCGGCGCAACGCGGGCAGGGTCCGCCGGGCCGAGCGGGACAGGACCGCCATCTCCGACCACGGGACCCCCTCGAGCAGGTGGGCCCGGCGGAGCCGGTCGGCGATCCAGGCCGCCTCGGTGGCCGCCGAGGTGAAGGTGCGGACGAGAACGCTGCCGGGGTCGGCGGGATCGGCGGGGTCGCCCGCCTCCGGCGGCGCGATCCGGAGCCTGCCCTCGCCCGAGCCTGCGAGGCGGGACGCGAGTCGGGATCCCGCCGCCCGCACCGCGTCCCGCTGGCGGTGGTCCACGGTGAGGGTCTCGGTCGGCGCCTCGACCGCGCGCAGGCCCTCCGGATCGGCGCCGCGGAACCCCAGGACCGCCTGGTCCGGGTCCCCGGCGAGGAGGGTGCTGGTGGCGGTACGGGCCAGTACCCGGACCAGCTCCAGCTGCTGGGGGTCGAGGTCCTGCGCGTCGTCCACGTACAGGTGGCGGACCCGTTCGCGCTCCGCGGCGAGGAGCTCGGGGTCGAAGGCCAGCGCGTCCAGCGCCGCGGCCACCAGCTCGGCCGAGTCCAACGCCGGGGCCGTCGCCTGGGGTGCGGCCCTACCCACCGCCCCCCGGAGCAGGATGACCTGCTCGTAGGTGCGGAAGAACCGCCCGGCCGCCTCCCACTCGGGCACGCCGTGCCGGGTGCCCAGCGCGAGGAGCTCCTCCGGCCCGAGGCCCCGCTCCTCCGCGCGCAACAACAGCTCCCGCAGCTCCCCCGCGAACGCCGGCACGCCGAGCGCGGCCCGGATCCGGTCGGGCCAGCCCGATCCGGGGACGGTGCCGTTCCAGTTGGCCAGCTCCCCGGCCAGCAGGTCACGGACCACCGCGTCCTGCTCCGCACCCGCAAGGAGGCGCGGTGGCGGGTCCCCGGCCCGCGCCGCGTGCAGCCGCATGATCCCGAACGCATAGGAGTGCACGGTGCGCACGAGCATCTCCCGGGTGGTCCGCTGCAGCCCCGCGCCCGCGGGCAGCACCGCCCGCACCAGCCGCTCCCGCAGGTCCGACGCCGCCCGCCTGCTGCCGACGAGCACCAGGACCCGCCCCGGGTCCACCCCCTCCCGGATCCGCCGGGCCACACTCGCCAGCAGGACCGAGGTCTTTCCGGTGCCGGGGCCGCCGATCACCCGCAGCGGGCCCGCCGTGTGCTCGACGACCCGACGCGCCGCTCCCGCCCACTCCGGCTCGCCCACCTGCGGCCGCGCGGGACGCACCAGCAGCGGGCCCTCCGCCGCCGGGGCGCGTCCCCCGCCGACGGGGCGGTCCGGATCGGGTGTGGGTGTCATGGCCACGATGAGACCACGCCGCCCCGACGCTTCCGGCCGAGATCCGGGAGTTGTCCACAGGTGGGCGTCGAGGGTGCGGATCGGTGCGCCGGCCGCCGGGTTGTCCACAGGCGGGCGGGAAACCGTCGCGGACCGTCGGGGACGCCTGGCACGATCATCGCCATGTCCGCTCCTCCCCTGCACGTCCATCTCGCCGGCGATCCCGAGGGCCCGCCCGTGCTCGCGCTGCACGGCGTCACCGGGCACGGCCTGCGCTTCCGTCCGCTGACCGAGCAGCTGACGGGCCTGCGGTGGATCGCGCCGGACCTGCGGGGCCACGGGCGGTCGCCGTGGGTGCCCCCGTGGCGTCTGGAGCAGCACGTGGCGGATGCGATCGCCGTGCTGGACGCGCAGGGCGTCGAGCGGGCGGCGGTCGTCGGGCACTCCTTCGGCGGGGCGATCGCCGTGCACCTGGCGCGCGCCGCACCGGAGCGGCTCAGTGCGCTCGTGCTGGTCGATCCTGCGCTCGGGCTCGATGCCCTGGACATGCTGGAGACCGCGGAGGAGACCCGGGCGGACGAGTCCTACCCCGATGTGGCCGCCGCCCGGGTCGCCAAGGCGGAGAGCTGGGCGGGTGTGGCCGACCAGTGGGTGGACGCCGAGGTCGAGGCCCATCTCGAGGAGCGCGCGGGCGCGTGGCGCTGGCGGTACTCCCGCGCGTCGGTGATCGCGGCATGGGGCGAGATGGCGCGTCCGGCGGAGGTCCCGCCCGCGGGCACGCGAACCCTGGTCGTGCCCGCCACGAAGGCGGACTTCGTGTCGGAGGAGTGGCTGGCGTCCTGCGCGGCCGAACTGGGAGACGATCTCACCGTGCGGCCCGTCGACACCGGCCACATGGTCTACCTGGAGCGCCCCGAGGAGTCCGCGGCCCTGATCCGGGAGTTCCTCGGGTGATCAGCGAAGCGGACCACGAGCGCATCCGGGACGCGGTCCGGGCCATCCCACCGGGTCGGACCAGCACCTACGGCACGGTCGCCGCCGATGCCGGGCTGCCCGGCCGAGCCCGGCTCGTGGGCCGCATCCTCGCGGAGGACAGCCACGACCTGCCCTGGCATCGCGTCCTGCGGGCGGACGGCACCTGCGCCCCGCACGTGGCACAGGAGCAGGCGGCCCGGCTTCGGGCCGAGGGGGTCCTGCTGGTCGACGGCCGCCTCCCGAAGGACCGCCGCCCTTGAGGGCGTCACCGAACTGCGGCCCCGGAATGGGGCCCTGTGCAGACGGGCAGCGTCAGGCCGGGCGGGGCCCAGTCCGTGCGTGTCGGGCCGGACGGGGTCCGGTCGGCCAGGTCGGTGCCGGACGACGTCACGCCGCCGTCAGGACCGCTCCCGCTCCCACCCGGTAGCGGGCGACGAGCGCGTCGAGCACGGCGGGGTGGGCGCCCAGGGGTTCGCCGACCACGTCGGCGCCCGCCGCGAGCAGCCGGCTGTGGAAGACCCCGGGCGCGAGCAGCCACGAGGCCACCGAGATCCGTCGCGCACCAGCGGCGCGCAAGCTCGCGACCAGGGGTTCGATGCGGGGGGTCGCGGTGGCCGCGAAGCCGACCGCGACCGGGCGACCGACCGCCTCGGACAGCATCCGGCCCGTGGCGCCGACCTCCGCAAGGGCGGCGGGGTCGGACGAGCCCGCCGCAGCCAGGACCACGGTGTCGCCGATCCGGTGTCCGGCGTCGGCGAGCCGGGCGAGGGCCGCCCTGACCAGCAGCGGATCCGGCCCCAGCGCCGGTGTGACCACGAACCGGGCGGGCGAGACGCCCGCCATCTCCAGCTGAGCGGGCAGGTCGGTGCGCACGTGGTAGCCGGAGGCCAGGAACGCGGGGAGGACGACCGCCTCGGTCAGACCTTCGACGGCGTCGATCACGGAGGGACGCCGGACGTCCACGTACGCGACCCGCACCTCGATCCCGAGCCGCTCCCGGGCGGCGCGGGCGATCGCCTGGACCACCGCGTCCGCAGCGTCCGACCGCGATCCGTGGGCGACCAGCACCAGCGGTGTGCTCACCGAAGGACCTCGACCACCGCGACGCCCATCCCCGAGACCATCCCTCGGACACCGGCGTCGGACTGACGAGCGCTGGTGTTCCCCTCGCGGGCGATGGTGTCCCTCTCGCGGGCGGGGGTGTGTCTTTCGCGGGCGGGGGTGGCCCTTTCGCGGGTGGGGGCGGGGGTCATCGGTCGTCTCCCGAGACGCAGTGGCCGCCCAGGGGGGACGGGCCCGCGTTGGGGTCGAGTGCCAGGCGGTAGCCCCGCTTCACCACGGTCTGGATCAGCTTCGAACCGCCGAGGGCGGAGCGGAGGCGGGCCATGGCCGTCTCGACGGCGTGTTCGTCGTCCCCGCCGCCGGGAAGCGCCTTGAGCAGCTCCGCGCGGGACACCACGCGACCGGGCCTGCGGGCGAGGACCCGCAGCAGTGCCATGCCGGTGGGCGGCAGGGACTTCAGCTCGCCGTCGACCAGGACGGCGTGGCCCCGCAGCTCCAGGGTGTGTCCGGCGATCGGGAGGCGCCGGGCCAGCGAGGGCGCCTCGGACTCCAGCGCGCGGACCATCGCCCCGAGGCGCGAACGCGGGGGCTGCAGCGTGGGGACGTCCACGGCTTCGAGCGGCGCGGCCGTGACCGGCCCGACGCACACCACCAGGACCTTCATCCGCATCGCGGTGACGAGCTGGTCCCGCAGGCCGCGCTCCGCCGCCCGCGCGAGCAGCGACGCCGCGGCGGGCGCGGAGGTGAAGGTGAGGATGTCGATCCCGCCGGCCAGCACGGTGTCGGTGAGCCGGTCCATCGGGGTGAGGTTCTCCGGCGGCACCCAGCGGTACACCGGCACCTGCACGACCTCGGCCCCGGCGAGCTCCAGCGCCTCGACGACGTCCGGCAACGGCTCGCCGTGCAGCTGCACCGCGATCCGACGCCCGTCCACCCCCTCCTCGAGCAGGTAGTCCAGCACCTCGGCGGAGGACTCGGAGGTCGGCGACCACACCTCGGTCAGCCCCGACGCGCGGATCTGGCCGCGCGCCTTCGGGCCGCGGGCGAGCACCTGGCTCTTGCTCAGCGCGTCCAGCAGGGCCTCGCCGACACCCCAGCCGTCCGCGGCCTCGATCCAGCCGCGGAAGCCGATCCCGGTCGTCGCGACGGTGATGTCCGGGGGGCGGGCGATGAGGTCACGGGTGCGTTCCTCGAGGTCCGCGTCGTCCGCCAGCGGGACGATCCGGATCGAGGGTCCGTGCTGCACGCACGCGCCGCGGCGTTCGAGCATGGTGCCCAGCTCCTCGGCGCGACGAGCCGCCGTCACGCCGACGGTGAAGCCTGCCAGCGCGGGAACGGGCGCCTCTGATGTGGTGGGGGCGCTCATCGGGTCATTCTCCGCCATCATCGAGGGGATCCTGAACGCGAGGACCGTCACGGTAACCCGATCTGAACATTCCCGTTGCATGCGCGGACGGGGTAGCTGGGCACCGAGCGGCCCTCGACGTCCAGACAGCGGCCGTCGACCAGGCTGAACGCCTCCTTGTAGAGCGGGGACGCCACGGTCGGCTCGCCGCCCCGGTCACCGACGATCCCGCGGGACAGCACGGCCGCCCCGGTCCGGGGGTCGATGTTGCCGATGGCGAAGAGCCGGTCGTCGTGCAGCCGGAAGACGGCGACCTGGACCTCGCCGAAGAGGGCGGCGACGCCCCGCTCCGGCAGCAGCCGCTCCAGCGGGCAGACGGTGTGCCAGCGCCACTCGTCGCGCGTCTCGGGCAGCCGGACGATCTCGGACGTGGTGGTCATGCGCGCACCTCTCGGCTGATCATCGAGGGGATGCCGATCAGGACGGGATCGCCCGCCCGCGGCGTCGGAACGGGCTGGCCGCGCTCGGTCACGAACGAGATCGTGGGGTCGGGGGTGGCCGGGTCGTTGACGAAGGAGACGTAGCGCTCCAGCTTCTTCGGGTCCTCCAGGACCCCCCGCCACTCGTCGGCGTAGTTCTCGACGTGCCGGGCCATGGCCGCGTCCAGCTCCGCGCCGATTCCCAGCGAGTCGTCGACGATCACGGAGCGCAGGTGGTCCAGCCCGCCCTCCAGCTCCTCCAGCCACGGCGCGGTGCGCTGCAGCCGGTCCGCGGTGCGGATGTAGAACATGAGGAAGCGGTCGATGGTGCGGATCAGGGTCTCCTGGTCCACGTCCTGGACGAGGAGCTCCGCGTGCCGGGGGGTCGCGCCGCCGTTGCCGCCGACGTAGAGGTTCCAGCCCTTCTCCGTGGCGATCACGCCGAAGTCCTTGGACCGGGCCTCCGCGCACTCGCGGGCGCAGCCCGAGACGCCGGACTTGAGCTTGTGCGGGCTGCGCAGCCCGCGGTAGCGCAGCTCCAGCAGCACCGCCATGCCGACCGAGTCCTGCACCCCGTACCGGCACCAGGACGAGCCGACGCAGGACTTCACCGTGCGCAGCGACTTGCCGTAGGCGTGCCCGGACTCGAACCCGGCGTCCACCAGGCGCTTCCAGATCGCGGGCAGCTGCTCGACGCGGGCGCCGAACATGTCGATCCGCTGCCCACCGGTGATCTTGGTGTACAGCCCGAAGTCCCGCGCGACCTCCCCGATCACGATCAGGCCCTCCGGCGTGATCTCGCCGCCCGCGATGCGCGGGACGACCGAGTAGGTGCCGTTGCGCTGCATGTTCGCGAGGAAGTGGTCGTTGGTGTCCTGCAGGGCGGCCTGCTCGCCGTCGTGGATGTGGCCGCCGCCGAGCGAGGCCAGGATCGAGGCGACGGCGGGCTTGCAGAGATCGCAGCCGCGCCCCGTGCCGTGCCGCTCGACGACCTCGGTGAAGGTCCGCAGGCCCGTCGAGGCGATGATCTGGAACAGCTCGGCGCGGGAGAAGGCGAAGTGCTCGCAGAGCGCCTTCGAGACCTCGACACCCTCGGTGACCAGCATCTTCTTGAGCAGCGGGATGCAGGACCCGCAGCTGGTGCCCGCCTTGGTGCAGGTCTTGAGGTCCGCGACCGTGGTGCAGCCGTCCGCGTGGATGGCGCTCTTGAGCGCGCCCTTGGTCACCGCGTTGCAGGAGCAGATCTGCGCGGAGTCCGGCAGTGCGTCCGCCCCCAGCTCGACGCCGCCGGGCGCGATCATCGCGACCGGGTCGGCGGGAAGCGTTAGACCGACCATCGGGCGGAGCGTGGAGTACTTCGAGGCGTCCCCGACGAGCACTCCGCCGAGCAGGGTCTGCGCGTCGTCGGACACCACGAGCTTGGAGTAGGTGCCCGCCACCGGGTCGTTGACGACGACCTCGAGCGCACCCTCCGACGCGGCGTGCGCGTCCCCGAAGCTGGCCACCTCGACGCCGAGCAGCTTGAGCTTGGTGGACATGTCCAGCTCGTCCGGGGTCATCGAGGCTCGGCCGCCGAGCAGCCGGTCCGCGACGACCTCGGCCATCGCGTACCCCGGCGCCACCAGGCCGTACGTGCGGCCCTCCAGCGCGGCGACCTCGCCGATCGCCCAGATCGCGTGGTCCGACGAGCGACACGTCGAGTCCACCCAGACGCCGCCGCGCTCGCCGATCCGCAGCCCGGACTCGCGGGCGAGTGTGTCCGCGGGCCGGATGCCTGCGGAGAAGACGACGACATCCGCGTCCAGCTCCACCTCGTCCGACAGGGTCGCGACCAGGCGGTTCGACTCGGAGCGGATCGCCGAGACGGCGACCCCGGTCCGCACGGCGATGTCCTGCGCGGTCACCAGCGACTTGAGCAGGGCGCCGCCGCCCTCGTCCACCTGCACCGGCATGAGCCGCGGCGCGATCTCGACGACCTGCGGCGACAGACCCAGCAGCCGCATCGCGCGGGCCGCCTCCAGGCCGAGGAGCCCACCGCCGACGACGACCGCGGACCGGCGCCCGGGACCCGGGCGCGCGACGGCGGCCGCGGCCGCCTCCTGGATCGCGTCGAGGTCGTCCAGCGTGCGGTAGACGAAGCAGTTCGGGAGGTCCTTGCCGGGGACCGGCGGGACGAACGGGACGGAGCCGGTGGCCAGCACCAGCGCGTCGTAGGTCAGCTCGACACCCGAGGCGGTGACGACCCGGCGCGCGTCCCGGTCGAGCGACACGACCGGATCGCCGAGGCGCAGGTCGAGCAGGTCCGATCCCGACAGCTCCGGGAGCCGCAGCTCCTCCTCGGACGTGCCGTCGACGTAGGATGACAGGGCGACCCGGTCGTAGGCCTGACGGGACTCCTCGCCGAGGACGGTGACCCGCCACTCGCCGCGCTCGTCGCGGTCGCGCAACGCGGTGACCAGCCGGTGGCCGACCATTCCGTTGCCGACCACGACCAGGTGTCGGGGGTTCGTCACTGCTGGTACCTCCGTACGGGGGCCCACCCGCCGCGGGGGCACACGGCGGGTGGGCGGGTTCTGCGAGGGGTGGTCAGACGCGGGCGAAGGTGGTCTCGTCGCCGACGCGGACCGTCGCCGTCTGCCGCATGTAGACCAGGTAGGTCACCACCGCGCAGATCAGGTAGAAGGCCAGGAAGGCCCAGAACGCCGGGACACCGCTCTTGGTGGCCGCGAAGGACTGGCGGAAGGCCAGGTTGATCGCGAGGCCGCCCAGCGCGCCGACCGCGCCGATCAGGCCGACCGCGGCGCTGGAGATGCGGCGGGCGTGCAGCATCGCGGCCGTCCGGTCGACGCCCTGGCCGACCCGCTCCAGGGCCTGCCGACGGAAGATCGCCGGGATCATCTTGTAGGTCGAGCCGTTGCCCAGGCCGGAGAACAGGAACAGCAGGATGAAGCCCGCGGTGAACATCGCCAGCGAGTTCGATCCCGAGGCCAGGATGCAGATCAGGGCGGACACGGCCATCGCGATGTAGGTGAGCGCGCTGACCCGCGCGCCGCCGAACCGGTCCGCCAGCCAGCCGCCGACGGGGCGGATGAACGAGCCGATCAGCGGACCGATGAACGTGACCGCGGCGGCCTGCAGCGGGGTGCGGCCGAACTGGGTCTGCAGCACGAGGCCGAAGGCGAACGAGTAGCCGATGAACGAGCCGAAGGTGCCGATGTAGAGGAAGGACATGATGCCGGTGTCCTTCTCGCTCATCGCGAGCTTGAACGCACCCTTGTCGTTGCTGACGCTGGAGATGTTGTCCATGTACAGCGCCGCGCAGATCGAGCAGATGACGATCAGCGGGATGTAGACGGCGAGCAGCAGCCGCGGCGAGCTCGCACCCGCCGTCGCGATGATCAGCAGCCCGATCAGCTGGATGAGCGCGACGCCGAGGTTGCCGCCGCCTGCGTTGAGGCCGAGCGCGGCGCCCTTCTTGCCCTCGGGGAAGAAGGCGTTGATGTTGGCCATCGAGGAGGCGAAGTTGCCACCGCCGAAGCCGCCGAGGGCCGCCATCAGCACGAACACCCAGTAGGGCGTACCGGGCTCCAGCACGAAGGCCGCCGCGATCGTGGGGATGAGCAGCAGCAGGCCGGAGATGACGGTCCAGTTGCGACCGCCCATCCAGGCCACCGCGAAGGTGTAGGGCACCCGCAGGATCGCCCCGACCAGCGTGGCCGTGGCGCCGATGAAGAACTTGCCCGCCGCGTCGACGCCGTAGTCCGGGCCCATGAACAGCACGAAGACCGACCACAGCGTCCAGATCGCGAACCCGACGTGCTCGACGAAGATCGAGGCCCACAGGTTGCGGTTGGCGATCTTCTTGCCGGTGCGCTCCCAGAACCCGGTGTCCTCGGGATCCCAGTGACCGATCCACCGCCCCTTCACGGGACCACGGTCGACGATCTGCGCCTCCGTGGTGGTGGCTGCATCTACGGTGGCTGTCACGCTCTGCCCCTCTGGTCGCGTCCTTGGATGCGCGAACGGTAGGCAGACCGGATTACCCCGGGGTGGCGCCATGTGACACGGGCGCAAAGGCCCGCTCACCTGCGGTCAGTGGTCGTGTGAGGTCACAACGCGCAGGTCAGGGCTGTGAGGTCGGAGTCAGAGCCGGGCCGCGACGAGACCGGCGACGCGCTCCAGACCCGCCACGCTGCGTGCCGAGGCGTCCGGGTGCTGGGCGTGCAGGGCCAGTCGGTAGAGCGCGGCGCGCAGCAGCGCCTGGGGCCACTCGT
The DNA here is from genome assembly GCF_039541715.1 of Pseudonocardia xishanensis. Classification (NCBI taxonomy): domain Bacteria; kingdom Bacillati; phylum Actinomycetota; class Actinomycetes; order Pseudonocardiales; family Pseudonocardiaceae; genus Pseudonocardia; species Pseudonocardia xishanensis. Next base: position 97,573 of record NZ_BAABGT010000122.1, read on the forward strand.
CCAGGTGGGCCCAGCGGTCGATCAGGCCCTCGTCCGCGCCGCCCCAGGCGATGGCGTCCACGACGACGACCGCCGCGGCCCACTCGGCCGGGCGCCAGAACGGGACCAGGTCCAGGACGACGGGGACACCGTCGCCGTCGAACAGCACGGCGCCGAACAGCTCGCCGTGCACGACCTGCGGCGGGGACTTCATCGGACGGCGGTGGGCCGCCAGCTCGCCGAACAGCCTGCCGCCCGCGGCCTCGTCCAGGGCGAAGCGGCGCTCGCCGAACGCGGCGGCGGCCGAGCGGGCGAGCAGGTCCTCGCGGTTGTCCAGCAGGCGGGGGCGCTGCACCGTCGCGGTGGCGGCGTGCAGGCGGAGGCTGGCGGAGACGACGTCGTCGTGGCGGGGTTCGCTGGCGCCCGCCAGGAACCGGGAGGCGGCCCAGCCCGCCACGACCCACCGACCGTCCGACGAGCGGACGGGGCGCGCGAGGCGCACGGCCTCCACGTCCAGGCTCTCCATGACCCCGGCCGACCAGGCCGCCATCGCGTTGTCGGCGACGGGGCGGAGCAGGACGTCGTCGCAGTGCCAGGCCCGTTGGCCCGCCCACACCACGGGACGCGGGATCGCCTCCTTCACCCCGAACGCGACGCGGACGTGCTCGGGGAGGGCTGCAGCCTGCGGGGCCGTGGGTGCTGCGGTCACGGGCGCCACGCTACCTGCGCCGACCGGCTGATCCGTAGTGCCACGCGGGAGACGGTGCCGGGTCGTCGCGGCGTCGGTCGTCACCCCACCCGCTCGTCGACCGGCACCGTCCGCGGCGCTCGGGTCAGCCGCCGGACCCGTCGCTCCCCGAGCCGCCGCTCGACGCGTCGCCACTCCACTCGTCGCTCCCGCGGTCGCCGCCCGTCTCGACGCTCCAGCCCTCGCTGCTCGAGCCGCCGCTCCCCTCGCCACTCCAGCCGTTGCCCCCGGAGCCCTCGCTGCTCGCCCTGTCACCACGGGAGTCGCTGTCCGCGTGGCTGCTGTTCGCCTGGCTGCTGTTCGCGTCGCTGCTGTTCGCGTCGCTGCTGTTCGCGTCGCTGCTGGAATCGCTGCCGGAATCGCTGCCGGAGTCGTGGGCGGGGTCGTCTCCGGAGCCGTCAGCTGCCGAGTCGCGCCCGCGGACGCCGTCGGAGTCGCCGCTGCCCGACGCGTCGCCGCTCCGCTGCTCCGGGGTTTCGGTGGACGAATCGTGCGCGGCGGGGTCCGGACCGGCGTCCCGGGGGGTGCCGCCCACGCGGTCCCCTCCGGCGGAGTCGCTGCGGGCCTCCTGGTGCGTGCCGGACGGGTAACGGGCGGAGCCGTTCGTGGGGCTCGCGCCGCCCGGGTCCCGTCGGTCCGGGTCGGAGCGGTTCTCGGAGGGGCTGTCCGCCTGGCGGGGGTCGGGCTCCGCCGCCCCGGTCGCGGCCCGCCACCACACCTGCGCGGGATCCGCGTCGTCCGTCGCGTGCCGCGTCTCGGGCGCGGCCTGCTCGGCGATCCGGCGGTCGGCGTCCTGCAGCGCGGCCTCGACCGCGGGCGCGGCGAAGGCGGGGGTCATCGAACGGACCATCGGTCCCGCGATCGCCGAGGCCGGACCGACCTCGCGGGCCGTCGGCTCGCCTGCGGTGCCCCGGCGCTGCTCGGGGACCGCCGCGCGGCTCACCCCGCCCGCTGCGACCCCGCCACGCTCCTCCGTCTGAGCGGCGGCGGGCTCGGAGCTCGCGGCCCGGGTGCGGGCCGCGTCGTCGCGACCCTCGCGGCCGCCCGGACCGCGCCCGACGCCGTCGACCACCTCGCCGAGCCCCCGCCTGGCACCTCCGACGACCTCCCCGGCACCTCGCCCGACACCCTCAGCCGCTGCACCGACCCCCCGACCAGCACCTCCAGCGGCCTCCCCCAGACCGCCACCAGCGCCCTCCGCGGCCTCCCCGACGCCGCGCCCGACACCGCCGACCACCTCACCGGCACCACGGCCGACACCGTCGGCCGCTGAAGCCACACCACGACCAGCGCCTTCCGCGGCCGACCCCACGCCACGCCCGGCACCCCGCGCCGCCTCACCCGCGCCACGGCCGACGCCGCCGACCGCCTCACCGACCCCACGGCCGACACCCTCAGCCGCCGCACCGGCACCACGCCCGACGCCGTCGGCCGCGGAAGCGACCCCACGCCCAGCACCGTCGCCCGGTCCGCCGCGCCCCCGACCGGCCTCGCCGGCCGAGTCGCGGGTCTCCCCCGCGGCCCGGCCCGGGCCACCCGCTCGACCGGCGGGGGTGTCGCCGGAGCGGGTGCGGTCCGTCGCCTCGTCCTGGGGGCCGCGGGGGTCCGGCGGGCCGCTCGTGCCGACGGGCGCGCCGGGGTTCCGCTCCTCCTCACGACCCTGGGCGAGCGGCGGCCGGGACGCCGGCGTCGGCGTGGGGGCCGGGGTCGGGCGACCCTCGCCGAGTGCCCGCACCTCACCGGCGATCTGCTCGGTGCGGCCGGTCTCGGCGCGCTCGTCCGGCAGCGGCGTCCGGATCGCGACCGCCACACCCTCCCGCAGGGTCGACGCCTGCTGCGCCACCCCGTCGCGGTGGCGACCACGCAGCGTGCGCTGCTCGGCCAACGCGGCGGACCAGGCCTGGTCGCGACCGGTGTCGGCGGCGAGCAGCTCGTCGATCGCGGCGAGCTGCTCGTCGGCGCGGTGGAGCTCGTCGGTGGTCCGCTCCAGCTCCCGGTACCCCTCGAGCTGGGACTGCAGCGTCGCCCGTTGCTGTTCGAGGACCTGCCTGCGCTGCTGCATCCGGCGCACCGGCGCGGGCGGGGCGCCGCCCGCGAGCGCCGCGGGCGAGGCGTGCCAGTCCTGTTCGGCGAGGGCCAACGCCTCGAGCTGCCCGCTCACCGAGGTCAGCGCGAGCTCCGCCCGGCTCGCCCACTGCTCCTCCGAGGTGGGCGCGGTGACCGCGGGCGGGGACACGCTCTCCGTCGGGACGACGGTCAGCGCGTACCCGCCGAGGAGCACGGCGGTCGCGCCCAGGATGGCGACGGACCGCTTGTTCCGGGCGATCGCCCCCGCCCAGCCCGACCGCCCGGCCGGGGGCGGCTCGGCATCCCGAGGCGCGGCCGCGGGCACGAGCGGTTCCTCCGCCGACGGCACGGGTTCCCTCAACCACGGCAGGGTCTCGGCCACCGTCGGGTCCTCGGCGGCCTGCGCGGCGGCGCGCCGGAGCCGTCGCATGGCGAGCCGGTGGGCCGCGCTGCAGTAGCGCCGCTCGGGTCGCCCCGGCTCCGACTCGACGACGATGCCGCAGCCCGGCAGGGCGCACACCGAGACACCGCGCCCCGCCCCGCCCGCGGACAGCTCACCCACGAAGGCCTCCCCTCCCGCATCCGGAGGAAAGATCGCCCAGCGGGGCCGGGACGCTACGCAGCCGTTCGCCTACTCCGAGCTGAGCGACTAGCCCGGACGCCAGCGCCTACGCAGCGGAACGGAGTACTTCCACTACCCGCTGTGCACGAATTGCCCCGTTCTCTCACCAAACGCGAGAAACAGAGTTGCCTCGATGTGATCGAGAACACAGCAGTCTCAGCGCGGTGTCACGTGTCACCGCGGCCGTCGCAAACGGCGAGCCTGCGTCCGGACGTCCGGTCGACGGTGGGGCACCCGCAACGGCCCGGCGTCCGACACGGCCGTCGTAAACGGGGGACTCGCGGGGGTGGGCAGCGGACGGCCCCCGCGCGACTCGCACGCGGGGGCCGTCCGGGATGGGTCAGTAGCTGGGCAGGCTCGGGTCGACCTGCTTGACCCAGGCCAGCACTCCGCCGCCGACGTGCACGGCGTCCGCGAAGCCCGCCTTGTGCAGGACCGCGAGGGCCTCGGCGGAGCGGGCGCCGGACTTGCAGTGCAGGACGATCGGCTTGTCCTGCGGCAGCTCCGAGAGCGCCTCACCCGAGAGGATGCGGTCCTTGGGGATCAGCGTGGCGCCGGGGATGTTGACGATGTCCCACTCGTTCTGCTCGCGGACGTCGATCAGCGCGAAGTCCTTGCCCGCGTCGATCATCTCCTTGAGCTCCAGGGCGGTGATCGTGTTGCCCACGGCGGCCTGCTGCGCGTCGTCCGACACGGTCCCGCAGAACGCCTCGTAGTCGATCAGCTCGGTGATCTTCGGGGTGTCCGGGTCCTTGCGCACCTTGACCTGGCGGTAGGTCATCTCGAGCGCGTCGTAGATGACCAGCCTGCCGAGGATCGGCTCGCCGATGCCGGTGATCAGCTTGATCGCCTCGTTGACCATGATCGAGCCGATGGACGCGCAGAGCACACCCAGCACGCCACCCTCGGCGCACGACGGCACCATGCCGGGCGGCGGCGGCTCGGGGTAGAGGTCGCGGTAGTTGAGACCGAGCCCGTTCGGCGCGTCCTCCCAGAACACCGACGCCTGGCCCTCGAACCGGAAGATCGAGCCCCACACGTACGGCTTGCCGGAGAGCACCGCGGCGTCGTTCACCAGGTACCGGGTGGCGAAGTTGTCCGTGCCGTCCAGGATCAGGTCGTAGTCGGCGAAGATGTCCAGCACGTTCGACGAGTCCAGCCGCGTCTGGTGCAGCCGGACCTCGACGTACGGGTTGACCTCCTTGATGGAGTCCCGCGCCGACTCGGCCTTGGGGCGCCCCACGTCCGACTGGCCGTGGATGATCTGGCGCTGCAGGTTCGAGGAGTCGACCTCGTCGAACTCCACGATCCCGAGCGTGCCCACGCCCGCGGCGGCCAGGTACAGCAGGGCGGGCGAGCCGAGGCCACCCGCGCCGACGACCAGCACCTTCGCGTTCTTCAGTCGCTTCTGCCCGGCCATCCCGACGTCCGGGATGATGAGGTGGCGGCTGTAGCGCTCCACCTCGTCCTTGGTCAGTTCGGCGGCCGGCTCGACGAGCGGCGGTAGCGCCATGTCTCTCCCACTCCCAGCGTCAACAACGTCTCTCACGGGGCCAACCCGTTACTCACCCGACATGTTCCCAGAAGGCCAGCACGGCCGCGGCGACCCGATCCGGGGTCTCGATCTGCGCGATGTGCCCGACGCCCTCGAGCATGACCAGTCGCCCGTCCGGCAGCGTCCGGGCGGTCCGGGCCGCCAGCCGGGGGTTGACCAGCCGGTCCCGGTCCCCCCAGAGCACCAGCGCCGGCACCGGCACGCGCGCCGCGGCGCGCCACAGCCCGGGCCCCGCCCAGCTGCGGAACATCCCGAAGGCCGACCGGTCGATCGCCTGGCCCGCCCATGGCTGCCTGCTCCGCGCGACGATCTCGGCGGCGGTCTCCTCCAGCCGGACGTCCGTGGCCCGCGTCGGGTCCCCGAAGCACAGCCGCATGGTCGCCTCGGCCCGCTCCCGCGGGCTCGCCGCCGCCAGCTCGGCGCGGGCCCGGGCGCCCAGCTTCGGGATCCATGCCAGAGCCATCCGCGGGTCCGACATCCGCCGCGGATCGGGTCGTCGGTCCGGCATCGCGGGCGAGACGAGTGTGAGGGTGCGCACCAGCTCCGGCCTGCGCGCCGCGACGAGCATCGCGATGATCCCGCCGAGGGAGTTCCCGAGCAGATGCACCGGCCGCCCGCGACCGGCCAGCCAGCACAGCAGTGCGTCCGCGTGGCCCGCGGGCGTGTAGTCGCACGAGGGCACCGGCTCGGAGTAGCCGAACCCGGGGAGGTCGACGGCGGTGCCGCTCACCCGGGACGCGACCAGCCCCGCGAAGTCCGTCCAGTTCGTGGCCGATCCGGAGAGTCCGTGCACGTAGACGGCATCGGGGCCCGCGCCGGGGGTCTCCCGGACGTGCAGGGTCACCCCGCCCGCGGCGACATGGCGACCCGGCCACGGCGGCTGGTTCTCCGGCAGCGGCGGCAGGCTCGCGAGGTCGCCCGCGGCGCCCAGCGGGGCGCGGGGACCGGGGATGGACCGCGGGTGAACGAGCGGCAGCGGGAGCGAGACCACGTACCGAGCATGACAAGAACGGACGCCCGACGGCCACCTCGGGCCACCGTCACCACTCCCCTCGCGGGCTCGTTGATCACACGAGGACCACGGCCGGATACCCCCCGCTGGTATGTTCGGCCCATTCGGGGAGGACACTCCGGCGAGGGAGGCGCACATGCTCACAGCGGTTCGGCTGGGTGGGTACGTCGGCGTCCTCGGGGTGGTCTTCGGGGTCGCCTGGGGTGGCGGCGCGGTCCTGAAGCCGGAGTTCACGAGCACGCCCGCCGCCGTCGAGCCGCATGCGGAGGACGTGGCCGCCATGGCCGAGCCCGCCGCGGCCCAGGCCGCAGGGGTGTCGCCCACCGCGGACGGCTACACGCTGACCCTGGACGCCCCCGACTTCGCGGTGAACCGCAGGGCGGACCTCGCCCTCACCGTCGCGGGCCCGGACGGGCGCCCCGTCGCGGGCCTCGACCGGCGCGCGGACGGCGCCGAGCTGCGTGCGCTCGTCGTGCGGCGGGACGGCGCCGGGTTCCAGGCCCTCTACCCCGAGCGCACGGCCCGGGGCGGCTGGTCCGCGCCGGTACGGCTGCCCACCGCGGGCGCCTGGCGCGTGATCACCGAGTTCACCCCCACCGGTGGCGTCCCGACCACACTGGGCACGGACCTGTTCGTGCCCGGCGACTTCGCCCCGCTGGACTTCCCGGCCGCCCGCGCCGCCGAGGTGGGGGACTACACCGTCCGGCTGGACGGCGACCTCCGCGCCGGCACCGAGTCCGCGATCTTCGCGACGGTCAGCAGGGCGGGCCGCGGGGTCACCGACCTGGAGGCGGATCGCGGCACGTTCGGCGACATCGTGGCGCTGCGGGCCGGGGACCTCGCCGTGGTCCCGGTCCGGGCGCAGACCCGCGCGGCCGACGGCGACCGCTCCGGCCCGGGCATCGCGTTCACCACCACCGTCCCGACCGAGGGAATCTATCGGCTCTACCTGCGGTTCCGGCACGCAGGCGAGGAACAGACCGTCGACTTCACGGTGCCGACGTTCGGCACGCCGACCACGGCGCAGGGCGGAGGGGGGCACCGGTGACCACCACGACGACCGACGCGGGCTCGGCGGCCGACGCCGAGCGCATCGAGCTCGCGATCGGCGGCATGACCTGTGCGGCCTGCGCCAACCGCATCGAGCGCAAGCTGAACAAGCTGGACGGCGTCACCGCCTCCGTGAACTACGCGACCGAGAAGGCGACGGTCAGCTATCCCCCGGGGCTCGCGCCCGAGGAGCTGGTGGCCACCGTCGAGGCCGCCGGCTACACCGCGCAGCTGCCCCGGCCACCGTCGGAGGAGGAGTCCGCGGAGCCGGTCGACCCGACCCGCGGGCTCCGGGACCGACTGCTCGTCAGCGCCGCGCTCGCCGTCCCGGTGATCCTGCTGGCGATGGTCCCGGCCTGGCAGTTCGTGAACTGGCAGTGGATCTCGCTCACGCTCGCGGCGCCGGTCGTGGTGTGGGGGGCGTACCCCTTCCACCGCTCCGCCCTCGTGAACCTGCGGCACGGCGCCGCGAGCATGGACACGCTCGTGTCGCTGGGCACGCTGGCCGCACTGGCCTGGTCGCTCTACGCCCTGCTCTGGGGCGAGGCGGGCGTGCCGGGCATGACGCACCCGTTCGAGCTGACCATCGACCGGTCCGGCGGCACGGACGCGATCTACCTCGAGGTCGCGGCGGGCGTCACCACCTTCATCCTCGCGGGCCGGTACTTCGAGGCGAGGTCCAAGCGCACCGCGGGCGCGGCCCTGCGCGCGCTGCTGGAGCTGGGCGCGAAGGACGTCGCGGTCCTGCGCGACGATGCCTCCCCGCCCACCGAGCAGCGCATCCCGATCGAGCAGCTGGCCGTCGGGGACCGCTTCGTGGTGCGGCCCGGCGAGAAGGTCGCGACGGACGGGGAGGTCGTCGACGGCACCTCCGCCGTCGACGTCTCCATGATCACCGGCGAGTCCGTGCCCGCCGAGGTCTCCCCCGGCTCGGCGGTCGTCGGCGGCTGTGTGAACGAGGGCGGACGGCTGGTCGTGCGGGCCACCCGCGTCGGCGCGGACACCCAGCTGGCGCGGATGGCGCAGCTGGTCGAGCAGGCGCAGAGCGGCAAGGCCTCGGTCCAGCGGCTGGCCGACCGGGTCGCCGGGGTGTTCGTGCCGATCGTGATCGCGCTGGCCGTGGGCACGCTCGGGTTCTGGCTGGGCAGCGGGGCAGGCACGGCGGCCGCGTTCACCGCGGCCGTCGCGGTGCTGATCATCGCCTGCCCCTGTGCACTGGGGCTGGCCACGCCCACCGCGCTGCTGGTCGGGACCGGGCGCGGGGCGCAGCTCGGTGTGCTGATCAAGGGTCCGGAGGTGCTGGAGTCCACGCGCCGGGTCGACACGATCGTCCTGGACAAGACCGGCACCGTCACGGCGGGCCGGATGCGGCTCGTCGAGGTGCACACGGCGGGTGGCGAGGCCGCCGACACGCTGCTGCGGCTCGCCGCCGCCGTCGAGGACGGCTCCGAGCACCCGGTCGCGCGCGCGGTCGCCGCCGCCGGTCGCGAGCGGTTCGGCTCGCTGCCCGGGGTGTCGGACTTCGAGAGCCGCCCGGGGCTGGGTGTGCAGGGGGTGGTGGCCGAGCTCGCGCAGCTCCCCGGGCTGCCCGAGCCGGTGCGCACCATCACCGGCGCGGCCCCGCTCACCCCGGTGGGGGGTGCCGGTCGGGTGGTGGCGCACGCCGTGCTCGTCGGGCGGCCGTCGCTGCTGGCCGAGTACGGGATCCGGCTGCCGAGACAGCTCGCGGAGGCCAAGGAGCGGGCCGAGGCCGCGGGCCGCACGGCGGTCTGCGTGAGCTGGGACGGCTGGGCGCGCGGGGTGCTCGTCGTGGCCGACACCGTCAAGCCGACGAGCGCCGAGGCGATCGAGAGGCTGCGCGGGCTCGGCCTCACCCCCGTGTTGCTGACCGGGGACAACGAGGCCGCGGCGCGGGCCGTCGCGGCCGAGGTCGGGATCACCGAGGTGCTCGCCGAGGTGATGCCGGAGGAGAAGGTCGCAGCCGTGCAGCGGCTGCAGGCCGAGGGCCGGGCGGTCGCGATGGTCGGGGACGGCGTGAACGACGCCGCGGCGCTCGCCACCGCCGATCTCGGCCTCGCCATGGGCACCGGCACGGACGCGGCGATCGAGGCCTCCGACCTCACCCTCGTCCGCGGGGACCTGCTGGCCGCGGTGGACGCGATCCGGCTGGCGCGGCGCACCCTCGGCACGATCAAGGGCAACCTGTTCTGGGCCTTCGCCTACAACGTCGCCGCCCTGCCACTGGCCGCCCTCGGTCTGCTCAACCCCATGATCGCGGGGGCCGCGATGGCCTTCAGCTCGGTCTTCGTGGTGGCCAACAGCCTGCGCCTGCGGGGTTTCCGCAGTGCCGTCCCGCAGGCCTCGTCCTCGCCGACGGGCGGGGCTCACCGTTCCCGCACGCGTCGTCACACATTCGGGGCTACCGATGGGTAAGGTGGGCGGGCACGCGAGCACGTAGGGGGACACGATGAGCGAGGCGGCAGCGGCGGCGTCCGGTTCGGTTCAGGCCCCGGCACGGGGCGCCCGGCTCTCCCGCAGCGCCCGGCGGGCCCAGCTACTCGTCGCCGCGCGGGACGTCTTCGCGGCGCACGGCTACCACGCCGCGGCGATGGACGACATCGCCGAGAAGGCGGGCGTCAGCAAGCCGGTGCTGTACCAGCACTTCCCGGGCAAGCTCGAGCTCTACCGCGCGCTGCTCACGACCTATGCGGACGAACTGGTCGCCCGGGTCCGCAGCGCCATCTCCACCACCTCGGACAACCGCGAGCGGGTCCACGCCGCGGTGGCCGCCTACTTCGACTTCGTGGCGGGCGAGGGCCATGCCTACCGGCTCGTGTTCGAGTCGGACCTGCGCGGTGAGCCCGAGGCGGCCGCGCTGGTGGACGGCGCGCTCACCAAGTGCATCGACGCCGTGGCCGCGGTGGTGACCGAGGATGCGGGCCTGGACCAGCAGCGGGCGCGCCTGCTCGCCGTCGGGCTGGTGGGGTTGTCACAGGTCACGGCCCAGTACTGGCTGGACTCCGACCAGCACATCCCGCGGGACGAGGCGGTCGGGCTGATGTCGGCGCTCGCCTGGCGGGGCCTGGCGGGCTTCCCGCTCGTGCACGAGCACCAGTAGGGGTCACCCGGCCACCCCGAGAGCCCTGGGGTGGCCGGGTCGTCACTGGGCGGGGACGGCGACGCCCGCCAGGGCGGCGATCCGGCGGGCGACGCCGTCCGGGCGCTCGAGCGGCAGCATGTGCCCCGCGTCCGGGAAGACGGTCAGCTCCGCGTCCGGCAGCCGGTCGCGGATCTCGCGGGAGAACCGCGGCGGGGTCAGCCGGTCCCGCGTGCCCACCATGACGTGCACCGGGATCCGGGTGTACGTGGCGAGCGCGCCGAGCCGGTCGTGCGCCTCCAGCGTGGGCAGGAACCCCGAGACGGTGACCGGACGGCAGGCCGCGATCACGTCCGTGGTGGTCCGCAGCGCGCTGCGGGAGGGCCGCTTGCCCACGAGCATCGCCCGCATCCACGGCTCCAGCAGCTTCGGGTGCGTGCTCAGCGCGGTGCGGGAGGTCCAGCGCTTCGACGAGTACAGCCGGTCCTCGCGCGACCGCAGGGCCTGCAGGAGCTTGGGCGGCAGGCCGAACGTGAGCTCGCCGAGCCCGGCCGCGGCCGTCGCCACCAGGGCCAGCCCGCGGACACGTGCCGCGACCTCCGGGTGCCGTTCGGCCAGCGCCATGGTCGTCATGCCGCCCATGGAGTGCCCGGCGAGGACCAGCGGGCCCTCGGGCGCGACCGCGGCGATCACCTCGGCGAGGTCGTCCGCGAGCTGGTCGATCGTCATCGTCGCGGGCTCGACCGTGGCCGAGCGGCCGTGCCCGCGGTGGTCGTAGCGGACCACGCGCGTGCCGGGCAGCCGGTCCGCGACGGGGGCCCAGCAGGTCTCGTCGAGCGTCCAGCCGTGCACCAGCACGACCGTGACCGGGCCGTGGCCGGTCACGATCCCGTGCAGCTCGGCTCCGTCCGCCGCCTTCACCGCGCGCTCCGCGACGTGAACCGGTGGACCAGGCCCTTGGCCGGCTCGACCGAGTCGAACCGGCCCGCGGCAACCTGCCTGCGCACCCGCGCGACGACGACGCGGGAGACGATCCCGGGCAGGTGCCTGCCCGCCCACAGCTCGACCTGTCCGGCGAGGGTGCCCGCGGTGTCGCGCCGCGGCCGCCTCGCGGCGAGCTGGCGCAGCACGGTGCCGACGATGTCGTCGACCTCCTCGGCGCGGACCTGCCCCTCCAGGCTGAGCCCGACCTGCCGGCCCGCCTCGTGGATCGCGGTCCGGACGTACCCGGGGTAGACCGTCGTGACGTGCAGGTCCGTGCCGTACTCGAGCCGCAGCGCGTCCGCGTACGCGGTCATCCCGCGCTTGGCCACGCTGTAGGCCGAGACGAACGGGAGGGTGAGGTAGGCGAGCTCGCTGGACACGAAGACCACGCGCGCCCTGCCCGGGGAGTCCAGCAGCGCGGGCAGCGCCGCCGCGGTGACCCGCCACGCCCCGAGGAGGTTGGTGTCGATGACCGCCATCGCGTCCGGCTCGAGGGGGCCGCCCGCGTCGTTCGGGGTGCCGATGCCCGCGTAGTGGACCACCGCGTCCAGCCCGCCGAGGGTCCGAACCGCCGCCGCCACGGCCAGGTCGACGGCGGCCTGGTCGGTGATGTCGCAGGCCAGGACGCCGTCCGCCGGACGGACGTCCAGGCCCACCACCCGCGCACCGCCTGCGCGCAGACGGGTGACCGTCGGGGCGCCGAACCCGCCGCTCGCACCGGTGACGAGGACTCGCACGGGGACCTCCCGACTTGTTGTTACCCGTAGTAACTGTTACCACTGGTAACGTGCCCCAGGACGACGCCACTGTCAAGCGGAACGCCCGAGCCGACCGTCGCGCGGAACGCCGCGCCGAGATGGTCGAGGCGGCGATGGCGGCCGTCCGCAGGCACGGTGCCCGGGTGTCGGTCGCGGAGATGGCGGCGAGCGCCGGGATCACCAAGCCGGTCCTCTACCGGCACTTCGACGACCGCGCGGACCTGCAGCGGGCCGTGGGGCAGCGGGCGGCCGAGGACCTGATGGAGCGGATCGCGCCCGCCCTCACCGAGGACCTGGCCCCGCGCGCGCAGATCGCCGCGGTCGTCGACGCCTTCCTCGCAGGCATCGAGGACGAGCCCGAGCTGTGGCGGTTCGTGGTGCACGCCCCGGTCGAGCGGGAGACGGCCACCGAGATCGTCGACGACGTCCGGAGCCAGATCGCCACCCTGCTCTCGCAGCTGCTCGGGGCCCGGCTGCGCGCGGCGGGCCGGGACTCCGGCGGCGCCGAGGCCTGGGCACACGGGCTGGTCGGCATGGTGCAGAGCGCGGGCGACTGGTGGCTGGAGCGCCGGACGATGAGCCGCGCGGACCTCACCGGCTACCTCACGGCCCTGATCTGGGACGGGGCGCACGGGATGCTGGGCGACCAGGAGCAGCCGCCCGTCCTGCGGACGGTCCCGCGGGCCCAGGGGAGCTGAGCCTCGGGCCCTGGACGCACGAACGGCACCCCGCAGCGGGGTGCCGTTCGCGTCTCCGGCTCGTCAGCTGCCGAAACCGACCTTCGCCGCGGACGACGGCGCGATCTCGACGTAGGAGATCCGCGTGGCCGGGATGAGGTACTTGCGCCCCTTCTCGTCCACGAGCGACAGCGTGCCGTCGGCGGACTTGAGTGCGTCGGACACGAGCTTCTCGACCTCGTCAGCGGTCTGGTCGCTGGACACCACGAGCTCCCGCGGGCTCTCCGCGATGCCGATCTTGACCTCCACCGGGAACCTCCAGGGTGACTTCACGTACGGGTGGGACAACGCCGCCCAGGCTAGTCGAGTGCCGCGGCCCCGCTCGGCCGCGTCCGCCAGGGGCGTAACTCAGTTGAGCCCCAGCGCCGCCATCCGCTTGCCGTGGTTGCTCTGCAGCCGTTTGATCAGCGCCGCGATACCGGCGATGTCCCCGGACCCGCGGACGATGAAGTCCGCCAGCTCGTCCCGCTCGGCCACGATGTGCTGGGCCTGCGTGACGGCCTCGCCGAGCAGCCGTCGCCCCCACAGCGCGAGCCGGTCCCGGACCTGGCGGTTCGCCGCGCACGCCGCGTGGACCTCCCGCTCGGCGAACGCGGAGTGCCCGGTGTCGGCGAGCACCTGCCGGACCAGCTCCCCGGTCGGCCCGTCCACCCACCCCGCGACCTCGCGGTAGAAGTCCGCGGCCAGCCCGTCCCCCACGTAGGCCTTGACCAGCGACTCCAGCCACGTCCGCGGACGGGTGGTGGCGTGGTAGGCGTCCACCCCGACGACGAACGGGCGCATCGCCTCGGCGATCCCCACGTCGAAGCGCGCGAGGTGCTCCTCGAGCAGCTTGAAGTGGCCCATCTCGGCGGCGGCCATCGCCGAGAGCGCCGCCCGGCCGCCCAGCGTCGGGGCCGTGCGGGCGTCCTCCGCCAGCCGGTCGAAGGCCGACAGCTCCCCGTAGGCCAGCGCCCCCAGCAGGTCGACGATCGCCCGCCGGCTCGCACCCTCCGGGACCGCCGCCTCCGCCTGCTCCGCCATGGTCACCGAGCCTAGTGCCCCGGCCCCGGGGCCGCGCCGGGACGACACGCCCCGGTCGCGGCGCACGTCACCGTGCCTCCGTCCGCGGGCCGGGGGTATGATGGCGCTGCGCGCAGCGATCGACACCGTGACAGAAGCATGGTCGGCCCGCCGCGCGGACCTACTGCGATATCGCCGGGTAACGGGTCGGCGCCACCGGGCGCCCGACTCACCGGCGTGCACACGAACTGGTGCGTACAGCGCCTCGGAACGGTTCTCCCAGCCGGGCTTCCCCAGCCGCTGGTCGACGAACCGGGCGCCCGGCTCCTGTACGCGGAGAGAGGCGATCCCGCTGAGCGAGTCCATCGACACCCCCACGGTGACACCTGACGACGTCACCCCCGAACCCGCCGAGACCGTGGACCCCGAGGCCACGGAGACGGCCCACCCGCTGACCGCGGGTGCCCCGGTGAAGCCGGAGTCCCCCACGTTCGCCGAGCTCGGGGTGCACCCCGAGATCGTGCGGGCACTGGCCGAGGCGGGCATCGAGCGCACCTTCGCCATCCAGGAGCTGACCCTCCCGCTCGCCCTCGCGGGCGAGGACGTGATCGGCCAGGCGCGCACCGGCACCGGCAAGACCCTGGGCTTCGGCGTGCCGCTGCTCCAGCGGGTCACCCCGCCCTCGGAGCGCCCCGCCGCCACGGCCGAGGGCGAGGCCGCGGACCGCGAGCGGGACGTCCCGCAGGCGCTGGTCGTGGTCCCCACGCGCGAGCTGTGCGTGCAGGTGGCCCAGGACCTGGCGGACGCGGGCAAGCACCTCGGCATCCGGGTCACCGCGATCTACGGCGGGCGGGCCTACGAGCCCCAGCTCGCCGCGCTGCGCAAGGGCGTCGACGTGGTGGTCGGCACCCCCGGCAGGCTCCTCGACCTGGCCGAGCAGCGCCACCTCGTCCTCGGCCGGGTCAAGGCCCTGGTCCTCGACGAGGCGGACGAGATGCTCGACCTGGGCTTCCTGCCGGATGTCGAGCGCATCATGCGGATGCTGCCGGACGAGCGGCACACCATGCTCTTCTCGGCCACCATGCCGGGCCCGATCATCGCGCTGTCCCGCGCGTTCCTGCGCCAGCCGACCCACATCCGGGCGGAGGAGGCGGACCAGGGCTCGATCCACGAGCGCACCACGCAGTTCGTCTACCGCGCCCACGCGATGGATAAGGTCGAGCTGGTCACGCGCGTGCTGCAGGCCAAGGACCGCGGCCTGACCATGATCTTCGCCCGCACCAAGCGCACCGTCCAGCGGGTGGCGGACGACCTCGCCGAGCGCGGGTTCGCCGCCGCCGCGGTGCACGGCGACCTCGGCCAGGGCGCCCGCGAGCAGGCGCTGCGCGCCTTCCGCTCCGGCAAGGTGGACGTGCTGGTCGCCACGGACGTCGCGGCCCGCGGCATCGACGTCACGGACGTCACGCACGTGATCAACTACCAGTGCCCCGAGGACTCCAAGACCTACGTCCACCGGATCGGCCGCACCGGCCGCGCAGGCAAGACCGGCGTCGCGGTCACCCTCGTCGACTGGGACGAGATCCCCCGCTGGAAGATGGTGGCCGAGGACCTGGGCCTCGCCATCGTCGAGCCGGTCGAGACCTACTCGACGAGCGAGCACCTCTACACCGACCTGGACGTGCCCACGAGCGCCACCGGGCGGCTGCCGCTGGCCAAGCGCACGCGCGCCGGGCTGTCCGCGGAGTACGTGGACACCGAGGGCGACCACGGCGGGCGGCCCAAGCGCGGCAAGGACCGAGACGACCGGCCCGCACGCAAGACCCGCGAGCGCACCCGCACCCGCAGCCGCAACGGCGTGCCCGTCGCGGGCCCGGCGGGCGCCAGGCCCGCCCCCGAGGTCACCGAGGTCACCGAGGGCCCCGCGGCCCCCACCGAGGCACCCGCCAGCGGGCCGGAGGCCTCCGCGTCGGGAGACGGCGAGGGCAAGCCGCGCCGCCGCCGTCGTCGGGGCGGGCGACGCCGCACGGGCGGGTCCGAGGGGAACGCCGCCGAGGCCGGCTCCGAGCCGGAGTCCGCAGCCAGCTAGCTTAGGTCGGGTGCTGCGCGCCCGAGAACGTCCGGAACGCCGCCGCCGCGGGGACCTCGCGGTGGCGGCGTTCCTCGTTCTGCTGGTGGTCGCGGTCGCCGTCGGGTACGGGCTGAGCAGCCCGGCCGCGAACACCGAGTCCGTGCCCGCCACCTCCCCCGGGGTGCAGCCCGCACCCGCCCCGGACGTCCCGCCCGCCGCGCTCGTCGAGGCCTGGCGGGCCCCCAGCGCGGCGGCGCCGGTGCCCGTCGTGTCCGGCCCGGGCGTCGTGACGGCGGCGGGCGGCACCGTCGTGGGTCGGGACGCCACCACCGGGGCCGAGCGCTGGACCTACACGCGCGACCGCGAGCTCTGCACCGTCACCGAGGGGTTCGGCCAGGTCCTCGCGCTCTACCCGTCCGCGGACGGCACCTGGTGCAGCGAGCTGACCGCGCTCGCGTCGGACCTGGGCACCCGCGGGCCCGCCTCGAACCTGGACGTGCGCCCCGGGGCGCGGCTCGCCGCCTCCGGCAGCACCGCGGTGGCGAGCAGCGCGGACTACCTCGAGGCGATGCGCTCCGACCTCGTGACCACGCTGCAGTACGGCGCGGTCGTCGCGCCCGCCCAGCCGGACCGCCAGCCGCGGCCCGGGTGCACCTACACCTCGCTCGCGGTCGCCGCGGGCAGGCTCGGCGTCATCGAGGACTGCCCGGCGGACGCCGCGGACCGGCTCACCGTGCTGCGTCCGGACGGCACCGGGGACGCGGACACGCCCAAGGTCGAGTTCTCGGTCCCGCTCGCGACCCGCGGGACGCAGCTGCTCGCCGTCTCCGCGGACCGCGCAGCCGTGCTGCTGCCCGGGCCCCCGGAGCTGCAGATCCTCGACCGGGAGGGCGACCAGGTCGGCCTGATCGGGCTGGACGTCCCGGAGTCCGAGGTCGCCCCGCCCGCGGACCGCGTGGGCGCCACGGCGGGCGACTCGGACCGCGTCTACTGGTGGAGCGGTTCCCGCACGGTCGCGCTGGACCGCTCGGGGCTGGCGCCGGTCTGGACGCTGCGGGACACCCTGGGCGCGGGCGTCGAGTACGGCGGGTCGTGGCTGCTGCCGACGCGCGCCGGGCTCGCCGTGGTCGATCCGGTGCGGGGGGCCGTGCTGCGGACGATCCCGGTGGACCGCGGCGGGTTCGCGGGCCCGGTCGTCCTCGCCGCGGACGGCCAGATGCTCTACGAGCAGCGGGGTGACGAGCTGGTGGCGCTGCGGCCCGCGTAGCGGCGGCCGCTCAGAACAGCCAGTACCCGCCCAGGACCAGGATCGCGAGGGCGATCACGACCCAGGCCGCCAGTGCGCCCCGACGCCCGGCGCGGCGGTCCGCGACCACCTGCGCCGCCACCGCCGCGAGGGCGGCCAGGCCGTGGCCCACCAGCATCCCTGCGCCGGGGCCCGGCGAGCCGGTGCGGGTGGTGAACACCCAGCCGGCGAGCAGCACCACGAACAGCCCGACCAACCCGGCCGCCAGCACGCCGGAGAAACCGCGCAGCAGCCGTCCGGACACCCGCTCGACGGTCACCCGAACAGCCCCTCCCACGGGGCCGCGGCGGGGCCCACGGCCTGCCCCTCGGGGCAGTTCCGCCGGACGTCGCACCGCGTGCAGCGGGGACCGGGGCGGGGCGGGAACAGCGCGTCCGGGTCGCCGTCGGCGGCCTGCGCGTCCGCGGCGGCCAGCGCGCCCTCCTCCGCCCGGGCCCGGTGCTCCGCGAGCGAGGCGTCGTCGTGCTCCCAGGCCGCTACCGTCCCGGTGGGCAGGTGGTGCAGCTCCACCCGGCGGCACTCGCGCCGCAGGGTCGCCGCCGTCGCCACCGCGTAGAGGGCCAGCGCCGCGGAGTCCCGCGCGTCCGGCTCGGCGGGGACGTGCCGTCCGGTCTTGTAGTCGACGATCACCGCGCCGCCCGCCGGGTCGGCGTCGATCCGGTCCACCCGGCCCTCGGCCACGATCGCCCCGGTCGGCGCGGACACCCACCGCTCGACGGCGAGCGGGTCCGGCGCCCCGGTCACGTGCTCGGCGGCGTAGTCCGCCACCCACGTGCGGGCGCGCAGCCGGTACTCCCGCTGCTGCTCGGCGTCCCGGAAGCCCTCACCGGTCCAGTTGCGGTCCACGAGCGCCGCGGCCGCCTCCGGCGTCCGCTCGGCGGGCGGGCGGCCGTGCAGCGCGCGCAACGCCAGGTGGACGACGGCGCCGAGCGTGCTCGCCGCACGCGGGCCCCCGCGCGGCGCCTTGTCCACGTACGTCATCCGGTAGCGCCGCGGGCAGTCCTCCCAGGTTCCGAGCCTGGCCGGGGTCACGCGGACCAGCGGGCGCGCCCAGGCCTGCTCGCCGAACAGCGCGTCGAAGCCCAGCTGGGTCACGAGCCCGCCACCACGGGCACTCCGGACGCCTTCGCCACCAGCTCCTCGAAGGCCTCGGGCGCGGTGGTCTCCGCGGCGATCGGGGTGGTCTTGTTGGTGCCGTGGAAGTCCGACGAGCCCGTCGGCACCAGCCCCAGGTCCTTCGCCGTGCCGCGCAGCAGCTCCCGGTCCTCCGGAGAGTGGTCCGGGTGGTCCACCTCGACGCCCGCGAGTCCCAGGGCGGTGAGGTCGGCGAGCACCGAGGTCTCGATGACCCGCCCCCGCTTGCGCGCGAGCGGGTGCGCGAACACCGGCACCCCGCCCGCGTCGACGATCATCTGCACCGCCCGCTCGACGGGGGTGTCCGACTTGGGGACGTAGTACGGGCTGCCGTTGCGCAGGATGTGGGCGAACGCCTCGTTCACCGACCCGACGACCCCGGCCCGCATCAGCGCCTGGCCCAGGTGCGGGCGACCCGGCGTGGTGCCCTCGGGGACGTGGTCGAAGATCCGGTCGGCGTCGAGCTGCGGGTAGTCCGCCGCCACGTTCTGCGCCATCCTCCGCAGCCGGTCGACCCGCTCCGCGACCAGCCGCCGCTGCTCGGCCACGATCGCCTCGTGGGTGGGGTCGAAGAGGTACCCGAGCAGGTGCACCGACACGGTCGCCCGGTCCCCGGGTGTCGCGGGCCTGCCGGTGAGGCTCACGCAGGAGAACTCGGCCCCCCGCACCAGACGCATCCCGGCGGGCAGCGCCGCCGCCGCGCGGTCCCAGCCCCCGGTGGTGTCGTGGTCGGTCAGGGCGAGGGTACCGATCCCCGCGGCCGCCGCCGTCTCGACGAGCTCCTCCGGGGTCTCGGTCCCGTCGGAGACGGTCGAGTGGGTGTGCAGGTCGATCAGGGCCACGGGCGCGATTATCGCCGCCAGCGGTTGCGGGCCAGCATCCCGGTCGCCCGGGTCTTGCCCTTCTCCCCGAACACCAGCTCGGAGAGGGCCTCGTAGATCTCCTCGGGCCGCGGCATGTAGTCGATCTTGTTGAGGGCCTGGATCTGCCCGGCCGACTCCACGATCAGCGTGCCGTAGCCCAGCATGCGACCGCCGACCGTGCGGGAGAACGTGAGGTCGGTGACCTTGCCGAGCGGCATCATGCCGACGCTGTGGGTGATGATCCCCTGCGCCAGCATCACACGCTTGTCGGTGATGACGATGCGCTCGATCCACCACAGGATGGAGTTCACGACGAACCGCAGCACCGCGACCAGCGCCAGGTAGAACGTGAGGTTGTCGACGAGCGCCTCGCCCCACCCGCCGACACGGCCCTCGAGCAGCCGGTCGATCAGGATCATGGCGATCAGGAACAGCGCCGTCTGCGTGATGTGCGGGATCATGACGGCCCAGTGCTGACGCACCCGGATGACCCGCCGCTCGGTCGGCAGCAGGTACTCGTCGATCTCCCGCGGGGCGAGCACTAGGGAGCCACTCCGCGGAAGAACGTGATGATGCTGTTGCCCACCCCGGCCAGCCAGCTGCCGATCGAGCTGACCGTGCCCGAGGCGCCCCCGGGGTCGGTGACGACGAAGAAGATCACCAGCACCAGGACCAGGATCCCGACCAGCTTCTTGACGTTCACACGACCACCGTTCCGACCGAGGGAGCTTGGCAAGATCCGAAACTACCGACGCCCCCGGTCACCGGGACATCGGCCACGCGGGCAGAGTACCGTCACAGCCGATGACCGAGGGTAGCCGACACGTCGCATGTGTGGGGGGTATCGCCCACACGGAGGACGGCAGGCTCCTTCTCATCCAGCGCGGCACGGAGCCCGGCCGCGGGCTCTGGTCGCTGCCCGGCGGTCGCGTCGAGCCCGGCGAGACGGACGCCGAGGCCCTCGTCCGGGAGATGGCCGAGGAGACCGGCCTGGTGGTGGCCGCGGGTGAGCACGTCGGGACCGTCGTGCGGGGCCCCTACCGCATCGCCGACTACCGCTGCACCGTCCTCGACGGCACCCTCGCGGCCGGGGACGACGCCGCCGACGCCCGCTGGGTGGACGCGGCGGGCTTCGCCGCCCTCCCGCTCGTCGAGGGCCTCGCGGAGACCCTCGACGGCTGGGGCGTGCTGCCGCAGCACTGAGGGCCCTTCGCGGGCTCTCCCAGCGCTGCCGTCCTAGCGCTGCGGCTCGGGGCGGCCCGGCTGCTCGCCGCCGCGGGACTCGCCGTAGGACCGCTTCGGGACCATCACCTTCCGCCGGAAGGTGCAGACGACCGTGCCGTCCTGCTTGTAGCCGATCGTCTCGACGTAGACCACGCCGCGGTCGTCCTTCGACTTCGACTCGGTCTTGTCCAGCACCGTGGTCTCGCCGTAGATGGTGTCGCCGTGGAAGGTCGGCTTGGTGTGCTTGAGCGACTCCACCTCGAGGTTGGCGATCGCCTTGCCGGACACGTCCGGCACCGACATGCCCAGCAGCAGCGAGTAGATGTAGTTGCCCACCACGACGTTCTTGCCGAAGTCGGTGGTCTCCTCCGCGTAGTGCGCATCCATGTGCAGCGGATGGTGGTTCATGGTGAGGAGGCAGAAGAGGTGGTCGTCGTACTCGGTGACCGTCTTGCCGGGCCAGTGCTTGTACACCGCACCGACCTCGAACTCCTCGTAGTAGCGCCCGAACTGCAACGTCTTCGCCTCCATCGCCGATAGGTCGTACGGCGGAGTAATCTATCCGGTGGCCCTGCGGCCGGACCCCGTCGAGAAGGAGGAGGTGACGCGCGTCATGGACCCCGCGCCAGGCAGTAGTAGTCAGCGCGTCCTCACCGATCGGTAGCACTGCGGTCTCGGTAGCACTGCGGTTCGGCGGGACGTGCCGATCCCCGGTGTCCCAACCGACTCTCACCGCAGGAGGTACGCCGTGCCGCCCCTGTCCAGGATCCGTCCCGCGATCAAGGCCGCGGGCAACCGCGCCCTGAACGGTCGCCCGAGCGTGATGCCCCGCATCCGGGTGCCCGTGTCCGCGTACGTCGTGGACTGCGCCGTCTACGTCGACGGCGAGCGGCTCAAGGGCCGCTGGAGCCACGACGCCGCGATCGACGAGGTGCGCGCCCGCGGCGAGGGCTTCGTCTGGATCGGGCTGCACGAGCCCACGGACGACCAGATCGAGGGCATCGCGGACACCTTCGGCCTGCACGAGCTCGCCGTCGAGGACGCGGTGCACGCGCACAACCGCCCCAAGCTCGAGCGGTACGACGACTCGCTGTTCATGGTGCTCAAGACCGTCTGCTACGTCGGGCACGCCGAGCCGACCAGCGCGAACGAGATCGTCGAGACCGGCGAGGTCCAGGCCTTCGTCGGGCGGGACTTCGTGGTCACGGTCCGGCACGGGCGCCACAGCGGGCTGCAGGAGGTCCGGCGCAGGCTGGAGGCGGACCCCGAGCAGCTCGGGCTCGGCCCCGCCGCCGTGCTGCACGCCATCGCGGACCACGTCGTGGACACCTACCTGGACGTCGTCGAGACCATCGAGGACGACATCGACGAGATGGAGGCGGAGGTCTTCGCCCCGCGCTCGGCGATGGACCCCGAGCAGATCTACGTGATGAAGCGCGAGATCCTCGAGCTGCGCCGGGCGGTGATGCCGCTGCTCAAGCCGCTGCACAAGATCACCGAGGGGTACAGCTCGCTGATCCCGCACGAGGTGCGGTCCTACTTCCGGGACGTCGAGGACCACCTGTCGAGCGTCGCCGAGCGCGTGGCGGGCTTCAACGAGCTGCTGACCACCCTGGTGGACGCCGTGCTCGCCAAGACCTCCATGCGTCAGAACCAGGACATGCGCAAGATCACCGCGTACGCGGCGATCATCACGGTGCCCACGATGATCGCGGGCATCTACGGGATGAACTTCGACTCCATGCCGGAGCTGCACTGGCGGTTCGGCTATCCCGCCGTGATCGTGGTCATCCTCGCCCTCTGCGGGCTGTTGTACCGCAACTTCCGCAAGAACGGCTGGTTGTAGTCGCCGCGCTGCGCCGGGGTGACTTCACTAGCCTGACGGGGTGTCCAAGCGTCGACCCGTCACCCCGTTGCGCCTGCTCGACCTCCCCCGATGGGCGGAGCAGCGGCCGTCCTGGCGCGAGGCGAGCCCGGCGCTGATCGAGGCGGCCACCGAGCGGGCCCTCGCTCGGCCGTCGGGTGGCTGGGTGGTGCTGTGCGGCAGCGCCGAGGTGCGCACCGGGAAGGCCTTCGGGCGCACCGTCGCCGGGCGGGAGATCGTGGCCTGGCGCGGAGCGGACGGGGCGCTGCACGCCGGTCCCGGCGCCTGCCCGCACCTCGGCGCCGCGCTCTGCGACGCCCCCGTGGTCGGGGACTCGCTGGTCTGCCGCTGGCACGGGCTCCCCCTCGGCCCCGAGGGCCGCCCCGGCTGGGCCGTCCTCCCCACGTTCGACGACGGCGCCCTGGCCTGGGTCCGTCTCGACGACCTGCTGGCCCCCGGCGAGGAGCCCACCGCCGCGCCCGTCCTCGGACCGCGCCCGCCCGCGGGCGGGGTGTCCGCCGTCGCCACGGTGATCGGCCGGTGCGAGCCGCGGGACGTGCTGGCCAACCGCCTCGACCCCTGGCACGGATCGTGGTTCCACCCGTACTCGTTCGCGCTGCTCTCGGTCCTGGACGCCCCCCAACCGGGCGTCACGGACGCCGAGGACCGGTTCCTGGTCGAGGTGAGCTTCCGGGTCGCCGGGCGGATCGGGGTCCCGGTGCGCGCGGAGTTCAGCTGCCCCGAGCCGCGCACGGTCACGATGGAGATCGTCGACGGCGAGGGCGCGGGCAGCGTGGTCGAGACGCACGCGACCCCGCTGGGTCCGGGCCCGGACGGCGCGCCCCGGACCGCCGTGATCGAGGCGGTCGTCGCGTACTCGGACCGGCCGGGGTTCGCGCACGTCGGGAAGGTCGGCGCCGCCCTGCGCCCGCTGATGCGCCTCGCCGCGGCCCGGCTGTGGAAGGACGACATCGCCTACGCCGAGCGCCGCTACGCGCTGCGCTCCCGCTAGTCGTCGCTGTTCCGCTCGCGCTCGGCGCGGGGCAGCCACGGCTTCTCCGGATCGGGCTTGGCCTTCCGCCGCCCGAGCAGGCCCCGCTTCGCCGGGGCGGGGTGCTCGTCGCGCAGGGGTGTGGGCGGCCCCTCCTCGGCCGGCTCCTGTTCCCTCGGCTCCCGGTCCACCGGCACCCGCGGCTCGGGCTCGATCCTCCGCTGCGAACTCGGCGACGGCGCGGGACTCGGCTCCGACCCGGAGACGGGCTCCGGCCTCGGCTGCGAGTCCGGCGACGGCTGCGGACTCGGCCCCGACTCGACGGTCGGCTCCGGTCGCGGGTGTGGTCTCGGCGACGGCGACGGCGCGGCGGCGGACTCGGCCCTGGGCCGGGGCTCGACGGGTCGAGGCCTCGGCGACGGTTCGGTGACGTGCTCCGCCCGCTCGGCGGGACCGTCGTCCAGCACATCGCCGTCCAGGTCGCCGTCCAGGTCGTCGTCCAGGTCGTAGGGCTCGTGGTCCGCCGGACCGTCCTCCGGGAGCGCCGCGACCCGCCGCGCCGGTTCGACACGGGCCGTCCCCGGCGCGGGACGGGGGTCCTCCGCGCCATCCTGCGGCGAGCCGGGCTCCTCCGGGCTCCGGTCCGGGATCGGGGGTACGGCCCGCAGCCCCGAGGGTGGCGTGGCGGCGTCCGGATCGGCCAGGGCGTCCGTCGAGGGCCCCGGGTCGTGGGTGAACAGCTCGCGGGGCTCCCCGCCGCGCGGCACCGGCACCCGCCCGCGCACGCGCCCCGGCGCCGGGGCGTCGGTGTAGGGCAGGTCGAGGTCGTCCGCACCGCCCGCGCCGGGCTCGTCCGTGGGGGCGCGGGCCAGGAACGTGTGCAGCACGTGCTCCTGCCGCCCGCCGAACGTCTGCACCCGCAGGTCGGTGAACCGGGCCCGGCGCAGGCGGTCCTTGAAGTCCGCGACGCTCTCGAACCGCACCACCGACCGCCAGAGGTACTCGGTCATGCCCGGCACGCGGCCGTGCGACCGGATCCGCCCGAGGTACCCGAGGGCGGTCAGCGCCCAGCGGTTGCGGGCCTGGCGGTTGCCCCGGACCGAGTACTCGTGCACGGCCAGCGGCCCGCCGGGCACCAGCAGCTCGCGCAGGAAGGCCAGGGTGTCGTCCAGGTTGCGCTGCAGACGCATCTGGAACACGACCAGCACCGCGTCGAAGCGGCCCTGCAGGCCGTGGCGGGCCAGGGTGTCCTCGAGCGTGCTCAGGGTGGCCGTGACGAACCAGTAGTTCGCGGGCCAGTTCTCCTCGTTGGCGTGCCGGGTCAGCTCGTGCGACTCGTCGACCGCCACGACCCGCCAGCCGGGCGCCTCCTCGGGCACCCCCTGCACCGCCGCCCCGCCACCACAACCGATCACCAGCAGCCGCTTGCCGGTGCCGCTGAGCCCCATCCGGTGCACGGTGAGCTGCAGCTGCTCGCGGAACTGGTCGTTGTTGCGCAGCAACCGGTCGAACGCCCGCGCGGGCAGGCCGGGCCCACTGTCGGCGGCCTGCGGCGCACGGGCGTCCGTCTCGGTGGCGTTCACCC
Organism: Pseudonocardia xishanensis; assembly: GCF_039541715.1. Classification (NCBI taxonomy): domain Bacteria; kingdom Bacillati; phylum Actinomycetota; class Actinomycetes; order Pseudonocardiales; family Pseudonocardiaceae; genus Pseudonocardia; species Pseudonocardia xishanensis. Next base: position 122,219 of record NZ_BAABGT010000122.1, read on the forward strand.
CTCGATCCTCGCGCATCGCGCCGTCAGGCCCAAGGGGACGCGCTCACGACCTGCGGATGTTCTGGACGGCGCTCACCTGCCCGCCCTCCCTCCCGGGGGGTCTCGGCCGTGCTCAGAAGCCCGCGGTGGTCCCCATGGCGAGCTTGGCCAGCAGCTCGCGGGCCTTCTCGGCGTTGCGCGGCTGGCAGAGCACGTCGTAGCGACCGGCGACCATCTGGCTGGCGGAGGTGAAGTCCCGGCGGCCGCGGGTGCCCCAGTACTGGGCAGCGGCGAACGCGAGGCCGAACACGATACCGCCCGCGAGCGCGACCAGGATGCGCACCAGCGAGTCCCCCGCCGCGCTGAACAGCGACAGCAGCAGCCCGACGAACAGACCGAACCAGGCACCCGACGCCGCCCCGGAGAGCAGCACCCGCCCCCAGGTCAGCCGCCCGACGATCCGCTCGACCAGCATCAGGTCGACGCCGACGATCGTCACGTCCCGCACGGGGAAGTCGCTGTCCGCCAGGTGGTCGACCGCCCGCTGCGCCTCCTCGTAGGTGGCGTAGGAGCCCACGGGCCAACCGGTGGGCGGGGTGGGCAGGTTGGGCAGCCCCGGCGCGGGCCGCCCGCTGCCGCCGAACGGGGTGGTCACGGTCTTCACTCCTCGCGTACTCCGGACACCGGGGACATCTCGGCGTCCATCCATTCAACGACGGAACCGCCCCCGAAGTGCCCTGTGCCGGTCACGATAGAGCCACGACCTCCCGAACGCACGAACGGCACTCTCGTGCGGTAGGTCCGCACAAGAGTGCCGTTCGTGCAGTACGGGCTGCGCGGTCAGCGGGAGCGGTACTCCTTCAGGAGGCCGCGGCTGATGATCGTCTTCTGGATCTCGCTCGTGCCCTCGCCGATGAGCAGGAACGGCGCCTCGCGCATCAGGCGCTCGATCTCGTACTCCTTCGAGTACCCGTAGCCGCCGTGGATGCGGAACGCCTCCTGGGTCACCTCGGCGCAGTACTCCGACGCGAGGAGCTTGGCCATGCCTGCCTCGACGTCGTTGCGCTCGCCGCGGTCCTTGAGACGGGCAGCGTTGACCATCATCAGGTGGGCGGCCTCGACCTTGGTGCCCATCTCGGCCAGCTTGAACGCGATGGCCTGGTGCTCGGCGATCGGCTTGCCGAAGGTCGAGCGCTGCTGGGCGTACTCGGCCGCGAGCTCGAAGGCCCGGATCGAGATGCCGCAGGCGCGCGCGGCGACGTTGACGCGGCCGACCTCGACGCCGTCCATCATGTGCGAGAAGCCCTTGCCGGGCTCCCCGCCGAGGATCCGGTCGCCGGCGATCCGGAAGCCGTCGAACACCGCCTCGGTGGTGTCGACGCCCTTGTAGCCCATCTTGTCGATCTTGCCGGGGATGGTGAGCCCGGGCAGCACCTCGCCGAAGCCGGACGGCTTCTCCACCAGGAACGTGGTGAGGTTCTGGTACGGCTTGGGCTGCCCGAGGTCGGTCTTGACCAGCAGCGCGATCAGGTTCGACGAGCCGCCGTTGGTCAGCCACATCTTGGCGCCGTCGATGACGTAGTCCGACCCGTCCTGCTTGGCGCGGGTCTTGATCGCCGCGACGTCCGAGCCGAGGTCCGGCTCCGACATCGAGAACGCGCCGCGGGTCTCCCCCTCGGCCATCTTCGGCAGGTAGCGCTGCTTCTGCTCGGGCGTGCCGTGGTGCATCAGCATGTACGCCACGATGAAGTGGGTGTTGATCACGCCGGAGACGCTCATCCACCCGCGCGCGATCTGCTCGACGACGAGGGCGTAGGTCAGCAGGGACTCGCCCAGGCCGCCGTACTCCTCGGGGATGGTGAGGCCGAACAGCCCCATCTCCTTCATGCCGTCGACGATGTCCTGCGGGTACGCGTCCGCGTGCTCCAGCGCGGTGGCGTGCGGGATGATCTCCTTGTCCACGAACGTGCGGACGGTGGAGAGGATCTCCTCCTGCACGTCGGTGAGACCGGCGGTCTGGGCCAGGCGAGCCATGGTGGGTCTCCTCGGGTCAGTCGGTCGGCGGGGTCCACTTGTCGGTCCGCGACAGCCCCGCGGCCCGACCCTTGCCCGAGATCACCAGCGCCATCTTGCGCGAGGCCTCGTCGATCATCTCGTCGCCGATCATGGCGGCGCCGCGCTTCCCGCCCGCCTCCGAGGTGAAGTACTCGTAGGCGTCCAGGATGTTCTCGGCGTGGTCGTAGTCCGCCTGGGTCGGCGAGAAGACCTCGTTGGCCGCGTCGATCTGGCCGGGGTGCAGGACCCACTTGCCGTCGAAGCCTAGCGCCGCGGAGCGGCCCGCGACCCGCCTGAAGCCGTCGACGTCCTTGATCTGCAGGTACGGGCCGTCGATGGCCTGCTTGTCGTGCGCGCGGGCGGCCATCAGGATCGACATGAGGATGTGGTGGTAGGCGTCGCCCACGTCGTAGCCGGGCGGCTGCTCGCCCACGACCAGGGACTTCATGTTGATCGACGCCATGAAGTCCGCCGGGCCGAAGATGATCGTCTCGACCCGCGGGCTGGCCTGCGCGATGGCGTTGACGTTGGTCAGGCCGAGGGCGTTCTCGATCTGCGCCTCGATGCCGATCCTCCCGACCTCGTAGCCCATGGTCTTCTCGATCTGGCTGAGCAGCAGGTCCAGCGCGACGACCTGCTCGGCCGTCTGCACCTTCGGCAGCATGATCGCGTCCAGGTTCGCGCCCGCGCCCTCGACGACCTCCGTGACGTCCCGGTAGGTCCACTCGGTGGTCCAGTCGTTGACCCGGACCACGCGCGCCTTGTCACCCCAGCCGCCCTCGTTCAGCGCGGCCACGATCGTCTTGCGGGCGCCCGGCTTGGCCAGCGGCGCGCAGGCGTCCTCCAGGTCCAGGAAGACCTGGTCGGAGCTCAGCGTGCGGGCCTTGTCGATGAACTTCTGGCTCGAGCCCGGCACCGCCAGGCAGGAGCGGCGGGGGCGGAGCGGGCGCGCTGCAGACGTCACTGTCGGAACTCCTCGTCGCTGATTCGGCTCCGTGGATGCTGGCACGTCCGACCTCTCGTTGCGCTGCCGAGGTGATTGGTTTCTCACCCACGGGAGGTGGACCAGGGTTACCGACAGGTAGACCCCCCTCCGTCAGGGCAGGGCGGTCAGCTCGCCCCGCGAGACGGCCACGACTCCCCCGCGCACGGTGGTCCCGCGGACGACACCCGCCTCGACCTGCACGGTCAGCTCCAACAGCGACGGCCTGCCCATCTCCACGCCCTGGGTGATCGTGACCGTGGACTCCCCGTCGTCGAGCAGGCCGCGGTCGGCCAGGAACACCCCCAGCGCGACGGCGGCGGAGCCGGTGGCGGGGTCCTCGTCCACCCCCACCCCGGCCCCGAACATCCGCAGGTGCGCGGCCGCGCCCTCCACGCTCACCACGACCAGCCCGGTCAGCCCGAGCGCGCCGATCGACGCGGCGTCGGGCGCCGCGCGGGCCACCGCGTCCGGCCGGACCAGCAGGAACGCGAACGGCACCCCGGCCGCGGCGATGCCGGGCGCGGCGGCGCCGTCGACGTCGTCCACGGTGAGGCCCGCGGCGTCGGCGAGCAGCGGGGCCTCCAGGTCGTCGCCGACCTCCGGCCGCCCGCCCGCGACGCGCGCCCCGTCCGCGTCGACGAACACGGGCAGCAGCCCCGCCCCGCACTCCTGGACGACGTCCCCGTGCTTGATCATCCCGTCCCGCGCCAGCACCCAGGCGGCCCCGACGCTGGGGTGTCCGGCGAACGGCAGCTCGACGGCGGGGGTGAAGATCCGCACCCGGTAGTCCGCCTCCGGGGTGGTCGGCGGCAGCGTGAAGACGGTCTCGGACAGATGGAACTCACCCGCGATCCGCTGCATCGCCTCGGTGGAGAGCTCCTGCTCCTCGCTGCGGACCACCGCCAGCGGGTTACCGGCGTAGGCCCGGCCGGTGAACACGTCCACGACGTCGAAGTGCAACCCCATGCGCCGAGACCCTAGAGCCCGCCGAGATGAACCAGAGTGCTGTTCCGACCCGGGGTGAGCAGCACTGAGGTTCATCTCGGCGGGCGGTACGTTCTGCCCCATGGGCGCGAGCCGGATCTTCGTGGCACGGATGGCGGGGCTGACCGTCTTCGGGCCCGACGGCGCGCGGATCGGGAAGGTCCGCGACGTCGTCACCACACTGCGGGTCGACGCGACCCCGCCGCGGGTGCTGGGGCTGGTCGTGGAGCTGTCCTCGCGGCGGCGGATCTTCGTGCCGATGCTGCGCGTCGCGGACGTCGATCCCACCGCGGTGACCCTGGCCAGCGGCTCGGTCAGCCTGTCCGGCTTCCACCAGCGGCCCAACGAGACGCTCGTGCTCGGCCAGCTGCTGGACGCGCCGGTCACCCTGCGGGACTCCGGCGAGCCCGCCATGGTCGTGGACGCGGCGATCGAGCCCACCCGCAGCCGGGACTGGGTGGTCGCGCGGCTCGCGGTGCGCAGCGGGCCGCGCAGGCTCTCCCGCCGGTCGGGGGTGAGCGTGCTGCCGTGGAACGCGGTGCGCGGGCTCACGCTCTCTGACCGGCAGGGCACCGAGGGCCTGCTGTCGGTGTTCGACGCGATGCGCCCCGCGGACGTGGCCGCCGCCCTGTCGGAGCTGCCGCGCAAGCGCCAGCACGAGATCGTCGACGCGCTGGACGACGAGCGGCTGGCGGACGTGTTCGAGGAGCTCTCCGAGAACGACCAGCGCGAGCTGATCGGCCACCTCGACGTGGAACGGGCCGCGGACGTCCTGGAGGCCATGTCCCCGGACGACGCCGCCGACCTGCTCGGCGAGCTGGACGCGGAGGAGGCCCGCAGGCTGCTCGGGCTGATGGAGCCCGAGGAGTCCGAGCCGGTCCGGCGGCTGCTGACCTACGAGGCGCGCACCGCGGGCGGCCTGATGACCCCGGAGCCGATCGTGCTCCGGCCGGACGCCACCGTCGCCGAGGCGCTCGCCCACGTCCGCAACCCGGACGTGCCGCCCGCGCTGGCCAGCATGGTCTTCGTATGCCGCCCGCCCAGCGCCACCCCGACCGGCCGGTACCTCGGCTGCGTACACGCCCAGCGGCTGCTGCGCGAGGCCCCGTTCGAGCTGGTCGCGGGGCTGGTGGACAGCGAGCTGGCCCAACTGGAGCCCGGCGCCACCATCGACGAGATCACCCGGTACTTCGCCGCGTACAACCTCGTGGCGGGTCCGGTGGTCGATGCCGAGGACCACCTGCTCGGCGCGGTGACCGTCGACGACCTGCTGGACCACCTGCTACCGGACGGCTGGCGGGACCAGCCCGCGGGCCGGGTCGTCGAGTTCGGGTCGACCACTGGGGAGGAGAGCCGTGCCTGAGCTGCCCGAGAGCCGCCGGCTGGACCAGCCGCTCGTCGCGCGGCGCCGGATCGACTTCGACCCGAGCGCCTTCGCCAGCGCGGCCGAGCGCGTGGCCCGCTACCTCGGCACCGGCCGCTACCTGGCGATCCAGACGGTCATCGTGATCGTCTGGATCGCGCTGAACTTCGCCAGCTGGCGGCTGCAATGGGACCCGTACCCGTTCATCCTGCTCAACCTGGCCTTCTCCACCCAGGCCGCGTACGCGGCCCCGCTCATCCTGCTCGCCCAGAACCGGCAGGACGACCGGGACCGCGTCGCGCTCGACGAGGACCGCCGCCGCGCCGAGCGCACGAAGGCGGACACCGAGTTCCTCGCCCGCGAGCTCGCCGCGCTGCGGATCGCGGTGGGCGAGGTCGCCACCCGGGACTACCTGCGCAGCGAGCTGGACCGGCTGGCCGCGGTGGTCGAGGGCAAGCAGAAGCCCCGCCGCCCCACCCGCTGACGACCGCGTCAGCGGACCAGCCTGCCGGTGATCCGCTCCAGGGTCACCAGGTCGTCCTTCGACAGGCGTTGGACGAAGTGCTCGGTCACCCCGCGCAGGTGGGTGCGACTGGCCGTGCGCAGGCAGTCCAGACCGGCGGGGGTGAGTGCGGCGGCGACCCCCCGGCCGTCCGACTCCACTCTGGTCCGACGCACGAAGCCACCCTTCTCCATCCGGTCCACCAGCCGGGTCACCCCGGACCGGGAGAGGAGCACGGCGTCGGCCAGCTCCGTCATCCGCAGGCTCCTGCCCGGGGCCTCGGCGAGCTGCACGAGCACGTCGTAGGCGGCCAGCGACAGGCCCTGTTCGGCCAGCAGTTCGGTCTCCAACGCCCGGGTGATCACGGCGTGCGCGCGCAGGAAGGCCCGCCACGACGCCATCTCCTCCGGCTTCGGCACGGTGCGTGCCCGCCGGTCGTTCCCCCCGTGCGCGGACCGCCTGGAACTCTCAGCGATGTCCGTCACGTCGATAGATGCTACGGATGTGCATGACGTTCCGGGCCCGGACGTAGCATGGAGCGGACATGCCGCCGCCGGCCGGGCGACGGCCGTCGGATCGGGAAGGTTCAGCGAGACCCTGATGTCCGTCATGGGAAACACCAGCGCCGAGACCGTCGAGCAGGCGATTCGCGCCGCTCTCGCCCAGGTCGAGGACCCCGAGATCCGCAAACCGATCACCGAGGTCGGCATGGTCAAGGGTGTGGCGGTGTCCCCGGACGGCGTCGCGTCCGTCGGGGTGTACCTCACCGTGGCCGGCTGTCCGATGAAGGAGACCATCACCCAGCGCGTCACGGACGCGGTGTCCGCGGTGGCGGGCGTGCGCGAGGTCCGCGTCGAGCTGGACGTGATGAGCGACGAGCAGCGCTCCGAGCTGCGCAGGAAGCTCCGCGGCGGCACGGACGAGCCCGAGATCCCCTTCTCCCAGCCCGGGAACCTGACCCGCGTGTACTGCGTCGCGTCCGGCAAGGGCGGGGTGGGCAAGTCCTCGGTCACCGTGAACCTGGCCGCGGCCATGGCCGCCAAGGGCCTGCACGTCGGCGTCGTGGACGCGGACATCTACGGGCACTCGATCCCGCGGATGCTCGGTGCGGCGGACCGGCCCACCAAGGTGGACGACATGATCATGCCGCCGCAGAGCCACGGCGTGAAGGTCATCTCGATCGGGATGTTCGTGCAGGACAACACCCCTGTGGTCTGGCGCGGGCCGATGCTGCACCGCGCGCTGCAGCAGTTCCTGGCGGACGTGTTCTGGGGCGACCTGGACGTGCTGCTGCTGGACCTGCCGCCCGGCACCGGCGACATCGCGATCTCCACCTCGCAGCTCATCCCGAACGCCGAGCTGCTCGTCGTGACCACCCCGCAGCAGGCCGCCGCCGAGGTGGCGGAGCGGGCGGGCTCGATCGCCGTGCAGACGCGGCAGCGGATCGCGGGTGTCATCGAGAACATGTCGTGGCTCGAGATGCCGGACGGCTCCCGCATGGAGGTCTTCGGCTCCGGGGGCGGGCAAAAGGTCGTCGACCGGCTGACCACCACCCTCGGCGCGCCCGTCCCGCTGCTGGGCCAGGTCCCGCTCGAGGCCGGGGTGCGGGAGTGCGGCGACTCGGGCACCCCGATCGTCCTGCGCAGCCCGGACTCCCCCGCCGCTCAGGTGCTCAGCGGCATCGCGGACCGCCTCACGGTCCGCAGCCGAGGCCTGGCCGGGATGTCCCTGGGCCTGAGCCCCGTCCGCCGCTGACCCACCCCCGCGAGTCCGACCCCAGGCCCCGCGAGTCCGACACCAGGGCGTGAGAGTCGGACTCGTGGGCCCTCGGGTCGGGCCCGCGGGCCCCTGGGTCGGGCTGGTGGGGGTGGTCAGGCCACGGCGTCGTTGAGGGCCTTGCTCCAGAGGGCCACGCCCTCGTCCACCTGGTCGGCGTTCGTGATCAGGGGCGGGATGAAGCGGACGACGTTGTTGTAGGGGCCGCAGGTCAGCAGGAGCAGGCCGTGGTCCGCGGCGGCCTTGTGGGCCTTGACCGTCGTCGCGCTGTCCGGGGTGCCGTCCGGGTTCGTGAACTCGACGGCGACCATGAAGCCCAGCCCGCGGACGTCGCCCACGGTTCCCACGCCCTTCGACACCGACCGCACGCCTTCGAGCAGCCGTGCGCCGTTCACCCGGGCGTTCTCGACCAGACCCTCCTCCTGCACCACGTCCACCGTGGCGAGCGCGGCGGCGCAGGCCACCGCGTTGCCTCCGTAGGTGCCGCCCTGCGAGCCGGGCCGCGCCTTGCTCATCAGCTCGGTCGAGGCCGCGATGCCGGACAGCGGGAAGCCGCTGGCCAGCCCCTTCGCGGTGATCAGGATGTCCGGGGTGAGGCCCGCGGTGTGCTGGTGGCCCCAGAAGGTGCCGGTGCGACCGAAGCCCGTCTGCACCTCGTCGGCGATGAGCAGGATGCCGTGCTTGTCCGCCCGCTCGCGCAGGCCCTGCAGGAACGCCGGTGAGGTCGGCACGTACCCGCCCTCGCCGAGCACCGGCTCGATCAGGAACGCGGCGACGTCCGCAGCGGGCGCGGTCGAGATCAGCTGCCTGTCGAGCTCGGCCAGCGCGAACGCGACCGCCTGCTCCTCGGACCAGCCGTAGCGGTAGGCGTACGGGAAGGGCGAGAACACCGCCCCGCCCATCAGCGGCCCGTTGCCCGAGCGGATCTTGGCTCCCGAGGTGGTGAGCGCCGCGGCGCCCATGGTGCGGCCGTGGAAGCCGCCGTCGAAGGCGAGGATCAGCGGTCGGCCGGTGGCGTGCCGGGCCAGTCGCACCGACGCCTCGACCGCCTCCGAGCCGGAGTTCAGGAAGAACACGCTGTCCAGCCCGGCGGGCAGCACGTCGCCCAGCCGCTCGGCCAACCGCAGCAGCGGCTGGTGCATCACCGTCGTGTACTGGCCGTGGATCAGCGTGGCGACCTGCTCCTGCGCGGCCGCGACCACCTTCGGGTGGCAGTGCCCGGTGGACACCACGCCGATGCCCGCGGTGAAGTCCAGGTGCCTGCGGCCCTCGGTGTCGTACAGGTAGACCCCCTCGCCGCGCGCGACCTGCACCGGGGTCGCCTGGGTCAGGACCGGGGACAGCTGTGCCATGAAGAACTCCGAGAGGTTGTCCTGTTGTCGACAATCCTCAGGGAACCATGTCGGTCCGCGCGCGGCAAGGGCCCCCGTCAGGCCGCGGGCGGGTCGCCGAAGAAGCCGGCGACCCGGGCCAGCCGCCCGTCCTCGCCCACCGCGACGACGTCCGTACCGGTCAGGGCGACGGCGCCGTCCGGCCCGACCATCTCCCAGGTGTAGCGGGCGACGTCGTGGTGGGCGTCCACCGCGCTCGTCCGCCGGAAGGTGTGCCCGGGGTACTGCCCGAGCACCGCGCCGGCGAGGGCGTCGATCTCGGCGTGCCCGGTCCCGCTGAAGGGCGGGTCGGCGAGCACCCCGTCCGGCGCCCAGACCTGCACGATCAGGTTCGCGCGGGTGGCGGCGTCCGGCTCGCCGTACGCTCGGAGCCAGGAGTCGACGATACTGTCCACTGTGGTGGTGTTCGTGGTCATGCCTCCACCGTGGGGGATCCCGGTCGCGGAGTCGATGACCTCCGAGGTCATCGCGGCCATGACCGGCCGACGCTAGCGTCGGGACCGTGCGAGACGTGACGGTCGGACCACTGCTGCGGGGCTGGCGCCTGCGCAGGCGGCGCAGCCAGCTCGATCTCGCGCTGGACGTCGGGGTGTCCACGCGGCACCTGAGCTGGGTGGAGACCGGTCGCTCCCGTCCGAGCGCCGAGCTCGTGCTGGCCCTGGCGGAGGGGCTGGACGTGCCCCTGCGCGAGGCCAACACCCTGCTGCTCGCGGCGGGCCACGCGCCGCGCTATCCCGCCCGCCCCCTGGACGCGGACGAGCTGGGCCCCGCCCGGGACGCCCTGCGTCGCATGCTCGACGCCCACGACCCCTACCCCGGCGTCGCCATCGACCGCGCGTGGAACATCGTGCTGGCCAACCGGGCCGCCGCCGCCCTCACCGCGGGCGTGCCGGAGGACCTGCTGCCGAACGTCTACCGGCTCTGTCTGCACCCGGACGGCCTGGCCCGCCGCACGCTCAACCTCCCCGAGTGGGCCGGGCACCTGCTCCACCAGCTGGGCCGTGCGGTGGCGCTGACCGCGGACCCGGTGCTCACCGCCCTGGAGGCCGAGGTCCGCGGCTACCCCGGCGTCGAGGAGGCGCTCGCGACCCGGCCGTCCCCGCTGGAGCCGGTCCCGCTGCTGGTCCCCCTCCGACTGCGCCTCGACGACGGGCGGGCGCTGTCGTTGTTCACGACGCTCACCACCTTCGGCACCCCGCGGGACGTCACGCTCGACGAGCTCGCCGTCGAGCTGTTCTACCCGGCGGACGACGAGTCGGCCGCGACCCTCAGGACGCCAGCAGGCCCACGATGAGGACCAGCACGGGGACCGACACGATCGTCGTCGCGAGGGCGGCGTCTCGCCCCAGCCGGACGCCCTGGTCGAAGCGCACCGCGTAGCCGAAGACGTTCTGCGCGGTGGGCAGCGCCGCGCACACGACCACCGTCATCAGCGCGACGCCGGAGAGCCCGAGCAGCAGGCCCAGGCCGAGACCGATCAGCGGCTGCAGCACGTTCTTGATCGCCACCACGGCCCACAGCGACGGCCCGACGTCCCCGGTCCCCGGGCGGGCGGCCCCGCGCAGCGAGATGCCGAAGGCGAGCAGCATGCAGGGCACCGCGAGATCGGCGATCAGCCGCAGCGGCGCCATCACGGGCTCCGGCGGCAACCACCCGGTCGCCGAGACGACGAGCCCGGCGGCGGTGGCGATCGCCAGCGGGTTGCGCAGCGGGGCGGTGAGGGTGCGCAGCCCGGAGGTGCGTTCGCCCTGGTGGGACACGACGTCGAGGACGGTGGAGAACACCGGGGTCAGCACCGCGAGCTGGAACAGCAGGACCGGGGCGATCGCGCCCGCGCTGCCCAGGGCGTAGGTCGCGATCGGGATGCCGAGGTTGCCCGCGTTGACGTACCCACTGGCCATCGAGCCGATCGCGATCTCCCCCGCGGGCCGCCTGCGCAGCAGGCCGACGGGCACGAACAGCGCACAGGCGAGCGAGCTCGTGACGGCGGTGACGACCAGCCCCGCGGAGAAGACCGCCCCGACGTCGGATGTCCCCACCACGACGAACAGCAGCGCGGGCGACGCCACGAAGAACGCGGTGCGAGACAGCACCTGGGTGGCGGACGGCCCGAGCACACCCGCCCGCCCGATCCCGTAGCCCACCGCGACGACGATGCCGATGACGAGGAACCCCTCGAGGATGCCGGTCACGATGCGGTCACGGGACGACCCTAAACGGATGGCAACCGGTTGTCGTCAGGGAGCGACCGGTCCCACTACGCCGGCAGCGCGCCGTCCACGGACTCCGGCGGCTCGACGAGCGTCACGTCCAGGATCCGCGCCACGGCGTCCGCCATGTGCGCCTCCAGCACCGTGGTCATGCGTTCCGCGTCGCCCTGCTCCAGCGCGTCCCGCAGCACCCGGTGCTCGGCGAGCAGGCTCTCCGGCGGCGGCGGGTTCTGCTGCAGGGCCGCCAGGCACATCCGGGTCTCGACGAGCAGCGTCCGGGACATCCGGTGCAGCCGGGGGCTCCCCGAGGCGGCCACCAGCTCGGCGTGGAACTCGTGGTCGGCGTCCGCCAGCGCGACGGCGTCCCCGGCCGCCGCCGCGGCCTCCATCGCCGCGATCGCCGTGGTCAGCCGGGCCACCGCGGGCGCCCGGTCCGGCTCGGCGAGCAGCAGCAGCGCCGCCGCCCGCTCGACGGCGGTGCGCGCGGTGTAGACGTCCCGCACGTCCGCCGCCTCGAGGTCTCGCACGAACAGCCCGCGGTGCCGCTCGCTGCGTAGCAGACCCTCGGCGACCAGCCGCTGCATCGCCTCGCGCAGGGGCCCCCGGCTCACCCCCAGCCGCGCCGCGAGGTCCACCTCGCCGAGCTGGGTGCCGGGCGGGAAGGTGCCGCGCATGATCGCGCTTCGGATTCGGTCGGCGATGATCGCGGCGGTGGAGCGGCGGCTGATCGGCTCGAGGTCGGAGTCCATCAGTCCCGCGGCCCCCCCGCGGCGAACAGGGCACCCAGACCGTCGCGGGCGTGGTCCGCGCCCGCGAGCCGTAGGCCCTGCCACACGCTGACCTGGTTGGCGGTGAGCACCGGCTTGCCCACCCGCGCGTCCAGCCGGTCCAGCAGCTCGACGGTGTGCAGCGCCGTGTCCGGCAGCAGGATCGCGTCCGCCTCCGGGAGGTCCACGGCGGCGGCGAAGTCCAGCACGACGTCCTCGGTCAGCGTCCCCACCTCGGCGGCGGTGACGATCCCGCGCGGCGTCATGGTCAGCACCCGGATGCCCGCCTTGCCGAGGAACTCCACGAACCGCTCGGCCACGTCCGCCGGGTAGGTCGCGCCGATCGCGACCGAGGTGACCCCGAGCCGCCTGCACGCGTCCACGAACGCGAACGACGTGCTCGACGCAGGCACCCCCGCCACCTCCTGCAGCGCCGCGACCTGCGCCTGGGCCCCGTCCCACCCGAACACGAAGGAACCGGAGGTGCAGGCCCAGATGATCGAGTCCAGCGGCCCGTCCGACGCCGCGACCGCCTGCGCGCCGTCCGCGAGGACGTCCTCGGACCCGACGTCGCGCAGCGCGTCGACGCGGTGCGCGTCCTCTCGCATCAGCGTGTGCACGAGCGGCAGGCGCGCGTCGCCCCCGAGCAGGCGCTCCGCGCGCGGGTAGTCGTCCTCGGCGGAGAAGCCGGGGTACAGGATTCCGACGGTCGTCACAGGCAGTCCTCTCGGCACGGATTGTCGACAACCGTACAACTAAGCGACGGAAAGGTGGAGGGGAACGTCGAGCAGCCGGCCCCCGCCCACCGCGCGGCGCCCGATGGCCCGCAGCGAGGCCCACATCGTGACCTGGTTCGCCGTGATCACCGGCTTGCCCAGCGCCTGCTCCAGCGGCTCGACGATGTCGTACGTCGGCAGGTTGGTGCAGGAGATGAACAGCGCCTCCGCCTCCGGCCGGTCCACCGCGGTCACGATCTCGACGACCTGCTCGTACCCGACCCGCCAGATGTTGCCCAGCAGCCCGAGCCCCTCGCCGGCGACGGTCGTGACGCCGGAGTCGGCCAGGAACCCGACCAGCCGGTCCGTCACCGGCTGGATGTACGGCGTGGCGATCGCCAACCGTGAGACCCCCAACAGGTGCAGCGCGTCGACCAGGGCACCGCTCGTGGTGGTCGCGACCGGCGCGCCCGCCTCGATCATCGTCCGGGTCAGCACGGCCTCGCCCTGCACGCCGGAGACGAAGCTGCCCGAGGTGCACGCGAACGTCACCACGCCGGGCCGCGGGGTCAGCACGTCCCGGGTGGCCCGCCGCACCGCGCGCCGGTCCGCGACGGCGACCGCCATCTCGACGGTCACCGGCGTGGTGAAGAACGGCAGCCGGGTGAGATAGAGCGAGACGTCCTCCGGTGCCCACCGCCACAGCTCGCGGTCCAGCGCGAAGTCGAACGGGGCGACGACCCCGACCCCGGGCACGTCGGGGTCGTCCTCGACCAGACCGACGGAGAGTTCAGCGGGCACGGTCTCACTCCACTACGGACGAACCTCTACGACTGCTGCCGCTCGTACACGAGCCGCTCACCCACGCTGCCGGAGCGCCACACGTCGTGGCACGCCTCCGCCATGGACGGCAGATTCTCCACGATGGTCGCGTAGACGTTGCCCGGGACCCAGCCGACGTCCCCGTTGAGCAGCAGGTTGTTGCGGCCGTAGAAGATCGCCAGGTCGATGCCGCCCTCCGCCTGGTCGATGTCCTGGTCCTCCTTGAAGGACGCGTCCAGCATCCCGCCGTGGAAGTCGAAGTAGCAGACGTCCCCGGGGATGGGGGTGACGGTCGGGTTCTCCTGGCCGATGGTCGGGCCGAAGCGCGGCACGATCGAGTAGACCTCGTTGCGGGCGTACTTCGCGTGCTGCGCCGGGCCGCCGATCGGGCCGTCGGCGAGGGCCTCCCAGACGGCGGCGGTGGTCCGCGGCGCGTCCTTCTCGAGGAGCTCGGCGACGCACGACACGCCGCGGCGCTCGAGGGTGATCCGGATGAACTTCGGCACTGCTTGCTCCCTGCGACGACAGACGCGGATTGTTGACAATCCTACGTGGGCTTCCTAGCGTGTCAATCGCCTCCCCGCCATCGAAAGGATCTCTTGCGTGCCCGTCTCCGCAGGTCAGCCCATCATCGCGGTCTTGGCGGGCGAGGATCCGCCCGGCGACCTCGGGGCAGCGGAGGTCCGGCTCGCCGGGGACGCCGATCTCGCGAGCGCGCTGTCCGGGGCGGACGTCCTGCTCGTCTGGGACTTCCTCTCGCACGCCGTCCCGGCGGCCTGGCGGGCGGCGGACACGAGCCGGGTGCGGTGGGTGCACACGGCGAGCGCGGGCGTCGACAAGGTGACGTTCCCGGAGCTGCGGGCGCACCCCGCCGAGATCACCAACGCGCGCGGGGTGTTCGACCGGCCGATCGCCGAGTTCGTCGCCGGGGTCGTGCTGGCCTTCGCGAAGGACCTCCCCGGTTCGCTGCGCCTGCAGGGTCGGGGCGAGTGGCGGCACCGCGAGACGACGTCGGTCGCGGGCCGCACCGCCGTCGTCGTCGGCAGTGGGCCGATCGGGCGGGCCGTCGCGGACATGCTGCGGGCGATCGGGCTGTCGGTCTCGCTCGTCGGACGGCGGGCGGCGGACGGCGTGCACGCCTTCGACGAGCTGCCCGCGTTGCTGCCCGGGGCGGACTGGCTGATCCTCGCCGCCCCCCTGACCGACGCGACGCGCGGCATGCTCGACAAGGCCGCGCTGGACCTGCTGCCGGACTCGGCGCGGGTGGTGAACGTCGGCCGCGGCGGGCTGGTCGTGGAACCGGACCTGGTCGCGGCGCTGCAGGAGGAGCGGATCGCGGGCGCCGCGCTGGACGTGTTCGAGGTCGAGCCGCTGCCCGCCGACTCCCCGCTCTGGACGATGGAGAACGTGATCGTCACCCCGCACATGTCCGGCGACCTCGTCGGGTGGCGGGAGACCCTGCGCACGCAGTTCCTGGAGAACCTCGACCGGTTTCGGGCGGGCGAGCCGCTGCACAACATCGTCGACAAGTCGCTCGGATACGTGAAGGGGACCCCGTGAGTACGGACGACACACTCACTCCCGTGGAGGAGAGATGAGTACTGCCGATCTCTCCGCCACCGAGCTGCTCGCCGGGTACGAGAAGGGCGAGATCTCGCCGGTCGACGCCACGCGGGACGCGCTGGACCGCATCGAGGAGCACGACGCGAAGGTCCACGCGTTCACCCTGGTGGACGCCGACTCCGCGCTGGCGAGCGCCCGCGGGTCCGAGGCCCGCTGGAAGGCGGGGACGCCGTGCGGCCCCCTCGACGGCGTGCCCACCTCGATCAAGGACATCCTGCTCACGAAGGGCTGGCCGACCACCCGCGGCTCGTGGGTCGCCGCGCAGCCGGAGCCGTTCGACGTCGACGGGCCGCCGGTCGCGCGGGTCCGCGAGGCCGGAGCCGTGCTGCTCGGCAAGGTGACCACGCCGGAGTACGCCTGGAAGGGCGTCACCGACTCCCCGCGCTGGGGCGTCACGACGAACCCGTGGGACCCGACGAAGACCGCGGGTGGCTCGTCCGGCGGCTCGTCGGCGGCGGTCGGCCTGGGCATGGGCGCGTTGTCGCTGGGCACGGACGCCGGCGGCTCGGTCCGCATCCCGGCCGCGTTCACCGGCACGGTCGCGCACAAGTCGACCTACGGCCGCGTCGCGCACCACCCGGGCAGCCCGTTCGGCACCCTCGCCCACGTCGGGCCGATGACCCGGACCGCGCTGGACTCGGCCCTGCTGCTGGACGTGATCGCCGGGTTCGACGCCCGCGACCCCTGGCTGCTGGACGCCCCGCCCCGGTCGTTCGCCGAGCAGGCCCTCGAGGGCGTCGCGGGCCTGCGGATCGCGGTCAGCCCGACCCTCGGGTACGTCGACGTGCACCCCGAGGTCGCGGCCGCCTTCGACGCCGCCGCCGAGGTGTTCGCGCGACTCGGGGCCACCGTCGAGCGGGCGGACCCCGGGTTCGCGGACTGCGTGGAGCCGTTCCACGTGCTGTGGTTCGCGGGGGCGGCGAAGTGCCTGGAGCCGTACTCGGCGGAGCAGCGCTCCCGCATGGACCCGGCCCTGGTGGAGATCGCCGAGCTCGGCGCGACCTACTCCGCGACGGACTTCCTGGGCGCGATGGCGGTGCGGAACGAGATGGGCTCGCTGATGGGGGCGTTCCACCTCGACTACGACCTGCTGCTCACCCCGACGCTGCCCATCCCCGCCTTCGACGGGGGCCGGGAGACGCCGAGCGGGACGGGCCGGTGGACGTCCTGGACGCCCTTCACCTACCCGTTCAACATGACCCAGCAGCCCGCCGCCACGGTGCCGTGCGGGTTCGCCGAGGGACTCCCGGTGGGCCTGCAGATCATCGGCCCGCGCCACGCCGACGGCCGGGTCCTGGCCGCCGCGCACGCCTACGAGCAGGCGACGGACCACCACGAGGTGGTCCCGACTCTGCTGCGCTGACCCGCGCTCAGGTCGCGTCGGGGTCGATCGGGGGGCGCTCGTCCGGGGCGAGGCGCTCCACCGGCTTCGGTGCGGCCGGGGTGGGGCCCCCGTTGGAGACCGGCTTGTCCTTGAGGGTGTTCAGGCCCAGCGGGTCCGCGTCTCCGTCGAACAGGGTCCGGCGGACCGCGGTCTTCGGGTTGAAGTTGCGCAGGCCCCGCAGGTCCTCGAGCGGTTTGCGGAGCTCCTCGAACTCCGGACCCATCTCGTCCCGCAGCTTGGTCTGGGCGCCCGTGGCGTACTCCCGGACCTGCCGGATCGTCTTCCCCAGCCAGGCGGCGGCGGACGGCAGCCGCTCGGGGCCGAGGATGAACAGCCCGGCCACCACGATGACCAGGATCTCCCCCCAGCCCACACTGTCGAACACGCCGTCAGCCTAGTCGGCGCCGAGGGTGGCGGTGACAGTGAGCGGTCTGCCGTCCCTCACCAGCTGGATGGGGACCACGTCCCCGGGGTTGCCCTCCCGCACCGCGACGATCAGCTCGTCCGCGCCGGCGATCGCCCGCTCCCCCACCCGGACGAGCACGTCCCCCTCCAGGATCCCGGCCGCGGCGGCCGGACCGCCCGCGACGACGTTCTGCACCTGGGCGCCGTCCGCGCGGCCGTCCGTGACCGAGCGGACGTTCACGCCCAGGTCGGCGTGTACGACCACACCGGTGCGGATCAGCTCCTCGGCGATGCCCCGCGCGTCCCTGATGGGGATGGCGAAGCCCAGGCCGATCGAGCCGCCCTCGTCCTGTCCCCCGCCGCCGGAGAGGCTGCGGATGGCCGTGTTGATCCCGACGACGGCGCCGGTCGAGTCGACCAGCGCCCCGCCGGAGTTGCCCGGGTTGATCGCCGCGTCCGTCTGCACCGCGTCGATGACGGCGACGTCGTCCCCCTCGCCGTCCAGCCTGACCGGCCGGTCCAGGGCGCTCACGATGCCGGTGGTCACCGTGCCCGCCAGCCCGAGCGGCGAGCCGATCGCGATCACGGCGTCCCCGACGGCGAGCGAGTCCGCCTCGCCGAACCGGGCGACCGTGGGGTTCGTGACCTGCACCCGCAGGACCGCCAGGTCCGTCTTCGGGTCCCGCCCGACGACCGCCGCGGGCACCCGGGTCCCGTCGCTGAACACCGCCTGGATCGCGCCGCCCGGCGAGTTCACCGCGGGCGTGACGACGTGGCTGTTGGTCAGCACGTACCCGGACGGGTCGATCACGACCCCGGATCCCGTGCCGCCCTGCTCCCCGACGGTCACGTCGATCGACACGACGGCGGGCAGCACCCGCGCCGCGATGTCCGCCACCGACCCGGGCGGCCGTTCCTTGCCCTCGCTGACCTCGGCCAGGGTCGCCCCGGGATCGGTGAGCGAGTTGGCGCCCTCGACGGTGTAGCGGCCGACCATCCCGCCCACCGCCCCGACCAGCAGCGCGATCGCTCCCAGGATGGCCAGCGCACGCGGCTGCACGCGCCGCCCGAACAGCACCTCCCGCACGCTGAGCCGCGGGCCCGGGGCGGGCGGGACCGCCGGGGCGCGCTCGCCCTCCGGAGGCGGCCCGAGCTCGACCCGGCTCTCCGGCCGCCGCCACGGGTCCTCGCGGCCGGGGACCGCGCCGTCGAAGAAGGCGTCGTCGTCCGGCAGGCGGGGGCCGGCCTCGTGGGGCGGCCGCTGCAGCGCGGGCGTCTCCGCGGCGGGCCTGCCGAACGCGGTCGCGAGAGCGGCCGTGGGCGGCGACGACAGCCGCGGGGAGTGGCCGTTCGACGAGGTCGCGCGATCGCCGAACGCCCCCTCCACCCCCGACGGTCGCCCGAAGAGGGCCGCGGACTCGGCGTCCACCACGGGCCGGTCGAGCCCGCGCGGCCGCAGCCGGGGCGGGTCCGCCCGGTCGGGCTCCTGCTCGTCGCTCATGGTGGGTCCCAGCGTGCCGGCGGCAGGGTGAAGTCCCTGTAGCTAGCGGCCGGGCTCCGGGGTCCGCGAGGGCGACGGCGTGGGCGCGGTGCTGTTGCGGACCGCCGCGGGCTGCACGCCCGTGTTCAGCTGGGCCGCACCGGGGCCGCCGAGAACGGCGCCGCCGAGCACACCGCGGTCCGGCTGCGCGGGCGGGGTCGTGCTGCCCGCGGCGGGCAGCCCCACGAACGCGAGCGCGCCCAGCGCCAGGCCGGACACGGCGGTGGCGCCCACGCGGATCCGGCGACGGCTCTGCCCCGGCACCTGGGCACCGTTCAGCCCGGCGGGCGAGACCATCGGCCCCAGCCCGGCGGAGGGCATGCGCTCGGGGCGGAGCACGGAGACCAGCTCACCCTCCGGCGACATCGCCAGACCCGGCGGCGGGCCGGGCAGGTCGGTGTCCCGCGGGATCGAGCCGAGCTTGGACAGCAGCGACGAGGGGACGTGCGGCTCGTGCGCGGAACGCAGCGCGGACCGAACCTGCCCCTGGGCGACGACCTCCGCGGCACAGTCCCCGCAGGCGGCGACGTGGCGGGTGGCGCGCTCGTGGGCCGCGGCGGAGAGCTCGTTGTCGACGAAGGCCACCACCGCGTCCAGCGAGAGGTGGTCCACCCCCCAGTCCGGGGTGCCTCGTCCGAACCTCCGACCCGCGTCGGTCATACGACCGCCACCTCCCTGCTCGATTCACCCTCCAGGGCACGCTGTCGCTCGATCGCCTGACGCAGCGCCGCGCGACCCCGGTGGATCCTGCTCCTCACCGTACCCAGCTTCACCCCGAGGGTGGCGCCGATCTCCTCGTACGAGAGCCCTTCCACGTCACACAGCACGACCGCCGCCCGGAACTCGGGGGCCAGCTCGTCCAGCGCCGCCTGCAGGGTGGGGTCGAGGTGCGTGGCGGAGAAGACGTCCTCCGGCTCGGGGCCGCCGCCGGGCAGCCGGTCGGTGTCCTCGGGCAGGCCCTCCATGCGCAGGCGCGCACGGCGCCGGACCATGTCGAGGAAGAGGTTGGTGGTGATGCGGTGCAGCCAGCCCTCGAACGTGCCGGGGCGGTAGTTGGCGAGGGAACGGAAGACCCGGATGAAGGTCTCCTGGGTGAGGTCCTCCGCGTCGTGCGGGTTGCCCGTGAGCCGGTAGGCGAGCCGGTAGACCCGGTCCGCGTGCTCCCGGACGACCTCGTCCCAGCTCGGAGGCGTCCAGTCGGACCCCTCACCGGCACCCGACACGTCGTCGAATCCCACGGTGGCCGGTCGGTCGGTCATGGGGGGAGCGCACCTCCTGCGGCGGGTCGTGCCGTTCGAGAAACGGCGGGCCTGCGGGGGTGGTTCCCGGCCCCGGCGCGGAACCGACGACCCCGGTCCCACGACACCTACCGTGCCGCACCCCCGTGACAGGAGCGTGATAGTCGTCTGAGAAGAACCTGTGAACCCGGGCGACCAGTAAGTTCTCGGATCATGCTGCTCAGGTTCCTGGCCGCGACGACGTGCGCCCGTGCGGTGGTGGAGATCGGCACCGGCTCCGGGGAGACGGGGCTCCAGCTGCTCAGCGGAATGGCCGTGTCGTCCGCGCACGGCACTCTCACCACGATCGACGTCGATCCCGAGCTGCAGCGCGGCGCGCGCCGCGCGTTCCTCGACGCCGGGTACAGCCCCGGCCGCTTCCGGCTGATCAACGGTCTGGCCTCCGAGGTGCTGCCGCGGCTGACGGACGGCGGCTACGACCTCGTCGTCGCGCACTCGGCGGACGAGGACTACCTCGCCGAGGCGGTCCGGCTGCTGCGCCCCGGGGGCGTGGTCGCGCTCGCGGGCGGCACGGTCGGCGAGGACGACGAGCAGTGGGTCTCGACCGTGCTGGCGGACGGGACCCTGCTCGCCACTAGAGCGCGGTGACGCCCTTGCCCAGCACGACGACGCCACCCGGGCTCACCGTGTAGCGGGCCCGGTCCAGGGCGAGGTCCACGCCCACCAGGGCGCCGTCCGGCACCACGACGTTCTTGTCCAGGATCGCCCGGCGCACCACAGCACCCCGGCCGATCCGGGCGCCCGGCAGCACCACCGAGTCCGACACCTCCGCGCCGTTCTGCACGGTGACACCCGGGCTGATCGTGGAGCGGCGCACGATGGCGCCGGAGATGATCGTGCCCGCGCCGACGATGGAGTCCTGCGCGATGCCGCCGTCGACGAACTTGGCGGGTGGCAGCGGCGGCGTGGCCGTCCGGATGGGCCAGCGCGAGTTGTAGAGGTTGAAGATCGGGTGGATGCTCACCAGGTCGGTGTGCGAGTCGTAGTACGCGTCGATCGTCCCGACGTCTCGCCAGTAGCCGGAGTCCCGGTCCGTGGCGCCCGGCACCACGTTGTCGGCGAAGTCGTAGACGTGCGCGTCCCCGCCGGAGACCATCCGCGGGATGATGTCCCCGCCCATGTCGTGGTCGGAGTCGCCGTCCTCGGCGTCCGCGCGCAGGGCGTCCACCAGCGCGTCCGTGGTGAAGACGTAGTTGCCCATCGAGGCGAAGGTGACCTCGGGGTCGTCCGGCACGTGCGGCGGGTCGCTCGGCTTCTCCAGGAACCCGACGATCTTGCCGTCCGCGTCCGAGTCGATGCAGCCGAAGGCCTTCGCCTCGAACCGCGGCACCCGGATGCCCGCCACGGTCACGCCCGCGCCGGTGGCGATGTGCTGGGCGATCATCTGGCTCGGGTCCATCCGGTACACGTGGTCGGCACCGAAGACCGCGATGTAGTCCGGCCGCTCGTCGTAGACGAGGTTCAGGCTCTGGAAGATGGCGTCCGCCGAGCCGGTGTACCAGCGGCGGCCGAGCCGCTGCTGGGCCGGGACGGTGGTGATGTACTGCCCCAGCACGGCCGAGAGCCGCCAGGTCTGCGAGATGTGCCGGTCCAGGCTGTGCGACTTGTACTGAGTCAGCACGCAGATCTGGTGGATCCCCGCGTTGACCAGGTTCGACAGCACGAAGTCGATGAGCCGGTAGTTGCCGCCGAACGGCACGGCGGGCTTGGCGCGGTCCGCGGTGAGGGGCCACAACCGTTTGCCCTCGCCGCCCGCCAGGACGATGCCCAGGACGTTCGCGGGCATGCCGCCCGGGCCCAGCATCCGCGAGGAGGTCACGTCCTGAACCCTAGTGGTCCCCGGTGGTGGCGGCCATACGGAGACGGAGCTTGCGGAGTCGACCATCGTCGCCGGAGACGGAGCTTGCGGAGTCGACCATCGTCGCCGGAGACGGAGCTTGCGGAGTCGACCATCATCGCCGGAGAGGGAGCGTGCGGAGTCGACCATCGTCGCGACGCTCCTGCTGTGCAGTGACGCGTTCCCCGATAGCGTGTGCCCGCGTGCGCATCGGACTGCTGACTCGGGAGTACCCGCCGGAGGTCTACGGCGGCGCGGGCGTCCACGTCGCCCATCTCGTCCCCGCCCTGCGGGCCCTGGTCGAGGTGGACGTGCACTGCTTCGGCGCCCCTCGCGAGGGCGTCCACGCCTACCCCACGCCGGGCGGCCTGACCGCGGCGAACGCGGCGCTGCAGACCCTCGGCACGGACCTGACCATGGTCGCCGGGATCGAGGGCGTCGACCTCGCGCACTCGCACACCTGGTACGCCAACATGGCGGGACACCTGGGCAAGCTGCTGCACGGCATCCCCCACGTCGTCACCGCGCACTCGCTGGAGCCCCGGCGGCCGTGGAAGGCCGAGCAGCTCGGCGGCGGCTACCGGTTGTCCTCCTGGGTCGAGAAGACCGCCTACGAGAGCGCGGACGCCGTGATCGCGGTCAGCGAGGGCATGCGCGCGGACGTGCTCGACTGCTACCCCGCGCTCGATCCCGCCCGGGTGCACGTCGTGCACAACGGGATCGACACGGACTTCTACCGCCCCGACCCCGGCCGGGACGCGCTGCTCGCCAACGGCGTGGACCCGGACCGACCGAGCGTGGTGTTCGTCGGGCGGATCACCCGACAGAAGGGCGTCGGGCACCTGGTCGCGGCGGCGCACGCCATCTCACCGGACGCGCAGATCGTGCTGTGTGCGGGCGCACCGGACACCCCGGAGATCGCGGAGGAGACCGAGAAGGCCGTCAGCGAGCTGTCCGCGGCCCGCCCCGGCGTGATCTGGGTGCGCCGCATGCTGGGGACGGCGGAGATCCGGCAGCTGCTCTCGGCGGCCACCGTGTTCGTCTGCCCGTCGGTGTACGAGCCGCTCGGGATCGTGAACCTCGAGGCGATGGCCTGCGGGACCGCGGTCGTGGCCTCGGACGTCGGCGGCATCCCCGAGGTGGTGGAGGACGGCGTCACCGGCACCCTGGTCCACTACGACGCCGCGGACACCGCGGCCTTCCAACGGGACCTGGCCGCGGCCGTGAACGCCGTGCTCGCCGATCCCGCGCGGGCCGAGGCCATGGGGGTG
Source organism: Pseudonocardia xishanensis (assembly GCF_039541715.1). Taxonomy (NCBI): domain Bacteria; kingdom Bacillati; phylum Actinomycetota; class Actinomycetes; order Pseudonocardiales; family Pseudonocardiaceae; genus Pseudonocardia; species Pseudonocardia xishanensis. The sequence goes on from NZ_BAABGT010000122.1 coordinate 145,127, forward strand.
GCGGGCCGCGAGCGGGCGGTGCGCGAGTTCGCATGGCAGGCCGCGGCCGAGAAGACGGTGGAGATCTACCGGGCGGTCTGAGCCTGGGACTTCTGCCGGGCCCGGTGCGCCGCCACCGCGGAACGGTTGGCGCAGGCCGGGGAGCAGTAGCGGCGGGCGGCATTGCGCGAGGTGTCCGCGAAGACCCGGTCGCAGCCGTCCGCGGCGCACGTGCCGTGCCGGTCGAGGCCGTACTCGGAGACGAGCATGGCCAGCGCGAACGCGGTCGTCGAGCGCACCCGGTCCAGCACCGAGGCCGAGGGCGGCGAGTAGTGCAGGTGCCAGCCCTGCCCGTCGTGCCTGGTCAGGTGGGGTCCGATCTCGACGTCCGAGAGCAGGCCGTTGACCGCCTGCGCCGCCGCGTCCAGGTCCTCGGCCTCGAAGACCGCGCGCAGCCTGCCCGCCCAGCCGCGCAGCACCGGCTCGACCGACGCCGGCGCCCGCCCGGCCAGGTAGCCGTGTTCCACCAGCACCTGGCGCAGCTGGTCCGGCGCAGGCTCCCCGGCACCCCTGGCCGGCGCCGTCACGGTGTTGACGAGCGCGACGGCGGCGCCGAGTGCGTCACTTCGGTAACCGATGAAGTCCACTGGCCTATTACTCCTGCTACCCTGGTCGAGTAAGTCGTCAACGACGAACGCATATTACCGAACCAGGAGGGGTCATGCGCTGCGCACAGTGTGGGAGGCCGGCCGCGGAAGCACGGACGATCTCGACGCACCACACCTCGGACGGATGGGTGCGGTACAAGCGCTGCGCCTGCGGGAGCGTGTCCATCGAGCTGCTCACGCTCGAGGACACCCGACCGCGCGACCTGCACGCGGCCCGCGCCTGAGCGGACCACGTGCAGGGGGACTGCTCAGCCCGTGGCGACCTTCAGCGCCTCGCCGAGGTTCTCGGCCTCCTCGGGCGTCATCTCGACGACCAGCCTGCCGCCGCCCTCGAGCGGGACCCGCATCACGATGCCCCGGCCCTCCTTGGTCACTTCCAGGGGTCCGTCGCCGGTCCGGGGCTTCATCGCCGCCATGTCCTGCTCCCTCCGTCTGTCATGTCGTGCAGGGCGCCGATGCGCTGGGGAGCGCGCACAGGCGGGATGGTGCGGCCATTCTTCCCCATCGCCGATCTCGACACGAAACCGGAGCGATCAACCGGGTGGCGTTCACGCAGCGCAACCGCAGTGTCACCCGCCCCGCCCCGTCAGTCCGGCGTGGACCGGAAGCAGCTCGCGACGTGGTCGTCGACGAGTCCGACCGCCTGCATCAGCGCGTAGGACGTGGTGGGGCCCACGAACCGGAAGCCGCGGCGCTTGAGCTCCTTGGCCATGGCCGTCGACTCCGGGGTGATGGCGGGGACGTCCGCGAGCGTGGCGGGCCGGACGTGGTCCCGCGGCGCGAAGGACCACAGCAGCTCGTCCAGCGGCGTGTCCAGCTCCAGGACGGCGCGCGCGTTGGCGATCGTGGCGTCCACCTTCATGCCGTTGCGGACGATCCCGGCGTCCGCCATCAGCCGCGCTCGGTCGGCCTCGTCGAAGGCCGCGACCTTCGCGGGCTCGAAGTCCGCGAACGCCGCACGGAAGTTCTCCCGCTTGCGCAGGATCGTCAACCAGGACAGACCGGACTGGAACGCCTCGAGCGACATCCGCTCGAACAGGTTCCGCTCGCCGCGCAGCGGGCGGCCCCACTCCTCGTCGTGGTAGCGCACGTAGTCCGGGGCGGAGGTCGCCCAGGCGCAGCGGGTCAGGCCGTCGTCCAACACGCCGGGGAGGTTACGCGGGCCCCCCGACGGATTCCGCTATCCGCGCCGCCCGCTTCAGCGACGCCCGGAACCCGGCCCCCGCGATCGGCTTCACCAGCGGCCAACCGAGCGCGCCGAGCCTGCCGAACGGCAGCTCCAGCCCCTCAGTCCAGGTGAACCGGCAGCGGTCCGGCCCCTTCGCCTCCACCAGGAACGAGCTGTCGCCCGTCACGACGAGGCCGGTGTGCCGGACGTCCACCCGGCCGCCGCCCTCGGCCGCGGGCTCGAAGGCCGTCACGGTGAAGGTGTCCACGACCCCGACGTCCCCGATCCCGGTCACCGCGAGCACGACCGAGCCCGCCGAGCGCCCGTCCCCTGCGACCACGCGGACCCGGGTCGCGAGGATCCACTCCCGCTGCCGCTCCCAGTCGGTGATCAGGTCCCAGACCGCCGTCGCCGGCGCGGCGACGTCCACCGCCACCACGAGGTCCCTGCGCGCTCTCATCGGTGCCCACCCTCCAGCTCCCGGACCCGGGCTGCGAGGGTGTCCCGTTGCGCGGCCACCTCGTCCAGCTCCTCGGCCAGTCGGTCGAGGACCCAGTCCACCTCGCCCATCCGGTACCCGCGAAGCACCTGGCGGAACCGCAGGCTGCGCACGTCCTCGCCGCGGACCTCACCCGACGGGAGCCGCGTGGGCGTGGCGTCCGGGGCGAGCGGGGCGAGCTCCTCGCCGCGACCGAACACCAGGCTCGCCAGCACGAAGACGATCGCGGCCACCACCGCGACGACGAGCAGGTAGATCAGCGCGGTCCCCACCGCCGAATCACATCACGAGCGGTGGGGACCCCGCGACTCACGCGACCTGGTCGCGCGCCGGCAGCATCTCCCGCATCGGCGGCCGCTCGGTGGGGTCGAGCTCGCGGGAGTTCGGCACCCACTCACCGCCGACCTGCACGAACTGGGTGAGCGCGGCGCCGGTGTCCGGCAGCCCGGAGCGGCGCAGCGCCGTCGCCGTGATCTGCCTGCTCATCACCCCGAGGTCCATGAGGTTGCGGTTGCGGTGCTTGCGCACGCCGAGGTTCACCTGGGCGATGGCGTCCAGCCCGAACGACCCCACGGTGTCCAGCAGCAGCCCGATCTCGACCCCGTAGCTGGTGGCGAAGGGGACCGACTCGAGGAGCTCGCGGGTGCCCGCGTACTCCCCGCCGAGCGGCTGGACGATCCCGGCGAGCTCCGGGCGCAGCGCCGACAGCAACGGGCGGGCGACGAGCTCGGTGACCCTGCCGCCGCCGTGCTCCAGAGACTCCGCCTCGCTCACCTCCAACCGCAGCGGGCGCCGGTAGAAGCCCTTGACCAGGTGCACGCCCTCGGCCAGCAGCAGCGGGCCGAGCAGCGACGGCACGAAGGCCGGGTCGAAGTCGACGAGGTCGGAGTCGATGAAGCAGATGACGTCGCCGTCCGTGGCCGCGAGCGAGCGCCAGAGCACCTCGCCCTTGCCGGGAACGGGCTCCAGGTGCGACACGACATCCGTGCGGAGGGCGACGCGCGCGCCGTTCTCCTTCGCAATGGCGATGGTGTCGTCGGTGGATCCGGAATCCATGACCAACAGGTCGTCCACGAGCGGGCGGTCACCCTCGGTGAAAGGCCGGATCGCGGCCACGATGGCCCCGATCGTGGCCGCCTCGTTCAGGGCCGGGAGGACGACGGAGACCTTCCGGTTGCGCTTGGCGGCGACCAGGTCCTCGACCGTCCAGTCGGGGGTCTGCCAGGTACGACGGGCGAACCAGTCCTCGGTGATGGGCTGCATGGTTCTCCTCGGGTCCGTCTCGGGCGTGATCAACGCGTGGGACTACTCGGGTCGATGGAGCACTGCCGATTAGTTCTGGCTGCGATTACTGGTGGGGTATCAGTCGGTTACGTCGCCGTTAAGAGGGTTCGATTCGCTGCGCGGTGTGCGTAATGTCGACGCTTAAACCATTCTTCCGGGTGATTCAGGCCAGAGCTCGGACTGTTCGCGCCGGTTCCCGGGTACCCGCGATCGCGGCGACCATGTCCAGCACCCGGCGGGTCTGCGCCACCTCGTGCACCCGGAACACCCGGGCACCCGCGGCGGCGGCCAACGCGGTGGCGGCGAGGGTGCCCTCCAGCCGCTCCCCCACGGCCGCGTCGAGCGTCTCGCCCACGAAGTCCTTGTTCGACAGCGCCATGAGCACGGGCCATCCGGTGCCGACGAGCTCGTCACACCGGCGCAGCAGCTCCAGGCCGTGCCAGGTGTTCTTGCCGAAGTCGTGGGTCGGGTCGATCAGCACGCCCTCCCGCGGCACCCCGAGCGCGACCACCCGCTCGGCCTGCGCGGTCGTCTCGGCGATCACGTCCGCGACGACGTCCGCGTAGCGCACCCGGTGCGGCCGCCGTCGGGGCACGGCGCCGCCGGTGTGCGAGCAGACGATCCCGACCCCGCTCTCCGCCGCGACCTCGGCGAGCGTGGGGTCCGCGCCCTGCCAGGTGTCGTTGAGCAGGTCGGCGCCCTCGGCCACCGCGGCCCGCCCGACGGCCCCCCGCCACGTGTCGACGCTGATGACCACCGACGGGTGCCGGTCCCGTACGGCCGCCACGAAGGGCACCACCCGCCGGGTCTCCTCGGCGGCGTCCACCTCCGTACCCGGGCCCGCCTTCACCCCGCCGATGTCGACGATGTCCGCGCCCTCGGCCACGGCGGCGTCCACCCGGGCCAGCGCGGCGGCGTCGGAGAACGTGGCGCCCCGGTCGTAGAACGAGTCCGGGGTGCGGTTCACGATCGCCATCACCAGGGCGCGGTCCTGCGCCGGTTCCCGGGTACCGAAGCGGAGTCTCACACCGGCGATCGTGACATACCGCAGGCGTCGAGCGCCTCGTCGACGGTCGCCGCGACCGCGATCCGGGTCAGCGGCGAGTGCTGGCTGGCGAAGCCCTTGTCGACGAGACCGGTCACCCACTCGAGCAGGCCGGTGTAGTGCCCGTCCGGGTCCAGCACGACGACGGGCTTCTCGTGCAGGCCCAGCGAGCCCGCCGTCCAGACCTCGAACAGCTCCTCGCAGGTGCCGATGCCGCCGGGCAGCGCCAGGAACGCGTCCGCGTGGGCCTCCATCAGCGCCTTGCGCTCGCGCATCGTCTCGGTGATGAGCAGCTCGTCCGAGTCGTGGTCCGCCCACTCGCGCTCGACCATCGACCGCGGGATGACGCCGACGGTGCGGGCGCCGCCCTTCCGCGCGGCGACCGCCACGGCCCCCATCATCGACTTGCGGCCGCCGCCGGAGACGAGACCCCACCCGCGCGCGGCGATCGCCGCGCCCGTGTCCGAGGCCAGGTCGAGGTAGCGCTGCGGGACGCCGTCGGAGCTGCCGCAGTACACGCAGACGTTCAGCGCCATCTCAGTGTGCTTCCTCCCAGGCCCGGTAGGCCGCGTGCACCACGGCGACGGCGTCGTCGACGTCGTCGGTGAGGTGGAGCAGGTCCAGGTCCTTCTCGCTGATCTTGCCGGACTTCAGCACCGGCCCGGCGATCCAGTCGTAGAGCCCCTGCCAGTACTCGGTGCCCAGCAGGACGACCGGGAACTTGGTGACCTTCTTGGTCTGGACCAGGCAGAGCGCCTCGAACAGCTCGTCGAACGTGCCGAAGCCGCCCGGCAGGCAGACGAAGGCCTGCGAGTACTTGACGAACATCGTCTTGCGCACGAAGAAGTAGCGGAAGTTGATGCCGAGGTCGACCCAGTCGTTGAGCCCCTGCTCGAAGGGCAGCTCGATGCCGAGCCCGACGGACAGCCCGCCCGCCTCCTGCGCCCCCTTGTTGACGGCCTCCATCGCGCCCGGCCCGCCGCCGGTGATCACGGCGTACCCGGACTCGGCCAGCGAGGTCCCCAGGGCGCGGCCCAGCGCGTACTCGGGGTGGTCGCGCGGGGTGCGGGCGGACCCGAACACGGTGACGGCGCGCGGCAGCCCGGCCAACATGCCGAACCCCTCGACGAACTCGGCCTGGATGCGCATCACGCGCCACGGGTCGGTGTGCACCCAGTCGCTGGGCCCGCGCGAGTCCAGCAGCCGCTGGTCGGTCGTGGTCGGCTCTTCGCGCTGGTCGCGACGCAGCACGACCGGACCCCGGAGCTTCTCGTCCGGTCGGCCCCCGTTGACACTCATGGAGTCAGCGTACGGAGCCCGGATGTCACGCCAGGAACGCGGTGAGAACCTGTGTGCAACGCGTGATGACCGTCGTGTCGACGTGCTCGTCCCGGGTGTGGGCGAGGTTCGGGTTCCCGGGGCCGTAGTTGAGTGCCGGGATACCGAGCGCGGCGAACCGGGACACGTCCGTCCAGCCGTACTTGGCGCGCGCGGTGGTGCCGGTGGCCCGGAGGAACTCCTGTGCGGCGGGCTGCGACAGGCCCGGCAGGGCGCCTGCGGAGAGGTCGGTGAGCGTGACGTCGAACCCCGCGAGCACCTCGCGGACGTGCCGTTCCGCCTGCTCCGTGCTGCGGTCCGGCGCGAACCGGAAGTTGACCGTGACGACGCACTCGTCCGGTACGACGTTGCCCGCCACCCCGCCCTGCACCTTCACGGCCTGCAGCCCCTCGCGGTACTCGCAGCCGTCGATGTCGACGCGGCGCGGCGCGTAGTCCTCCAGACGGCGGAGGATCTCACCCGCGTGGTGGATCGCGTTGTCGCCCAGCCAGGACCGCGCGGAGTGGGCCCGCGTCCCGCTGGTCCGGACCTCGACGCGCAGGGTGCCCTGGCAGCCCGCCTCGACCTCGCCGTCCGTGGGCTCGCCGAGGATCGCGAGGTCGGCCTCCAGCCAGTCGCGGTGGTTCCGCTCGATCCGCCCCAGCCCGTTGCGGACGGCCTCGACCTCCTCGCAGTCGTAGAACACCAGGGTGAGGTCGTGGCGGGGCTCGGTCAGCGTCGCGGCGAGGTGCAGGAACACCGCGTCCCCGGCCTTCATGTCGGAGGTCCCGCAGCCGTAGAGCAGGTCCCCGTCGCGACGGCTGGGCAGGTTGTCCGCGATCGGGACGGTGTCCAGGTGCCCCGCCAGCAGCACCCGGCTCGACCGCCCGAGGGTTGTGCGGGCGAGCACCGCCTGCCCGTCCCGGCGCACCTCCAGGTGGGGGTGGGCACGCAGTCCGGCCTCGACGGCGTCCGCCAGCTTCTCCTCGTCCCCGGAGACGCTGGGGACGTCCACGAGCGCGGCGGTCAGGGCGATCGGGTCGACGGTGAGGTCCACGGGCTCACTGTCCCATCTCCTCGACGAGCGCCGCGAGGCGCGGCAGCACCGCGTCCCGCCAGCCCGGCCCCATCCGGTCGAACGCCCCCCGACCCCGCGTGTCGTCGAGGTCGAAGCCGCTGTGCTCGAGGAGGAGCCGGGTCCCCCGCCCCTCCGGCACCAGCGTCCAGGTCAGGGTCCAGTCGCCGGTGAACGTGTAGACGAAGCGCGCGTTCTCGACCACCTCGGTGACGACGCACGGGATCTCACCGAACCCGGGCATCGCCAGGGTGAACGCGTGCCCGACCTCGGCCCGCACGTCCCCGGGCGCCCACCACCGCCCGATCCGCTCCGGATCGGTGAGCGCCCGCCACACCTTCTCCGGCGGGGCCGCCACGAACTGGTCGACCGTCACGGCGGCCTTCAGACTCCCCTTCACACGTCCTCCTCCTCGACGAACTCGGCCAGGTCGCGCAGGGTGCGCCGCCAGTACCGCTCGAACGGGGTGAGCCAGTCGGCGACCTCCGCCAGCGGCTCCGGTGTGAGCCGGTAGTGCCGATGTCTGCCGCGCGGCTCGTCCCGCACCAGCCCCGCCTTCTTCAGCACGGCGAGGTGCTCGGCGACCGCGGGCCTGCTCAGCTCGGCCGCGAACTCCCCCGCCAGCTCCCCCGCCGTCCGCGGCCCACCCGCCAACACCTGCAGCACCCGCCGCCGCACCGGGTGGGCGAGGGCGAGGTACACGGCGTCGGACACCGCACCATGATGTGTCGGGAACTCCCGACATGTCAACGTCTTCCGACGCGTCAGCCTCGCCGCGGGTGGCCCCACACCACCCCCGACACGCCCCCACGGAACCCCGAGGAGTGGCTGCACCGCCAGCCGGAGGAGCGGGACCGAGCGTGCCCGACGCGTGGTGCCGCGCGAGCGCTCGGTTAGATTCGACCCCCGTGAGCACTGAGTTCCGCACCGAGCCCGCGTCCGGCACCGGCCTGGCGACCGTCACGACGGACGGCACCGTTCTCGACGTCTGGTACCCGGCCCCCGCGCTGGGCACCGGCGCGCCGGACGTCGCCGCCGACCTGGAGCCGCTGGCCGGGGCGGACGCGGACCGGGGCGTCGAGCTGCGGGTCGTCCGGACCGAGATCGGGTCGCTGGCGGACAAGCCAGTGGACGCGGCGGACGTCTACCTGCGCCTGCACCTGCTCTCCGGGCGGCACGTCGCGCCGCACGAGGTGAGCCTGGAGGGGCAGTTCGGGCTGCTCGCGAACGTCGCGTGGACGAACTTCGGCCCCTGCGCGGTGGCCGGGTTCGAGCTGGTCAGGGCCAAGCTGCGGGCCCGCGGCGCGGTCACCGTGTACGGCGTGGACAAGTTCCCGCGCATGGTCGACTACGTGCTCCCCTCCGGCGTGCGGATCGCGGACGCCGACCGGGTCCGGCTCGGCGCGCACCTCGCCGAGGGCACGACCGTCATGCACGAGGGCTTCGTCAACTTCAACGCGGGCACGCTCGGCTCGTCGATGGTCGAGGGCCGCATCTCGGCGGGCGTCGTCGTCGGGAACGGGTCGGACGTCGGCGGCGGCGCCTCGATCATGGGCACCCTGTCCGGCGGCGGCACCACCGTGATCTCACTCGGCGAGCGCTGCCTGCTCGGCGCCAACGCCGGCGTCGGCATCTCGCTCGGGGACGACTGCGTGGTCGAGGCGGGCCTCTACGTCACCGCGGGCACCAAGGTCACCCTGCCGGACGGCAGCACCGTCGCCGCACGCACCCTCTCCGGCCAGGACGGCCTGCTGCTGCGCCGCAACAGCGTCTCCGGCGCCGTGGAGGCCCTGCCGCGCACGGGGGACGGCATCGCGCTGAACGAGATGCTGCACGCGAACTGACCACAGGGGACCCGGGGGCGTTCACCTTCGTGAGCTACCGTCGCGGCCCGTGTCCGCCCCCGCACCCCCGTCGAACGGGCCCGCATTGATCACGACCGACGACCTGCCCACGCCGCTGACCGCCGCGCCGCAGGACTCGCCCGCCCACCACGTCCGCGCCGCCCTGGACCTCCGGCTGCGTGCACTGCTCACGCACGACCCGGGGACGCGGGAGGGCGTCGACATCGAGCACCTGCACCAGATGCGGGTGGCGGTGCGCCGGATGCGGGCCGCGCTCAAGGCGGCGCGCCCGCTGCTGGACGCGATCTGGGCGGACGACCTGCGCGCCGAGCTCGGCTGGCTGGGCCGCGCCCTCGGGCCCGTCCGGGACCTCGACGTGCTACTCCTGCGGCTGAACTCCGAGATCGCGGACCTGCCCGAGCGCGAGCGGGCCGCGGGCACGGCACTGGTCGCGTCGCTGCAGGACGAGCACGCGGCCGCCCGCGCCGAGATGCTGGCGGTCCTGGAGTCGAGCCGCTACCAGCACCTGCTGGAGCGGCTGGCGGACGCGATCCGGCTGCCGCTGCCCACCCCGTCGGCCACCCGGGCCCAGCCCGAGCTGATCGACCTGGTTCGCATCGAGGTCAAGAAGCTGACCAGGGCCGTCCGCCGCGCGGGCGACGACCCGCCGGACCAGACGCTGCACGACCTGCGCATCCACGGCAAGCGGGTCCGGTACGTGGGCGAGCTGGTGGAGCCGATGCTCGGCGCACCGGTGAAGCGACTGCTCAAGGCCACCGCGGGGCTGCAGGAGGTGCTCGGCGACCACCAGGACGCCTGTGTGGCCGAGCAGCGCATCCGGGTTCTGCTCGACGGCCTCGGCGAGTACCCGGACGCCCACGTCGTCTTCGTGGCGGGGCGGCTCGTGGAGCGCGAGCGCGCCCGTGCCACGGAGAAGCGGGCCGAGTGGTGGACGGCCTGGGAGCACGTCTCCGCCCGCGCCGGGGAGATCTGAGCGGCCCGACGGGCCCCGGTCCGGCTCCCGCGCCGTGGTGTCGGACTCGCGGGCGGTGGTGTCGGACTCGCGGGTCAGGTCAGGCGGCGGACGGCCTCGTCGATGCGTTCGTCCGTGGCCGTGACGGCGATCCGGACGTGCTCGGCGCCCGTGGGGCCGTAGAACTCACCCGGCGCGACCAGGATGCCGAGCTCGGCGAGGGCGTCGACCGTCTCCCGGCAGGGGCGACCGCCGGTGGTCCACAGGTACAGGCCCGCCTCGGAGTGGTCGACCCGGTAGCCCGCGTCCTCCAGCGCCGCCCGCAGCCGCAGCCGACGCTTCTCGTAGAGCGCGACCTGCTCGGCGACGTGCTCGTCGTCCGCCGCGGCGGCGGCCATGGCCGCCTGCACCGGGAACGGCACGATCATCCCGGCGTGCTTGCGGATCTCCAGCAGGGTCTTCACCAGCGTGGGATCGCCCGCCACGAACGCCGCCCGGTACCCGGCGAGGTTCGAGGACTTCGAGAACGAGTGGACCGCCAGCAGCCCGGCGTGCGACCCCGCGGAGACCGACGGGGCGAGCACCGACACCGCGGGCGAGCCGAAGGACAGCGACAGGTAGCACTCGTCCGACGCGACGACCGCGCCCGCGGCGCGGCATGCCGCCACGGACTCCCGCAGCGAGTCCTCCGGCAGCACCCGCCCCGTCGGGTTGGACGGCGAGTTCAGCCAGACGAGCCGGGCCCCCGCGGGCGGCGGGTCGCCGTCGGCCATCCGGACCGGCGTGGCGCCCGCGATCAGCGCGCCGACCTCGTAGGTCGGGTACGCGAGCTCGGGCACGCCGACGACGTCCCCGGGGCCCAGTCCGAGGAGCGTGGGCAACCACGCCACCAGCTCCTTCGAGCCGATGGTGGGCAGGACCGCCGCCGGGTCGACGGGCGCGCCGAAGCGCCGGTCGAGCGCACCCGCGATCGCCTCCCGCAGCGAGGCGGGCCCGTAGGTCGTGGGATACCCCGGCTCGCCCGCCGCGGGACCGCTCAGCGCGGCCCGCACGACGGCGGGCACCGGGTCCACGGGCGTGCCGACCGACAGGTCGACGATGCCGCCCGGGTGGGCGGCCGCCCGCTCCCCGGCCGCGGCCAGGGAGTCCCACGGGAAGTCGGGCAGAGCCCTCACTCGTCGTGCTCGACGGGAGCCATGCTCTTGATCGGCTCGGGGTCCGCCTCGGTCAGACCGACCTTCGAGGCGCCGCCGGGCGAGCCCAGCTCCTCGAAGAAGTCCGCGTTGGCCTTGGTGTACGAGCCCCACTGCTCGGGCACGTCGTCCTCGTAGTAGATCGCCTCGACCGGGCAGACCGGCTCACATGCACCGCAGTCCACGCACTCGTCCGGGTGGATGTAGAGCATCCGGCCGCCCTCGTAGATGCAGTCCACCGGACATTCCTCGATGCACGCCTTGTCCTTGAGGTCCACACAGGGCTCGGCGATCACGTACGTCACGGAAGGTCCTCCACAAGCGGGCAGTCTCGTCGTCGCATGGCAGGTTAACCCGCGGGTACCGACCTCAGCATGGGAAGGGGAGCCTCACCGGATGGCCCACGACGAGCAGATCAGGGCCGCGACGGGCGAGCGGGTCGCGCTGCGCTTCCGGATCGGGGAGCGCGAGGGGCGGCCGCTGTTCACCGACGCGGTCGGCATCCTGTCCGACGGGGGGCCGGACGCGGTCGTCGTCGAGACCCGGAAGGGGCCGGTGCGCATCGACCGGGCGACCGTCGTGGCGCTGCGCGTGGTGCCCCCCGCGCCCGCCCGCCGCGCCTCCTGGAGCGCGGTGGCCAGGCTGGAGAATCTCTGTGCCGACGCCTGGCCCGCCCTGGTCGACGAGCCGTTGGGGGCCTGGCGGCTGCGCGCGGCGGACGGCTTCAGCGGCCGGGCGAACTCGGCGCTCGCCGTCGGCGATCCCGGCCTGCCGTTCGACGCCGCCCTGGACCGGGTACGCGACTTCGCCGCGGTCCACGGGATCGGTCCCCGCCTCCAGACGCCGATCGGCTCACCCTGGTCCCGCGCCGGGGAGCGGGCGGGCTGGGTGCTGGACCGCGGGCACCGGGCGGGCAGCGAGGTCGCGGTGCTGGTGACCGACCTCACTCCCGCGGACGCGGCAGCCGTCCCGCTCCGCGAGACGTCGCTCCCGGCGGCCCCCTCCGCGGAGTGGTGGGCGGTGGCGGGCGGCCCCGCGGGCGACGTCGAGCGGCGGGTACTGACCGGAGCCCGAACCGTCGGGTTCGGGCTGGCCCGCTCCCCCGCGGGCGAGCCGGTCGGCGCGATCCGGGCCGCGGTGGTGGAGGACCACCTGCACCTGTCCCGGCTCGCGACCGTGCCCGCCGCGCGACGGACCGGCGTGGCGACCGCGCTCACGGGCGAGGCGGCCGCCTGGGGCCGGGCGCACGGGGCGCGATGGGGCGTGCTGCAGGTGGCGCTCGACAACGAGGCGGCCCTCGCGCTCTACCGCCGCGAGGGCTGGCTCGAGCACCACCGGTACCACTACCTCATCCCCGGCGACGACGTACCGCGTCGACGCTGAACCGGCCGGCCCCGACCGCGACGACCAGCAGGAAGATCCAGCTGTAGAGCGCGGCCTGCTCGCCGGAGTTCCCGATCGGGTTCCAGCCCATCGGCGCGTGCACGGTGAAGTACGCGAAGGCCATCATCCCGGAGAGCAGGAACCCGGTGACCCGGGTGAACAGGCCCACCGCGATCAGCAGCGCCCCGACGCACTGGGCGATCCCCACGAACCAGGAGAAGTCCCAGGCGGGCGTGGCCGCCCCTGCGCCGTCCATGCCGCCCGCCAGCCCGAACGGGATCACGGCGTGCAGTCCGAACAGGAACCCGACGACGAGCCGGAAGGCGAGCAGGATCCCGTCCCGCACGAGGTCCGTGCGCGAGGCCGAGTCCTGAGTGGAGCGGATGGCGGTCGTGGCGATCATGGCGAGCTCCGCGAGGTTCGTCGGTGCGGTGTCGAAAGGGGAGACCGCGCGGGGATCGGGAACTCATCGGCGCGCGAGGCCGTTCTCCGCCAACCACTTGTCCGCCTGCCTGGCCGCGCGCTTGAGCCCGGACCACTCCCCCAGGTACTTCCCCAGCACCCCGACGACGGGCAGCAGGCCCAGCGCCTCGTGGTAGAAGCGCCCGTGCGGGCGCTTGTCCAGCTCGTCCTCGACGGACAGCAGCGCCCGGCCGAGCCGCCAGACCGCGCTCGCGAGCCGCTGCGCGGTCGGCTTGCCCCCGGTCGTCAGGTCGCCCTTGATCTCCTTCGCCCGGGCGTCCGCGGCGGCGTCCTCGGCCGCGCTCGGGCCCTCGGACAGCGCGGGCCTGCGCTTGAACAGCACCCACGCGAGCAGCGAGATCAGCTCGTCCTCGTCCGTGACGCCGTGCTCGCCCGCGACCGCCACCAGCAGCATGCCCTGCGCCGCCGCGCCGACCACCGCGGAGACCGGCAGCGTCCGGGCCAGCGCGCCACCGAGCCCCGGGATCGCCGCGATCGCCGTGGTCAGCCTGCCGACCCGGTAGATCCACCACTTCTGCCGGGCGGCGACCTCCATGTCCGCCCAGGCCGCGGTGCCCGGCACCTCGACCGACGACAGCCCGTCGAGCACCTTCTCCCGCACCGAGCGGTCCTCCCCGTCCGGCGCGCTGCGCCCGCGAAGGCCGAAGGGGTCCGACTCGCGCAGCGCCTTCAGGATCGGGCGGGTCGCTCGGACGAAGGGCCGCAGGATCGTCACGATCGCCGCGTCGGGGATGGGGCCGTCGCTACCGGGCTGATGGTTCGCTCGCTGGCGCACACTCACGCACGGATCATCCCGAATGCGAGTGCTCTCTGCCGGACGAGCGCGCCACCTCGGCCGACTCCAGCGTACGCCGGGTGGTGACCAGACCGCTGAGCAGGCCCGCCACCAGCAACAGCAGCGACTGCCAGGTGGTCGGCAGGAGCACGTCCCCACCGGGACCGGCGTAGCCGAGCACCCCGACCACCGCGCCCCACACGACCAGGGGCGAGGCGATCGCCGCGGGCGCGTCGGACACGTCCGCCACGAAGCGGATCAGCCACGGCAGCGACAGCAGCGTGATCACCGCACCGATCGGGACGGGCACCGCTCCGATGTGGAGCGGCTGCAACAGCAGCTCCAGCGCCGCCAGGCCCGCCCCGGCCAGGGTGAGCAGCACCAGCGTGACCGTGCGGATCACGCCGGGCCCCCGAGCAGGTCGTCCGCCGGGGCCTCGCCCGGTGTGGCCAGCACGTACTCCTCCACCGGCAGGTACGGCTGCGCCACGTCGTTGCTCATGGCGTAGGCGGTGTCCGCGACCGCGACCTGGGTGGCGTGCGCACGCATGGCCGCGACCAGCTGCGACCGGTATGCGGAGACGTCCAGCCGGGTCGTGACGACGGCGTCCGGGACGCTGGGCAGCTCATCCGGCTCGGGCATCCGGAAGGGCACGTCGGTGAGCCCGGCGATGCCCGCCTCCAGCACCGACCGGGACCGCACCGCGTGGAACACCCGGCGCCCGTCCGCGACGGCGTGGGTGAGCGCGTGCGCGCGGACGTGGTCCGGGTGGCCGTAGCCGCCGTCGTCCGCGTAGGAGACGAGGACGTCCGGCCGGACCTCGTCGACGATCGCGCGCAGCTGGTCGACCTGGAGGTCGAACCCGCCGGGGGCGGTCAACGCGCGCGGGTGCACCTCCGGCAGCGCGACGGCCCGGGTGCCCTCGCCGTGCCCCATCCCGCTGTCCCGCCAGCGCGCGACCCCGCCGAGGAACCGGTGCTCCGGCCCGCCCAGCGCCGCCAGCGCGCCGGCGAGCTCGCCGATCCGGTACCCGCCGAGCTGGTCGGCGCGGTCCGGGGCGAGCTCGCGCAGCGCGGGCGGGATGACCTCGCCCTCCTCGCCGAGCGTGCAGGTGACGACGACGCACCGGACCGAGGGATCGGCGGCGTACCGAGCGATCGCCCCACCCGTCGACAACGTCTCGTCGTCGGGATGGGCATGAACGAAGAGCACGCAACGCACCGGCCGACTCTACGTTCCGCACGAACGGCACTCTTGTGCGGACCTACCGCACGAGAGTGCCGTTCGTGCGGTCAGAGAAGGGCGCGCGACTCGGCGTAGTGGCAGGCCGACGGGTGGCCGTCGCCGCGGTCGACCAGCTCCGGGGGCTGCTCGACGCATCGCGTGCGCTGTTCCGTCGTCAGCTCGTTCGCGAACTTCGGGCACCGCGTGCGGAACCGGCAGCCGCTCGGCGGGTTGGCCGGGCTGGGCAGGTCCCCCACCACCGTGATCCGCTCCCGGGCCCGCTCCTTGCGCGGGTCCGGCAGCGGGATCGCCGAGATCAGGGCCTGGGTGTACGGGTGCGCCGGGGCCGTGAACAGCTGCTCCGACGTGCCGATCTCCACGATCTGCCCGAGGTACATCACCGCGATCCGGTCCGCGATGTGCCGCACCACGGACAGGTCGTGGCTGACGAACAGGTACGACAGCCCCAGCTCGGCCTGCAGCTCGTCCAGCAGGTTGAGCACGCCCGCCTGGATGGAGACGTCCAGGGCGGAGACCGGCTCGTCGAGCACCAGCAGCTTGGGCCGCAGCGCCAGCGCCCTGGCGATCCCGATGCGCTGCCGCTGCCCGCCGGAGAACTCGTGCGCATACCGGTTGCCGTGCTCCGGCTTGAGCCCGACGGTCTGCATCAGCGTGCGGACCGTCTCCCGCCCGCCGTCCGCGTACAGCCCGTGGATCCGCAGCGGCTCGGCGATGATCTCGTTCACCGGCAGCCGCGGGTCCAGCGAGGCGTACGGGTCCTGGAACACGATTTGCAGCTCGCGGCGCAGCGCGCGCATGTCGCCCCGGCCCAGCGAGGTGAGATCACGCCCCCGGTAGAGCACCTGGCCGGACGTGGCCGGGATCAGGTTGAGCACCACCCGCGCGGTCGTGGACTTGCCGCAGCCGGACTCGCCGACCAGGCCCAGGGTCTCCCCCTCGGCCAGGTCGAACGAGACGTCCGAGACCGCCTGGACGGCCCCGATCTGGCGGCGGACCAGCCCCTTGGAGCGGATCGGGAAGTGCTTGACGACGTTGCGGACCGACAGCAGCGTCCGCGTCTCCGTCGTGATCTCCGCGGCCGTCACTTGCCCTCCTCCGCGAGCAGGTGCAGCGCCGCGGCGTCCGCGACCTCGGTGTCGAACACGTCGTCCGCCGACGCGCCCACCAGCGCCTCGGCGTGGTGGCAGGCGGCCAGGTGGTCCGGTCCGGTCGTGGGGCGCAGCTCCGGCTCGGTCTCGTCGCAGATCGCGGTGTGTTTGGGACAGCGCGGCCCGAACGGACACCCCGGCGGCATGTTGACCACCGACGGCGGCGAGCCCGGGATGGGCGTGAGCCGCTCGCTCGGTCGGTCCATGCGCGGCAGGCTGCCGAGCAGGCCCAGCGTGTACGGCATGCGCGGGGTGTAGAACACGTCCTCCGCGCTGCCGACCTCCACGAGCTTGCCCGCGTACATGACCATGACCCGGTCGGCCTGTCCCGCGATGACGCCCAGGTCGTGCGTGATCAGCACCATCGCGGCACCGGTCTCGTCCTGCGCGGCCTTGAGCGCGTCCATGATCTGGGCCTGGACGGTCACGTCCAGCGCCGTGGTCGGCTCGTCCGCGATGATCACGTCCGGGTCGTTGGCCATGGCGATCGCGATGACCACGCGCTGGCGCATGCCGCCGGAGAGCTCGTGCGGGAAGGAGCCCGCCCGGTCCTTCGCGTTGGGGATCCGGACCTTGTCCAACAGCTCGACGGCCCGGTCCATCGCCGCGGCCTTGGACACGTCGTGGTGCGCGCGGACGGCCTCGGCGATCTGCGCCCCGATCGTGTAGACGGGGTTCAGCGAGGTCATCGGGTCCTGGAAGATCATCGCGATCTTCGAGCCGCGCACCCGGGTCATCTCGGTCTCGGACAGCTCCAGCAGGTTGCGGCCGTCGAAGCGCACCTCACCCGAGATGCGCGCGGTGTTCGGCAGCAGCCGCATCACGGCCATGCTGGTCACGGACTTGCCGGAGCCGGACTCGCCGACGATGCCCAGCACCTCGCCGCGGCGCAGGGTGTAGTCCACCCCGCGGACCGCGCGGACGGGTCCGTCGCCGGACGGGAAGCTGACGTCGAGGCCGACGACCTCGAGCACGACGTCGCCCTTGTTGCCGCGCCTGCGCGAAGGCGCCAGGTCGATCTTCTCCGAGGTCACTGACGCACCTTCGTCTGCTGCGGGTCGAACGCGTCACGCAGGCCGTCGCCGATGAAGTTGATCGTGAGCGCGATGATGATGATGAACAGGCCCGGGAAGTAGAACAGCCAGGGCCGGGTGGTGAGCGCCGTCTGCGCCTCGCTGACCAGCAGGCCCAGCGAGGTGTCCGGCGGCGTGACGCCGAAGCCGAGGTAGGACAGCGAGGTCTCCAGCAGGATCGCGAGCGCCACGAGGATCGTGAGGTTGACCAGGATCGAGCCCAGCGCGTTGGGCACGAGGTGGCGCAGGATGATCCGCGAGTCGCTCGCGCCGAGTGCCTTGGCCGCCTCGACGAACTCCTTCTCCCGCAGCGAGAGGACCACGCCCCGCGCCACCCGGGACACGTACGCCCAGTACAGCGCGGCGATGACCAGCGCGATCAGGTACCAGGTGCCGCCGAAGTTGTGCGCCAGCATCGCGGCGACGGCGATCAGCGGCAGGGTGAGCACCAGGTCGGAGATGCGCATCATCAGCGTGTCGACCCAGCCGCCGAAGTAGCCCGCGATCGAGCCCCACAGCGTGCCGACGAGCGTCGCCAGGATCGCGACCGACACCGACACCTGCAGCGAGATGCGGGTGCCGCGCAGCACCTGGGCGAACTGGTCGCGGCCCGCCGAGTCCGTGCCGAAGGGGTGGTCCCACGAGGGCGGGACGGAGTTGTCGGGGGTGTACTGGCCCGCGTCGTACTTCCAGAGCCAGCCGCCGACGTAGGCCAGCAGGATCAGCGCCACGAACACGCCGAGGCTGACGACGGCGGCGCGGTGCTGCAGGAACCGGCGGAGGACCAGCTGGGACTGGCTGCGCTCGGCGACCGTGAACTCGCGGTCCGTCGACGGCGGCGCGGGCACCGCGGTGGTGGTCTCAGGCATAGCGGATCCTCGGGTCCAGGACGCCGTAGAGCACGTCGGCGATCAGGTTGAACACGATCACCACGGTCGCCGCGATCAGCAGCCAGGACGCCGTCGCGTAGACGTCGTTCTGCCGGATCGACATGACCAGGTAGTCGCCCATGCCCTTCCACTGGAAGACGTTCTCGGTGACGACCGCGCCGCCGATGATCGACGCGATGTCCAGCGCCGTGACCGTGGTCAACGGGATCAGCGCGGTGCGCAGCCCGTGTTTGACCATGACCGTGCGGCGGGACAGGCCCTTCGCCCGCGCCAACCGCACGTAGTCCGAGTTCATCACCTCGAGCATCGAGGCGCGGGTGAACCGGCTCCACGCGGCGTAGGAGATCAGCGCGAGGGCGATCGTGGGCAGCACCATGTGCCCGAGCACGTCCAGGACGTAGGCCCCGGCGCCCTGCGGGGGCGGCACCGAGACCTGGCCGATCGTGTAGATCGCCTGGGTGCCGACGGCGTTGTTGAACTCGATCCCCGCCTGCTTGAGCAGGATCGCGAACCAGAACGCGGGCATGGCGAGGAACAGGAAGCCCAGGAACGTGGCGGTGTAGTCGAACTTCGAGTACTGCTTCACCGCCGTTAGCACGCCGATCACCACGGCGAGCACCAGCGCGATGAGCATCGCCAGCGCGATCAGCCGGATGGTGACCAGGAAGCGGTCGGCCAGGTCCGACCCGATGTCCGCCGTCGAGACGACGGAGGGGCCGAAGTCCCCGGTGAAGATGCCCCCGAGCCAGCTGAAGTAGCGCTGCAGGAGCGGCTGGTCGAGGTGCAGACGAACGGTTTCCGCGTCGATCACGTTCTGGGGCGCGGGCGGGTTCTTCTCCCGCAGCGGCGCCAGGGGGTCGGCCGAGGCCGAACCCAGCGCGAAGATGATGAACGACGCGACGATCAGGACCGGTATCGAGTACAGGATCCTGCGCACGGCGAAGGCGAGCATGCGGCCGTCTTTCCGACTCGTGGTGGGAGTACGGCCCGAAGCCCGCTGGTGGCGGGCGTCAGGCCGCCGTTGCAGGGTAGACCCGGGGACGGGCTCGCGCTGATGGGCGAACCCGTCCCCGGTGGAGTGCTACGAGCCGGAGCGGATGCCCCACTCCGAGGTGTTGTACGTGATCCCGTCGAGCGACGCGTTGTTGCGCACGTTGCCCAGGGTGTTCTGCACCGCGGCCAGGGTCGGCTTCTGGTACAGCGGGAGGACGTAGGCGTCGTCGGCCATGATCGAGTCGGCCTGGTTGAGCTGCGCGGTCGCGCCCGTCAGGTCGGTGGAGGACGCGGCCTGGTTGATCAGCTGGTCGACCTGCGGGTTGTTGTACTTGCCGTAGTTCGACCCCGAGGTGGACAGCCACAGCTGCTGCGCGCCGCCGAACGGCGCCGGGGACATGATCCAGCCGAACACGATGACGTCGTAGTCACCGCTGGTCAGCGTGGTGCCCAGGCTGTCCGTCGTCTGGATCTCGACGTTCACGCCCAGCTGCTTGGCGTACTGCTGGAACAGCTCGCACTCGGTCTGTCGCACCGCGTTGCCGACGGTGTAGCGGATCCGCAGGGTCGGCACGGCCTGGCCGTTGGGCGCCACGAGGGCCGTGCCCACGCCGGTGTAGCCGGCGTCGGTCAGGATCTTCTTGGCCCTCTCGACGTCACCCGAGCCCTGGCCGGTCGCGGACAGGTTGTCCTTGTAGCCGTCCTGCCCCGGGACGAACATCTTGTTCTGGAGCGGCTTGATGTCCTTGTTGAACTGGCCGACCGTCTTCGCGATCAGGTCCTGGGTGTTCACCGCGGTGAACAGCGCCTGGCGCAGCGGCTTGTCCGCGAGGAACGTGTTCTTCAGGTTGAAGTCGTAGTGCTCCCAGCTCAGCCCGGCCGCCTGCCGGTTCGAGACGTTCGGGATGTTGTTCAGCTGGCTGACGATGTCCACCTGCGGCTGCGGGAACAGCGCCTGGACCTCGTTGTTCTGCAGGGCCAGCGGCTCCTGCGTGGCATCGGTGATGACACGGATGACGATCCGGTCCAGCTTGGGCTTGGTCGCGCCGTACCACTTGGGGTTCGGGACCAGCGTCAGCGCGACGTTGTCCTGCCAGTTCTCGACCTGGAAGGGGCCGCCGGACCAGGTGGGCACGGTGGAGCCGAAGTAGTCGAAGGCCGCCTTGAGGCCCGCGGGCGAGTTCAGGTCACCCTGCTGCGCGCCGATGTGCGCGGGGTAGATCGGGCCCGCGGAGTTGAACAGGCTGTTCCAGTCGGTGTACGGCTGCGACATCGTGACCGTGACGGTCTTGCCGTTGTCCGAGCCGACGACGCTCTGGATCAGGTCGTAGCCGCCGTTGCCCGCGGTCTCGCACTCCGGGCAGTCCCGGGTGTTCTGCCACTTCCACGCCATGGCGAAGTCGTCCGCCGTGATCGGGGTCCCGTCGTTCCAGACCGCGGCCTGCTTGATCTTGTACGTGATGACCGTCGGGGAGGTGAGGTCGGCCGACTCGAGCAGGTCGGTGTTCAGCGTCGCCTTGAGGTCGGGCGAGGTGTAGAAGGCGTACGTGACCAGGGGCTTGGTCGACATCCCGGTCCAGTCCGTGTTGCCCTCGGACGAGATGACGTTCCAGTTGTCGATGTTCTTCTCGGACGCCAGGGTCACCGTGCCGCCCTGCTGCAGCTGGTCCGCGGACGCGCTGTTGCAGGTGTTGGGGTTGGCGTCGCAGTCGCCGTAGACCCCGCCCGAGCTACCCCCGGCGCCGCCGCCACCGCCACAGGCCGCCAGGACAAGGGCCGCCGCCGTGGCGACCGCTGCGGCCGCCGCCGCGCGCGTTCTCTTCATGGAAGTTCCTCAGTCTCTCGCCGGTTCGCGCCCGGGTCGGGCACCGGAATCGGGCCGTTCGGCCCTGGCCCATGTCGCGGGTGAGGGCCACCCGATCCCTGGGCAACTTAGGAACCTCACAGGTTGTCCCGCCAACCAAGTGGCCGATCGTGACCAAAGGGTGACGTGAAGTGGACAACACGACACCTCGTGATTACCCTCGGGTAACTTAAGCCTCGAACGGGTGCCCTCAGCTGCCCGGTGACACCCAGCGTTGCGCTCCGGTCAGCGGACCGGTCACCAGGGGGCCCGCACCGAACCCGGTCGCGGCGGACCCGGCGGGCGTACTCACGAGGAGCGACGTCTGCTGGAACAGCGGGAGCGCGGGCAGCTGCGCCCAGAGCACCCGCTCGACGGTGCCGATCAGCGCCGGATCGGGCACGGCCGCGGTGGCGAGGGCCTCCAGGTCCGGCTGCAGCGTCGCGAGGCAGAACCCCCCGGGCGCCGCGGGCGGGTCGGGGACGGTCACGGTCGGCTCCGGGCAGCCGTAGTCGGACGCCAGCTGCGGGCCGATCGGCCCTCCGACGGCACGCGGGAGCACCAGCACGTCCGCCCGGACGGTCGTGCTCGCGGGCTGCGCCGAGGCCGACGCGCTCACCGTGGGCGTCGACGTGGCGGCCGGTGTGGGGGCCTGTGTGGGGGCCTGCGTCGCCGTGGGGGTCGGGACGGGCGTCGGGACGGGCGCGGTGGTGGTGACCGGCGGGGTCGCCGGGACCGCTCGCAGGCTGGCGAGGTCGGCCGCGGGCGGCGCCACGACGTCGACCCCGATCCCGGCCGCCTCCAACTGTGCCGCCACGGCCTTCGCGACCTCCACGTCCGTCACCCGCTCCGCCCCGGCCGCCACGACGATCCGCAGCGGCGTGGTGCCCAGGACCCACGCCCCCGAGGCGGACCGCGTGTACCCGGCCTCGGTGAACAGCCGCTCGACCGCTGCGGGGTCGGGACCGACCGCCGTCGCCGTCGGCACGTACCCGGGTTGGGATGGAGCGAGCCCGAAGGCGTCCGCCCGCAGGGCACCGGGCGCGACCTCGGCCCGGATCCGCTCCCGGTCCAGCACCGCCGCGATCCCCTGCCGCACGCGGACGTCCGCGAGCGGGCCGTAGTCCGCCCGCAGCACCAGATCCGTCACGGTGGCCCGCGGGGCGGGCCTGGTCTGGTAGGCCGCCAACGCCGTCGCGACGTCCGTGTCCGCGGTCGGCATGGCCACGTCCACGTCCCCGACGCGCAGGGCCTCCGCCAGCTGCGTCGCGTCCAGCCTGCGCAGCACGATCTGGTCGAGGGTGGCCGGGGTGGCCCAGTAGAGGTCGTTGCGGGCGAGCACGACCTCGCCGCGGCCCCGGTCGACGCCCACCACCCGGAAGGGCCCGCCCGAGGCGGGCAGACCACCGGCCGTGGCCCCGGTCCAGGACCCGGGGGCGTCCTTGAGGATGTGCGCGGGCAGCAACCCGGTGAACAGGTACTGCCACTGCGGGTAGGCCTGGTCGAACACCACGTCGACGGCCTTGCCCCCGGCCCGGGACCGCACGTCGGTGATGTGGCGGTAGCCCTCGCCGTCGACCGTGCCCGGGGTGGAGCGCATCTGCTCCCAGAGGTAGACGAAGTCCTCGGCCGCGATCGGCGAGTTCGACGACCAGCTCGCCTGCACGTTGAGCTCGTAGGACACGGTGAACGGGCTCGTCGCCACCACCTCCGCGCTGGTGGCGATGGTGGTGTCCAGCCGCAGGGTCCCCTCGGCGTCCGGCCGGAACACCGACGGCAGGACGAGCGTCGAGAGCGCCTGGGTGACCGGGGACCGGTCGGCGAGCAGGTGCGGGTTGAACCCGGCACCCAGGTCGTCCACCCCGACCACGATCCGGGTCGCCGTGCGCTCCGGGGCCGGGGCCACCGGCTCCGGAGCGGGCGCGACGACCGGTGCGTTCGTGCAGGCCGTGAGCACCGCCAGCACGAGGGCGAGGAGCGCCCCGACCGCCGTCCGCCTCATCCGGTCATGGTCGCACCGCCCGCGTGGGCGGTGCGTACAGGGCCTGATCTAGCGCTGGACGCCCGCCGCGGCCGCCTTCTGCCGCGCCCGGGCCCGGCCGCGGAGGTGGCTGTCCAGCTCCACCTTGCGGATCCGGACGTTCTGCGGGGTGACCTCGACGCATTCGTCGTTGGCACAGAACTCGAGGCTCTGCTCCAGGGTCAGGATCGTCGGCGGGGTGAGCTTGACCAGCTCGTCGCTCGTCGACTTGCGCATGTTGGTGAGCTTCTTCTCCCGCACGATGTTGACCTCGAGGTCCTCGTTGCGGGTGTACTCGCCGATCACCATGCCGCTGTAGACCTGCGTGCCCGGCCCGACGAACAGCTCGCCGCGGTCCGCCAGCAGGTCGACCGCGTAGCCGGTCACGGGGCCGGAGCGGTCCGCGATCAGCGAGCCGCGCAGGCGGTTGGTGATGTCGCCGACCCAGGGGCCGTAGCCGTCGAAGACGTGGCTGGCGATGCCCGCGCCGCGGGTGATCGTCAGGAACTCGGTGCGGAAGCCGATCAGGCCGCGGGACGGGACCCGGAAGTCCAGCCGCACGCGGGTGTCGCCGTGCACCATCTGGCTCATCTCGCCCTTGCGGGCCGCGAGGAGCTGGGTGACCGCGCCGAGCGAGTCGGTGGGCACGTCGATGCTGAGCTGCTCGAACGGCTCGTGCAGCTTGCCGTCGATCATCCGCGTGACGACCTCGGGCTTGCCGACGGTGAGCTCGAAGCCCTCCCGGCGCATGGTCTCGACCAGGATCGCCAGGGCGAGCTCGCCACGGCCCTGGACCTCCCAGGTGTCCGGGCGCTCGGTGGGCAGCACGCGCAGCGACACGTTGCCGACCAGCTCGGAGTCCAGCCGGGCCTTGACCTGGCGGGCGGTGAGCTTGGCGCCGGGCTGCGGGTCGCGGCCGACCAGCGGGGACGTGTTGATCCCGATGGTCATCGAGATCGCGGGCTCGTCCACGTGGATGCGCTCCAGCGGGACCGGGTTCTCCGGGTCCGCGAGCGTGTCGCCGATCATGACGTCCGCGATGCCCGCGACGGCGACGATGTCGCCCGCGACGGCCTCGTCCGCCTGCACCCGGGTCAGGCCCTCGGTGCGCAGCAGCTCCGTGATCTTGACGCGCGCGACGGTGCCGTCCGCCTTGCACCAGCCGACCTGCTGGCCGCGGCGGATGACGCCCGCGCGGACCCGGCAGAGCGCGATGCGGCCGAGGAAGCTGGTCGCATCCAGGTTGGTGACGTGGGCCTGCAGCGGCGCGGACGGGTCGTCCTTCGGCGCGGGCACGACGTCGAACAGCACGTCGAACAGGGGCTGGAGGTCCTCGGAGTCCGGCAGCTCGCCGTCCCCGGGGCGGTTGCGGCTCGCGCGGCCCGCGCGGCCGGAGGCGTAGACGACCGGGAGGTCCAGCAGGTGGGCGGTCTGGTCCTCGTCGAGGCCCAGCTCGTCCGCCAGCTCGAGCAGCAGCTCCAGGGACTCGTCGACGACCTCGGAGATGCGGGCGTCCGCCCGGTCGGTCTTGTTCACGACGAGCATCACGGGCAGGCCCGCGGAGAGGGTCTTGCGCAGGACGAACCGGGTCTGCGGGAGCGGGCCCTCGGAGGCGTCCACCAGCAGCACGACGCCGTCCACCATCGACAGCCCGCGCTCCACCTCGCCGCCGAAGTCGGCGTGGCCGGGGGTGTCGATCACGTTGATCGTGACGCCCTGCCAGTTCACCGTGGTGTTCTTGGCGAGGATCGTGATGCCCTTCTCGCGCTCGAGGTCACCGGAGTCCATGACCCGGTCCACGAGCTCGGCGCGCTCGCCGAAGGCGCCCGACGCGCGCAGCATCGCGTCGACCAGGGTGGTCTTACCGTGGTCGACGTGCGCCACGATGGCGACGTTGCGCAGCGCGCGGGACTCTCCGGACGCGCCGTCGGGCAGGCCGCGATCGGCGGTCTGCGGGGCGTCGGCGAGTGCGGAAACAGCTGAGGTCACCGTTCCACGGTATCTCGCGGGCTCACTGGACCTGCGCCCACGGCCAGCATAGGCTCGCCTCACCATGCCCAAGGTGAAGAAGAAGTGCTGCCGCTCGAAGCCCAAGCGGTGCAAGAGCTGCCCGGTGGTCCACCTGCGCCTGAAGAAGGCCGGGGCGGACGACCTGAGCGGGAAGGCCTACCAGAAGGCGCTCAAGGTCGCCAGGATCTACTGACCCCCTGATCTGCACTTCCCGTACGAAAGGCGGGTCGGCGAGACGCCCGTCGAGGGGGCGGTCCGACCCCCCGCGGCCGGACCCGAACCATGATCGACATGGCCCGGCGAGCCCCTACCGGACCATCGTCCACTCCGCCCGACGGCCCCGGTCCGGAATGACCGAGATCACAGGGTGATCCAGACCGCTGCCCCCGCGAGTCCCTCACTTCGGACACCCGAGTCGGACATCAGCTCGCCCGTTGGGCGGCGCCGACGGCGTGGGCGATCTCCGCGACCACGTCCGCCGGGCGGCTCGTGAGGTCGTGCCAGGTGAGGTGCAGGACCGTCCAGCCCGACCGGGCCAGGGCCCTCCGCCGCCGGAGGTTCCGCTGGAGACACTCGGCATCGACGTGCCGGGCCCACCCCTGCGCCTCCACGACGACCCTGGCCCGCGGGAAGGTCAGGTCGGCCGGGAGGCCCGGCTCGGCGGGCGCCCGACGCCAGCCGCCCAGCCCCGCGGCGCACAGGTGCCGGACCAGCAGCCGTTCCGCGACCGCGGCCGAGCGCTCGGCGGCCGCGACCATCAGGGCGCGCATCCTCGCGGACCCCGCGCAGCCGAGGGTACGGGCGTAGGCCCGGGAGACGTCGTCGAAACCGGGACCCGTCCGGAGGGCGTGGTCGAGGAACGGCCCGCCCGCGGACCCCATCTCGACGGCGGCGTCCAGGACGGAGAGCGCGGGCGCGGTGACCGCCAGCCCCCGCCGGACGGTCCGCTCGACCGCCGCGAGGTCGCGCCTGCGCACCGCGACGCCCGGCCGCGACCGCGGTGAGCGCCTGCGCGGCACCGTGACCGCCACCGGTCCGGTCAGCGGGATGTCCGCCCCGTGCCACCGCGCGGCGGCGACCCCGCTGAGCACCGCGCCGTCGCCGGCCCAGAGCACCGCCGCCCACATCCGCGCCGCGTCGGAGGGCGGACCGTCGCGGTACACCCGCGGATGCGCGGGGACCCAGCGACGCGCGGCCACCATGCGGTCCACCGCGTCCGGCGCCATGCCCGCGCCGATCGCCTGGGCCCGCCCGATCACACCCGCCTGCCGCCGCAGCAACCGGGCCACGGCCCGCTGTGCCCCGTCGGCACCCCGCTCGCTCATGCCTCTTCGACGGCGCACCCTGCAGCCCGGTTCCGCCCGCCCGGAGATCGTCCCGGGCCGCTCAGCCGCCGACGAGCGACCGCAGGTCCGGGACCAGCGCGCGATCGGCCTCGACCCATGCGACCGTCGGGAGCTCGCCCGCGGTCAGCCAGCGCACCGCCCGGTGCTCCAGCGCCCGCGGTTCGGCCGACCCCTCGCCCAGGGTCGCCCCGCGGACGCGCAGCACCCGCTCCTGCCCGCGCACCGTGATCGGCAGATCCGTGCCGAGGCGCGCCCCGACCGCCACGACGGCGCCCAGCTCCTCGCGGCACTCCCGTGCCAGCGCCGCGGCCTCCGACTCACCCCGCTCGACCGACCCGCCCGGCAGCTCCCAGCGGCCCGCGAGCTCGGCGGGCCGATCACGTTGGGCCGCCAGCACGGCGCCCGAGCGGACGATCGCCGCGCCGACGACCACGGGCGCCGCCGCCAGCTCCTCGGCGCGACGCCGGTAGACGACCGACCGGGCGGCCAGCATCTCGCGGATCAGCCTGCGGACCAGGACCGCGTCGCCCAGCCCGCCCAGCGGGCCGAGCGGGGAGGTCCAGACGATCTCGTCGTGCAGCACCGTGCCGGACCCCTGCGGCCGGAGCGTCGTGGTGTGCACCAGCGACCGGGCCAGGCCGCCGACCAGCTCGGACGTCATCCCCTCCGGGCCCACCGCCCGGATCCTCGAGTGGAACGGGATCCGCACGCCCGGCGCCATCCGCGCCCGGAGCACCACCTCGTCGCCGGGGATCAGCAGCCGCACGGAGGCGGAGTAGCGGTGCCCGGCGAGCGTCAGCGCCTCCGCGGCCGCGGCCCCGTCCCGTACCACCCCCGCCACGAGCCGTTGCGGGGCGTCGACGGTCGTGGACGAGCTCAGCACCGGCACCCACCGATCGTCGCAGCCCCGTCCGACTCGCGCGTCGGGACGGGGGACTCGCGTGTCACCCACGACCCGCGAGTCCGACACCACGGCCCGCGAGTCCGACGTCCCGGTCAGGGGGCGGGCCAGCGGGCTTCCAGGCGCGCCCCACCCCAGGCCGACTCCCCCGCCGTCACCTCGCCGCCCCGCCCGCGGACCAGCGCCGCGACCAGTGCCAGGCCGAGGCCCGCGTGCCCGCCGTCCGCCTCCTGGGACAGCCGGGTGAAGCGGTCGAAGACCCGGAGGCGGTCCGCGGGCGGGATGCCGGGGCCGTCGTCGGAGACGACCAGCCGGGTCCACCGCCCGGCGGGCAGCACCTCGATCCGCACCCGGGTCGCCGCGTACCGGGCGGCGTTGCCGAGCAGGTTGTCCAGCACCAGCCCGACCTCCGCCGGGCTGGCGGCGACCAGCGCGTTCCCCGGCGCCAGCAGCTCCGGTGCCGGGCCGGACGTCACCCGCTCGACGGCGTCCCGCGCGGCCGCCACGAGATCGACCGGCTCGGGGTCGACGCGCTGCCCGGCGTCCGCGCGGGCCAGCGCCATGAGGTCGGAGAGCAGCCCGGAGAGCCGCTGCGACTCCAGGACGACCGCCCGCAGCGTCTCGTCGACGAGCGCCGGATCGGGATGGGCGACGGCCACCTCGGCCTGCGCCCGGATCGACGCGACCGGCGACCGCAGCTCGTGCGCGGCGTCCCCGGTGAACCGCTCCAGGCGCGCCGCGGCCTCGTCCCGGCGGGCGAGCAGCGAGTTCAGCTCCTCGGCCAACGCCCGCAGCTCGTCGTGGGCGACCGGGAGCGGCAGCCGTCGTCCGGGCGGCAGGGCGGCCGCGGCGGCCCGCATCCGGTCGACGGGCCGCAGCGCCGCGCGGGTCGCCGACCACGCCGCCAGCGCCACCACCACGGCCACGATCAGCGCCGCCACCACGAACCCGACCGCGGCCCTGGCCAGCAGCGTCGCCCCGCCGACCAGGTCTCCGGAGGCCAGCACCAGCCGGGTGGTGCCGTCCGGCAGCACGGCCGGGTCGGCGACCCACCGGCGCGCCGCACCGTCGCTCACGACGCTCTCGGCCCGGCCCGCGGCGAGGTCGCGCACGGCACGCGCGGGCACCGGGAGGGAGCCGCGGCCGTCGACCGGGGTGCCCGCGGTGTCGGTGATCCGGATCGACGGCAGCACCGAGGGATCGGTGACCGCCATCCCACCCTCCACCCGGGACACGACGACGGCGGCCTGGTTGTGCAGCTCGTTGTCCGCCGCCGCGAGCAGGGTCGTGTAGAGCAGCGTCACCCCGAGCCGGGCGAGCAGCAACAGCGCGACGACCGCGACCCCGCCGACGACCAGGGTGATCCGGGTGCGCAGCGTCCGCCGCCGCCACCAGGGCCGGACCGTGCGGATCACCCCGACCCGACGAGGTATCCGTGCCCGCGGACGGTGCGCAGCACGTGTCCCGCCCCGACGGCCTCGAGCTTGCGACGCAGGTACCCCACGTACACCTCGACGACGTTGCGGCTCGCGGCCTGCTCGTCCCCCCACACCAGCCGCAGCAGCTCGTCCTTCGCCACGGCGGTGTCCGGCCGCGAGGCGAGCGCGTGCAGCAGCTCGAACTCCCGCGGGGACAGCTCGACCGGCTCGTCCTCCCAGGTCACCGAACGCGAGGCGGGGTCCACGACCAGCGCGCCGAGCCGCACCCGCTGCGCGGTGCGGCCCAGGCTCGCGTCCCGCCGCCGCAGCATCGCCTTGAGCTGCGCCACGAGGACCACGAAGGAGAACGGCTTGACGAGGTAGCCGTCCGCGCCGAGGTCCAGCCCGTCCGCCTGGTCGACCTCCCCGTCCTTCGCCGACACCAGCAGCACGGGCGTGTCGACGCCCGCGGCCCGCATCCGCTCCAGCACCCGGTAGCCCGAGGGGCCGGGGATGATGATGTCCAACACGACGGCGTCGAACCCGCCGGTGAGCGCGGCCGCGAGGGCGGAGTCCCCGTCCCCGACCGCGACGATCTCCATGCCCTCGGCGGTGAGCCCGCGGGTCAGCGCCGTGCGCACCCCGGGCTCGTCGTCCACCACCAGCACCCTGGCCATCACCGCAGAACGTACAGCGCTCGGCTGAGCCGACTCTCAGGTCCGATACGTCAGGCTGTGTCCCATGCGAGCGAAGGTGTGGACCCGGATCGGGAGCGGCGTGGCTCTGGTGGGCGCGGTCGGCCTGGGGCTGGTCGCGGTCCCGGCCGGTGCGGGGGCGGCGCCCGAACTGCCGCCGGTCAGCGCGGAGGAGCTCGTGGCCTCCGTCGGGCAGACGCCGCCGGGGCCGTTCAACGGGACGGTCGAGGTGGACAACGCCCTCGGCCTGCCCGCGATCCCGGGTGCCCCCGACCAGCTCGCGGCCGGCACCACCCAGGCGCGGATCTGGTCCGGCGGGGACGGGAAGGGCCGCGTCTCGCTGCCCTCGGCGCAGGGCGAGAAGACCCTGGTCTCGGACGGCACCACCGCCTGGTCCTACGACTCCACCGACCGGACCGCCACGCAGAAGGCGATCACCCCGGGCGAGCGGCACACGCAGCCCGCCGACCCCACGCGCTCGGCCACGGACGCGATCGCGCAGCTCCGCCGGACCAGCACGGTCGCCGTCGACGGCACCGCCGAGGTCGCGGGCCGCCCGGCCTACGAGCTGGTGCTCACCCCGAACCCGACCGAGCGCACGCTGCTGCGCGAGGTCCGCATCGCGGTGGACGCCGAGAAGCGCGTCCCGCTGCGGCTCACCGTGCTGGCCAACGGCTCCGGCGACCCGGCCCTGCAGATCGGCTTCACCGACCTGACGTTCGGCGCGCAGGACCCGGGCCTGTTCACCTTCACCCCGCCGCCCGGCACCACGGTCACCGAGGCCCCGGAGCGCACGGGCACGAAGCCGCACCGCCCGGCGGGTGCGGAGCCGACCGTCGTCGGCGACGGCTGGGACACCGTGGTCGTGGCCGAGGTCCCGGCCGGGCAGCCGGGCCGGGAGCCTGGCCAGGGCGCGCCCGACCTCTCCCAGCTCGGCACGCCGGTGAGCGGCTCGTGGGGCAGGGGACGCCTGATCACCACCGCCGTGGCGAGCGCCATCCTCACCGACGACGGCCGGGTCGCCGCGGGTGCGGTCCCCGAGCAGGTCCTGACGGAGGCCCTGGCGAAGTGACGGCCACCGAGGTGCGGGAGGCTGCGCGCGTGACCGCAGCTCCCGCCGCCCGGGCCCGCGGCCTCCGGAAGGTCTACGGCCGCACGGTCGCCGTCGCGGGGATCGATCTCGAGGTCCCCAGCGGCGCGGTGCTCGGCATGCTGGGCCCCAACGGCTCCGGCAAGACGACGCTGATCCGGATGCTGCTGGGTCTCACCCGCCCCACCGAGGGCGAGGCGGAGCTGCTCGGCCACCCCGTGCCGGAAGCGGCCGCGCAGGCTCTGCCGCACGTCGGCGCCCTGGTCGAGGGCCCGGGCTTCCACCCGTTCCTCACCGGTCGGGAGAACCTGCGGCGGCTGGCCGCGGCGGAACCCCTGCTGGGGTCGGCCGCGATCCCGGGGGCGGTCGACGCGGCTCTGGACCGGGTCGGGCTCGGCCACGCGGCGGACCGGCGCTTCCGCGGCTACTCGCTCGGCATGAAGCAGCGGCTCGGGCTCGCCGGTGCCCTGCTCGTGCCCCGGCGGCTGGTGGTGCTGGACGAGCCGACCAACGGCCTCGACCCCGCGGGCACCCGGGACGTGCGCACGATCATCGCCGAGCTGCACGCCGCCGGGTCCACGGTGATCGTGTCCTCGCACCTGCTGGCCGAGGTGGAGGCGACGTGCACGCACGTCGCCGTGCTGCAGTCCGGCATCCTGCTGGCCGCGGGGGAGCTCGCGGGCCTGCTGGACTCCGGCACCGGCGGGCTGGTGGTGTCCACACCGGACGTCGCGCTGGCGTTGTCGACGTTGGAGTCCGCCGGCGCCGTCGCGGCCGCCGGGGAGCCCGGCGTGGTCG
This sequence comes from Pseudonocardia xishanensis, assembly GCF_039541715.1. Classification (NCBI taxonomy): domain Bacteria; kingdom Bacillati; phylum Actinomycetota; class Actinomycetes; order Pseudonocardiales; family Pseudonocardiaceae; genus Pseudonocardia; species Pseudonocardia xishanensis. The sequence goes on from NZ_BAABGT010000122.1 coordinate 176,283, forward strand.
TGACGAGCGGACCCGAGGCACCGGAGATCGTCGCGCTGCTGGTGCGGGCGGGGGTCGCCGTGCACGAGGTCCACCGCCGCCGCCCGCGGTTGGAGGAGCTGTTCGCGCAGCTCACCGAGGGCGGCAGCCCGAGCATCAGCACCGAGGGCGGCAGCCCGAGCATCAGCACCGAGGGCGGCAGCCCGAGCATCAGCACCGAGGGCGGCAGCCCGAGCATCAGCACCGAGGGCGGCAGCCCGAGCATCAGCACCGAAAGCGGGAGCCGGAGCATCAGCACCGAAAGCGGGAGCCGATGACCACCGTGCTGGACCGCACCGCCGCCCCGCTGCCCCGGCTGCTCGCCGCGGAGGTCCGCTGGGTCTTCCGCAGGCCGCGCACCCTGATCACGCTGGGCCTGTTCGCCCTGATCCCGGTGCTGATCGCGATCGGCGTCGTCGTCGCGGCCCGGAACGGGCCGGGGCTGATCGGGGCCGTCGCGGGCAACGGCCTGGTGCTGCCGGTGGCGGCGATGACGGTGGCCCTCGCCCTGCTGCTCCCGCTCGCCGTCGCGATGGCGGCCGCGGACGCGATCGCGGGCGAGGCCGCCCACGGCACCCTGCGCGGCCTGCTGCTGGCGCCGGTGAGCCGGTTGCGGCTGGTCGGGGTCAAGGCCTTCGGCGTGCTGGTGGTGGCGGTCGCGGCGGTGTTGGTGATCGCCGTCGTCGGGGTGCTGGCGGGGATGGTCGTGGTCGGCAGCGCCGACGGGCAGATGGTCACCCTCTCCGGCACCGCGCTCGGGCTCGGCGCCGGGCTCGCCAGGGTGGCGCTCGTGGCCGTCTGGGTGGTCGGGCAGCTGGTGGCGGTGGGGGCGGTCGCGCTGGCGGTGTCGTCGCTGACCGAGCACCCGCTCGTCGTGCTGGCGTCCGTGCTCGGCGGCCTGATCACCTTCGGCGTGCTGAGCGCGATCCCGGCACTGGACTGGCTGCAGCCCTGGCTGTTGACCAGCGGGTGGACCGCCGCGGCGGACGCCCTGCGGGACCCCGTGGTCCTGGACGCGATGGGCAGCTCCACGCTGCGCGCCCTCTGCTACGCCGCGATCGGCCTGGGGCTCACGATCTGGCGGATGCAGCGCCGGGACGCCTGAGGCATGCCCGGGCCGTTCCTGGTCCAGAATGGCGGCATGGCCGACCTACTGAGCGACGACGCCGTCACGACCGCCCTGGCCGAGCTGAACGGCTGGACCCGCGAGGGGGACTCGATCGTCCGCACCGCGGAGCTGTCGAGCTTCCCGGCGGCGATCGCGGTCGTGGACCGGGTGGCCGAGGACGCGGAGGAGCGCGACCACCACCCGGACATCGACATCCGCTGGCGGACGGTGACCTTCCGGCTGAGCACGCACTCCGAGGGCGGTCTGACGAGCAAGGACACCGAGCTGGCGGCTCGGATCGACGCCCGGATCGCGGCGGCGGACTGAGTCGGGGCCCTCACCCGGTGCGCGGGGCGGGGATCCTGAGCTCGGCGAGGACCGTCTCGAGCGCGGCGGCGGCCGCGCCCACGGCATAGCGCTTGCGGGCCGCCTCGCCGCGCGTGAGGGCGTAGCCGGGCGTGCCCGGAGCGTGCGGGGCCGAGTGGACGAGCTCCGCGCCGTAGACCCGCGCGGCCATGCCCGCCACGTGCCCGACGACGGCGCGGTCCGGCCGGTCCGCCAGCTCCGCCGGAGCGAGGATCCCCAGCCCCGGTTCCGGGTCGAAGCCGATCAGCTCGCTGAGCGCGGCGAGCAGGTCGCCCTCCGCCCCCGGCGGCAGCGGCCGCCGCAGCCCGAGCCGGTGCACCGGGACGGTGCGCAGCCCGCAGCGCGCGAAGACCCGGGCGTTCGCGCCCTCGGCGACGAGGACATCGAGCGGGGTCCCGGTGCTCGCGAGGTGCTGCAACAGCCCGCCCGCCTCCGCGAGGAGCTCGCCGCCGTCGGTCGCGACGGCGACCACGCGGGTCGCGCGCTGCAGAGGTGTCTCGGGGATCCGATGTCGACCTGCTCGTGCCGCTGCGAGCGAGTTCTCGCTGATCATGGTGTGTCCAGGGTGGGCAGTGGGTCCACCGGTGTGCTCGCGATGCCGACCCTCGGCGTTAGGTGCGTCACGCGGGACTGCGGCGAGCGGTCGGTTCGACGAGCGCACACTCTCTCGACCATCGAGACTGTCCGCTATGACCGTTCACGTCTCCCGCTCCCGTCCGCCTGCGGTGCTCGCCCTGCTCGGCTTCCTCGTCGCCGTCGCGATCGTCGCGGTGGTCGGCGGCCTCGCCTCCGCCTCGGCGTCGGAGCAGTACGCCGGGTTCGCCCAGCCCTCCTGGGCGCCGCCGTCCTGGCTGTTCGGCCCGGTCTGGACCGTCCTCTACGTGACGATCGCCGTGTCGGGCTGGCTCGTCTGGCGACGGGCGGGCCTCACCTCGCCCGCCCACGTCGTCTACGGCGTGCAGCTGCTGCTCAACATGGCCTGGACGCCGCTGTTCTTCGGGGCGGGCATGGCGGGCGTGGCGTTCGCGGAGATCGTGCTGCTGTGGCTCTCGATCGTCGCGACGATCGTGCTCTTCGCCCGGCACAGCCGCCCCGCCGCCTGGCTGCTCGTCCCCTACCTGGCCTGGGTGACGTTCGCGTCCGCGCTCAACCTGTCCATCTGGCTGCTGAACTGATCTTCCACAGGGACGACGGCGATGTGGCCGGACGGGAGGACCACCCTTGTCGGAGGAACGTGGGCTGGATCCGGATCTCCACCACCCGATCTCCCTTGACGGGCGCGCCAGGGGAACGGCTACAGTCGTGTGCGTGGCACGCCGATACTGGTTTAGCGAGCCGGCCCGGGATGGGTCGGCACGCACCATGCTGCGCTGACCACCCATCCCCACGAGAGCCGGAACCCCCTGGGCCGGCTCGCAGGGTCGGTCCGTGAAAGGACCCCCTGATGTCCCCCCTCGATACCCGTCAGGCGCTGGACGACCACCGCACCGTCCGGATGAGCCCGCTGCTGTCCCCCGCCCTGCTGCGGGACGAGCTGCCCGTGGACGACCGGGCGGCGGACGTCGTCACCCGCGGCCGGGCGGACGTCGTCGACATCCTCGATGGGCGAGACGACCGGCTGCTCGTCGTCGTCGGCCCGTGCTCGATCCACGACCCCGCGGCCGCCCTCGACTACGCCCACCGGCTCGCGGCGCAGGCGAAGCGGCTCTCCGGGGACCTGCACGTGGTCATGCGCGCGTACTTCGAGAAGCCCCGCTCGACCGTCGGCTGGAAGGGCCTGATCAACGACCCCGGCCTGGACGAGAGCTTCGACGTCAACCGCGGCCTGCGCACCGCGCGACGGCTGCTGCTGGACATCACCGCGCTCGGCCTGCCCGTGGGCTGTGAGTTCCTCGACCCGATCACCCCGCAGTTCATTGCCGACACCGTGACCTGGGGGGCCATCGGTGCCCGGACGGCCGCCTCGCAGGTGCACCGGCAGCTGGTCAGCGCGCTGTCCATGCCCGTCGGGATCAAGAACGGCACCGACGGGGACGTCCAGGTCGCGGTCGACGGCATCGGCGCGGCCGGGGCTCCGCACGTGTTCATGGGGATCAACGCGGACGGCCTCGCCGCCCTGGTCCGCACCACCGGCAACCCGGACGCGCACGTCATCCTGCGCGGCGGCTCCGCGGGTCCGAACTACTCGGTCTCCGACGTCGCCGACGCCCGCGCCCGGCTGGCGAAGGCCGGCCTGCCCGAGCGCGTGGTCGTCGACGCAAGCCACGGCAACTCGCGGAAGGACCACGTCCGGCAGGCCGAGGTCGTCCGTGAGCTGGCGACCCGGATCGCCGCGGGCGACATCGGCGTGAACGGCCTGATGATGGAGTCCTTCCTGGTGGCGGGCAGCCAGTCGCTCGGCGGCGAGCTCGTCTACGGCCAGTCCGTGACGGACGAGTGCCTGTCCTGGGAGACCACCGAGACCCTGCTCGACGAGCTGGCCGCGGCGGTCCGCGCCCGCCGCGCCTGACCCGCGAGCCCCCCACTCCGGACACGCGAGTCCCCCACTTCCGACACGCGAGTCGGACATGTCGACGCGCGAGTCGGACATCGGGCCGGCGGGAGGCGCGACCCCCGCCGGCCCGGCCACCTCACGACCTCGTCCGGCTCGACGGGCTCGTAGACCGCCGACCCCGCCGACCCCGCCGCCACGATCCGGACTGGACTCGGCGGTCCATTTCTCCCCGCTGGCGGCACCCTTCGGGGTCAGCGTGGGCACAGTTCTCTCGCAACGATTGTTTGCGGGATGAGGCGCGGAACCGCTATTCTGCAGTGTGGCGAAAAAGGGCACAAATATCGCGCTACACCTTAAGAGTAGCACAGACGGGAACCGCATGGGAAGACACACTTTCGAGCAGGAGCGCAACTCGGAGACCAGGCGGATCCACCGCCTGCACGCCCTGCTGGCGGGCGAGATGGCGGCGGCGTCCGCGCAGGCACGGGGCAGCCTGGGCGCCGAGACGGGGGGCGAGCTCAGCTCGCGCTGGGAGCGGGACGTGTCGGTCCACCGCTGGTCGGAGCGGGTGCAGGCGCTGTCGGCCGCCCGCTCCGGGCTGTGTTTCGGCAGGCTGGACCACACCGACGGCACCACGAGCTACCTCGGCCGGATCGGGCTGACCGATCCCGAGGACGGGGAGAGCGCGCTACTGGACTGGCGCGCGCCCGCCGCCCGTCCCTTCTACTGCGCCACGATGGTGACCCCCCTCGGAGTGGTCCGGCGGCGCCATTTCCAGCTAGCCGGAACCGCACCCGAGGAAAGGGTCGTCGACTTCCACGACGAGGTCCTCGATTCCGAGACCGAGACGGTGTCGGCCGCGGATCCGGCGCTGATGGCCGCGTTGCGGGCTCCGCGCGGATCGGTCATGCGCGACATCGTCACCACCATCCAGGCCGAGCAGGACGACATCATCCGACTCCCACTGTCCGGCACCGTGGTGATCGAGGGCGGACCCGGGACCGGGAAGACCGCGGTGGCGCTGCACCGCGTCGCCTACCTGCTCTACACCCACCGCGAGCGGCTCGCGCGCAGCGGCGTGCTGGTGGTGGGGCCGAGTGCCGGGTTCATCACCTACGTCGGGGGCGTGCTGCCCGCGCTGGGTGAGTCCGCCGTGGTCTTCACGACGCCGGGCCGGTTGGCGCACGGCGTCGTGGCGACCGCGCTGGACCCGGACGAGGTGGCGCGCACCAAGGGGTCGCTGGACATGGTCGAGGTGCTGCGTCGCGCCGTCGAGGACCGGCAGGAGCTGCCCGCGGAGCCGCTCGCGATCGAGCTGGAGGACGTCACCCTGGAGGTCGACGGGGCCGTCGCGCGGGAGGCGCGCAGGCGCGCCCGGGCCACTGGCCTGACGCACAACGCCTCCCGGACCACGTTCCGGGACGTACTGGGGAGGCTGCTGGTAGACCAGGGCGTCGAGAAGCTCGGCGCGGACCTGGAGGACCCGCCGGAGCTCGCCGAGCTGCTGCGCGGGCTGAACATCCCGGAGATCGAGCCCGCGGGTGCGGCGGAGGTGACGGCGGAGCTGCGGGCCGAGCTGCGGGACGGCCTGCGGTCGCACCCGGACTTCCACGCCGCCGTCGAGCGGCTGTGGCCGGTGCTCACGCCGACCCGGGTGCTGTCGGAGCTGTTCGCCTCGCCCGAGCGGCTCGCCGCGGCGGAGGCGGACCCGGGGTTGCGGCGCGCCGCGGGGTCGCCGTGGACCGTCGCCGACGCCCCGCTGCTCGACGAGCTGGCCGAGCTCCTCGGGCCGCTCCCCGACGGGCCGGTGGAGCGGACCGAGCCGGACAGCGCGTACGCCTCCGAGGTGCTGAGCATTCTGGAGTCCGCGGACCGCGAGCTCGCGGGCGAGGACCCGGACGAGCTGCGGCCCACGGACTTCGTCACGGCGGACGTGCTGGCCGCCCGCCAGGTGCCCGCGCACCTGGCCGACGTGGCCGAGCGGGCGGCGGGCGACCGGGAGTGGCGGTACGGGCACCTGGTCGTCGACGAGGCGCAGGAGCTGTCCGCGATGGACTGGCACGTCCTGCTGCGGCGCTGCCCGTCGCGGTCGATCACCGCGGTCGGCGACCTCGCGCAACGCAGTGCCGCCGCGGGGGCGCAGGCCTGGCAGGACGTCCTCGGCCCGCACCTCGACACCCGCTGGACCCACCGGACCCTCACGGTCAACTACCGCACCCCGGCCGAGATCATGGCGCTCGCCGCGGAGGTGTTGGCCGGGTTCGCCCCCGGCCACCGGCCGCCGGAGTCGGTGCGCGAGACGGGTGAGCACCCGTGGCAGCGCACGGCGTCGCCGTCCGAGGTGCCGTCGATCGTCGAGGCGGAGGCGGCGCGCCTGGAGCGCGGCACGCTCGCGGTCATCGCGGCCGACCCCTCCGGCCTGGAGCACCTCCCCGCCGAGGTGCACACCCCGGTCTCGGCCAAGGGCCTGGAGTTCGACGCGGTCGTGATCGTCGATCCCGAGCGGATCGAGGCGCACAACCCCGCGGACCTCTACGTCTCGATGACCCGGGCCACCCAGCGGTTGGGGCTGGTGCACCTCGGGGCGTGAACCCGTGGGGGAGCGTCGCTCGGCGCTCCCCCACGGGAATGCCCACCGCCCGATGGTTGTTCGTTCAACTGTGAAGAAGATCGGATTCCTGTCCTTCGGGCACTGGTCGGACTCGCCCCACTCGGCGGTCCGTTCCGGCGCGGACACCCTGCTGCAGTCGATCGAGCTCGCGGTGGCCGCGGAGGAGCTGGGCGCGGACGGCGCCTACTTCCGGGTGCACCACTTCGCGCAGCAGCTGGGGTCGCCGTTCCCGCTGCTCTCGGCCGCGGCGGCGCGGACCAACCGGATCGAGCTCGGCACCGGCGTGATCGACATGCGCTACGAGAACCCGCTGTACATGGCCGAGGACGCGGGCGCCGCCGACCTGATCTCCGGCGGGAGGCTCCAGCTCGGCATCAGCCGGGGCAGCCCCGAGCAGGTCGTCGACGGGTTCCGCTACTTCGGGTACGAGCCGTCGCCGTCCGACCCCGCGGGTGCCGACCTGGCCCGCGACCACACCGCGCGGTTCCTCGAGGTGATCGGCGGCCAGGGCTTCGCGCGGCCCAACCCCCGCCCCATGTTCCCGAACCCGCCCGGACTGCTGCGCATCGAGCCGCAGTCCCCGGGTCTGCGGGACCGGATCTGGTGGGGCGCGGGTTCCCGCGCGACGGCGGAGTGGACGGCCGCGCAGGGCATGAACCTGATGAGCTCGACCCTGCTGACCGAGGACACCGGCGTGCCCTTCCACCAGCTGCAGGCCGAGCAGATCCAGCGCTTCCGGGATGCCTGGACGGCGGCGGGCCACGACCGCGAGCCCCGGGTCTCGGTGAGCCGCAGCATCTTCCCCATCGTCAACGATCTGGACAAGCAGCTGTTCTGGCAGCAGCGGGGCAGCTCCGACCAGGTGGGTTTCCTCGACGGCGGCACCGCCCGCTTCGGCAGGACCTACGCGGGTGAGCCGGACAAGCTGATCGCCGAGCTCGCCGAGGACGAGGCGATCGCCGCCGCGGACACCCTGCTGCTGACGGTCCCGAACCAGTTGGGGGTCGACTACAACGCCCACGTGATCGAGGCGGTCCTCACCCACCTGGCCCCGGAGCTCGGCTGGCGGTGACGACGCCGCTCAGACACGCCGGCCCGCGCTGAGCGCGGCGGCGACCTCGGCCGCCTCCGCGAGCCCGTCGACGTGCGGCACCGCGGCCGGGAGCACGGTCGGGTCCCAGCCCGGCCCGGCCGCGACCACGGGCGCCGACGCCCCCACCGCGGTCAGCACCTCGGGGTCGGCCACCTCGGGGGTCAACGCGAGGACCACCACCGCGGCGGGCGCCGCCCGGTCGGCCGCGGCGACGAGCGACGCGGTCGGGGTGCGGGCGCCGAGCACGGTGCCCCGGCGGCCGGTGCTCGCCAGCTCGGCCCCGAGGGCGACGAGCGGCAGGTCGTGGAGCTCCGCCGGAGCGCTCGCGAGCAGCACGTCGGGGGCGTCCGCCGCGTGGGGCCCGGTGACGCGCGCGAGCTCGGTCGCCGCGACGTGGGACACCAGATGTTCGACGGCGATCCCGTGCGCGACGACCGGCCACTCGTCCCCGATCGTGGCGAGCACGGGCCGCAGGACCCCCTCCCACACCGCGGCGACGGTGTCCTTCGCGAGCCGTGCGGCCAGCAGCCGACGCACCGTGGGACCGTCCAGCTCCAGCGCGGCGTGCCCCAGCTCGTGCGCGACGGGATGCGCGCCGTCGGGCAGCGTCAGGTCGTGTCGGGCGGCCTCCAGCACGGACCGCGCGGCCTCGGCCGTCGGGACACCCCGGTCGACCAGGTGTTTCACCGCCACGACCCGGTCCACGTCCCCCGCGGTGTAGCGGCGGTGCCCCCCTCCGGAGCGGAGGCTCGCACCCAGCCCGTAGCGCTCCTGCCACATCCGCAGCGTCGTCGTCGTGACACCCGTGCGGCTCGCGACCGCCGAGATCGACAGCCCCACCGACGACGGGATCCCCGCCGACGGACGGCCCGCTCCGCTCACCGAATCCATCCTCCGTGCCCGCGTCCGCCGCCCGGCCATCCTGAACCGTCCGGGGCCCGCGCGCCAACCGTCCCGCGAAAATCTTCTACGAGACCTCCACAATGCGCTGCGGAGCGACTACCGTCCGCCGGGCACGACCCGGTCCGAGAGCGGGGTCGACCATCCGGCCCGGCGCGGCCCGCACACAGCTCCGAAGGCAGCGCCGCCCAAGGGAGGGACGACGATGTGCACCGGAAACGGACGCCCGCAACCACCCCCGCCGCCCCGCCCGGGCAGCCCCCGACCCTCCCCTCGGTGACGTCCCCGCACCAGACCGAACCGCCGCGCCGCGATCCGGCGTGACGGCGCTGGCGGTGCGGCGAGCAGGAGGGGTACGCCCGCTCGCCGCACCGCACCCCCACTCCGACGGGAGCCTCGACCGCCGTGACGAAGATCGTCGACCGGCTGATGTCCTACCCCGGCGTGTGGAACGACCGGGCCACCGCGCACCTGCGCGTCTACACGCACGAGGACTCCGTCGTCGCGATCATCGGCCAGCTCACCGACCATCTCGCCAGCTCGGTCAGCAACCAGATCGAGCTGATCGTCGCCGGGCTCGAGGCCGACTACGGCGACCGCGTCATCATCGTCGAGCACCATCCCGCCGGGACCGGCGTCCCGGTCGACGAGCTGTGGGCGAGCGTCACCGGCGGTTCCCTCCACCCGGTGTGGACGCCGCTGTCCACCACCGCGGTCGAGGCGCTGGCGGGCGAACCGGTCCCGGTCTGGCCCGCGCACCGCTACAGCGAGTCCGCCTTGCGCGACCGCCGGGACCGATGAGTTCGGGGCGCCGCCGCGGTCGGACAGGGCATGCCCACCACGATCACCCGCCGCATGGTCGAGCTCCTCGAGCCGATCTGCATGGTCACCTACTCCGCCCCCGAATCCCACGCCGAGCTCGCCGCGCTCGGCCACCGGACCTACTGGGACGGCTACTTCGCGGGCCGCGCCGCACCGCTGGGGCGGGTCCCGGCGGAGGTCGTGCACGCGGCCTTCTACAGCTTCGCCGAGGGTGAGGCGGCGCGGCACATCCCGAGCGCGTGGGACACGGTCTCGCCGGAGGTGTCCTTCGACGCGTGGCGGCGGGGCAGCGCGGCCTCCGTGCGGCGGCTCGTCGGCGCGGAGCTGGCCGAGTCCCCCGGCCTGGCGCGCGCCGCCGACCTGACCACGAAGGCGGCGTTCGGCGCACCGACGAACGGCCGGGTCATCTACGCCGGGTGGCGCACCCTCCCGGTGCCCGCCGATCCCGTGACCAGGCTGTGGCACTCCGCGACCATGTTGCGCGAGCACCGCGGAGACGGGCACGTCGCCGCCCTCCTCACCGCGGGCATCGGCGGGACCGAGGCCCACGTGCTGGCCGCCCTGGACATGGGCATCCACCCGCCGGAGTCCTTCGGGCGCATCCACCACCTACCGAAGGCCCGGCTCGCCGAGGTGATGGCCGGACTGCGCGAACGCGGGCTCGTCGACGCCGACGGTCACTTCACCGACGAGGGCCGGGAGACCAAGGCCCGCATCGAAGCCCTCACCGACGAGCTCGCCGCCCCGCCCTACGCCGCCCTCTCCCCCGCCGAGCTCAGCGAGCTGACGACGGAGCTCGAGCCGATCACCGCGACGCTCGTGGCCGCGGGCTCGCGATGAGCCACCCCGGCTCTGGGACCAGCACGGCCCGGTCCGGGAGTGCCCGTGCGAGGCCCTCGTCGAGGGTCGCGAGCACCGCGTCCGGACGCTCGGCGGCCAGGGGCCTGCGAGATAGGCGTCGGTGACCTGGCGATGCCCGCGGACGCGGTCGAGCGGCACGTCCACGTAGGACGCCGCGTCCGGCCAGAACTCGCAGCCCGGCACGGCGTGCACCGCCCGCAGCACCTCCTGCGCGACCCGAGGGCGCTCCCCGATGCGCGGCAGGAACCGGACGAGCGCCCCCTCGACCACCGGACACACGGCGAACCGGTCGATCCCCGCCACCCAAGCCGACGCCCTCGTGTGGTGCTCGTGCTCGGCGACGGTCAGCGCGATGAGGACGTTCGCGTCGAGCAGGTGGGTGGTCACTCCTCGTCCAGTGCCTCGGCGACCTCGGCCGCGGTCACCGACCGCCCGACGCTGATCACGGGGAACCCGGAGCGCTCGTCCGTCCCGATCACGACGGGCTCGTCCAGCAGGCTCAGCCCGCGCGCGGTCAGATCGGCGACGACGGCAGACAGCGAGCGCCCGGTGCTCCTGGCGATCTCCAGGGCACGCCGATGGACGGCGGGCGGCAGGTCGACGGTCGTGCGCACGCCTGCATCATCGCTGCATCAGTGGTGATGCAGCTCAGACGTTGAAGCGGAACTCCACGACGTCCCCGTCCGCCATGACGTAGTCCTTGCCCTCGATGCGGACCTTGCCCGCGGCCTTGGCGGCGGCCATGGAGCCGGCCTCGACGAGGTCGGCGTAGGACACGATCTCGGCCTTGATGAAGCCCTTCTCGAAGTCCGAGTGGATCACACCGGCCGCCTGGGGGGCGGTGTCGCCCTGGTGGATCGTCCAGGCGCGGGCCTCCTTGGGGCCTGCGGTGAGGTAGGTCTGCAGGCCCAGCGTGCGGAAGCCGGCGCGGGCCAGGGAGTAGAGGCCGGGCTCGGGCTGGCCGATGGACTCCAGCAGCTCGCGGGCGGACTCCTCATCCAGCTCCAGCAGCTCGGACTCGACCTTCGCGTCCAGGAAGACGGCCTCGGCGGGGGCGACCAGGTCGGCCAGCTCCTTGCGGCGGGCCTCGTCGGTGAGCACGCCCTCGTCCGCGTTGAACACGTAGAGGAACGGCTTGGTGGTGAGCAGGGTCAGCTCGCGCAGCGGCTCGGGGTCCACGCCCGCGGCGAACAGGGTCCTGCCGCCGTTGAGGATCTCCACGGCCTCCTCCGCGGCCTGCAGCACGACGCGGCGGTCCTTCTGCATCCGCGCCTCCTTGGTCAGGCGCGGCACCGCCTTCTCCAGCGTCTGCAGGTCGGCGAGGATCAGCTCCGTGGAGATGGTCTCGATGTCCGACGCGGGGTCCACGCGCCCGTCCACGTGCACCACGTCGTCGTCGGTGAAGACGCGGACGACCTGGCAGATCGCGTCCGACTCGCGGATGTTGGCGAGGAACTTGTTGCCCAGGCCCGCACCCTCGGACGCGCCCTTCACGATCCCGGCGATGTCGACGAACGACACCACGGCGGGCACGACCTTCGCCGACGAGTGGATCTTCGCCAGCTCGTCCAGCCTCGGGTCCGGCAGCGGCACCACACCCACGTTCGGCTCGATGGTGGCGAACGGGTAGTTCGCGGCGAGCACGTCGTTGCGCGTCAGCGCGTTGAACAGGGTCGACTTGCCGACGTTGGGCAGACCGACGATGCCGAGGGTGAGGGACACGAGGCTCCAGGGTAGACGCCGGACGGGAGACGACGACACGCCGGTTCCGGACCCCTCGCCCGGAACCGGCGCGCCCTCTCCCCCGTGCTGGTCGGCCGCTCCCCCGGCCGACGCCGTGCCCGCCGCCGCTCCCCAGCGCGACGGGCCCGGCCCCGGCCACTCCCCCGGCCGCCCCTGCCCCACCGGAGGCTCCCCAGCCCCGGTGGTCGTGCTCGCCGCCCGCCCTCCCCGGGGCCCGCGGTCGTACTCCCGGACGCGTTTCCCCGCATCCGGTCACCCGCCGTCGAGCGGGAGGTCGGTGGTCAGCCCGCCATCGCCATCCGCGGCGCGGGCCGCTCCGCCAGGTAGCGGCGCAGCGTGGTCAGGGCGCGGTGCTGGGTGACCCGCACCGAACCCGGCGTGGAGCCCAGCAGCGCGGCGGTCTCGCTCGCCGAGAGCCCCTCGATCAGGCGCAGGCGCAGCACGTCCCGGTGCCGTTCCGGCAGCCGCCCGAGCAGCCGCTGCACCATCGCGGCCTGCTCGGCGCGGACCGTGAGCTCGTCCGGGGCGTCCCCGGTGTGCACCCGGTCCGGCACGGAGTCGGTCAGGTCGATGCGGGAGATCCGGCTGCGCCGCACCGTGTCGATGATCTTGTTGCGGGCGATGGTGAACGCGAAGGCCAGCAGCGGCCCGCCGTCGTGGTCGAACCTCGGCAGCGCCCGGAGCAGCGCGATCAGCGTGTCCTGAGCCATGTCCTCGGCGGACGTCGCGTCCCCGGCACCCGTCGCGAGCCGGGACCGGCAGTAGCGCAGCACCGGCGGGTGCAGCGCGGCCATCAGCTCCTCGCAGGCGATCCGGTTCCCGGTCGCGGCGGCGCGCCCGAGCCGGTCGATCCGGGCGAGGTCGTCCGCGGCGGAGGTGCGGGTCGTGGAGGGCATGGTCCTGGGGTCCTTCCGGGGCTGCCGGTGGTTCCGGCGACAAGGAGAAGAGTGCTGGGTCCGGAGCCCGCGATACATCCGGGGAACCACCGAGATCGGCCCCGTGCCAACCCCTGGGGAACAGTGGTGCCAGCACCACCACCCGATCGGGTTTCCCTACGACGAACGGGCTAACGAACTCGTCCTCTCGCCGCGATCTCCCCGGTGACACCCCCGGACGAGACGGAGAACGACAGTGCGGATGACGCAGGTGGCCCGGGTCGCCATGACCGGCACGGTCCTCGGCGCGCTCTCGACGACGTCGATCGCCGCCGTGAACCTCGCCTCGGCCCCCGTCGCGCCGATCCCCACCCCGACCTTCGACGCCGCGCCGCCCCCGGCGGCGCCGAGCGGCCCCGTGACCCCGACCCGCCCGGTCGACGGCGCGACCATCGCCGCCGCGGTCCTCGACCCCGCCCTGCGCGCCACCGAGACCGTGCCGGCCCCCGCACCTCGGTGGACCGCGGCGGCGCGGCCCGCGGTCGCGACCGCCGCGCCTGCGACGTCCACCCCGGCCCTGCCCGTCGTGCTGCCCGTCGTGCTGCCCGTCGTGCTGCCCGTCGTGCTGCCCGAGGCCGCCCCGGTCGACGAGGTGCGCTCGGCGCCTCGGGTCCGGCTGCCGCGCGAGGTGCGCGCCCAGGTGCGCCGGGCCTGCGCGAGGGACCTGCTCGACGCGGAGATGTGCGGGTGGGTCCGGAGCGGGTCGCCGCGCCGCTAGCCCTCCGGACGGCCGTGTCCGATTCCCGCGAGAACCGGGTCGCCCGGCGTGGCACAGTCGGTTCCGTGCTGGACACCGAACGCTGCTACCGCGCCGTCTCGTCGCGAGACTCCCGCTTCGACGGCGTGTTCATCACGGCGGTGCGCACGACCGGCATCTACTGCCGCCCGTCCTGCCCCGCCACCACCCCCCGGATCCGGAACGTCGAGTTCTTCACCACCGCGGCCGCCGCGCAGCAGCACGGCTACCGCGCCTGCAGGCGATGCCTGCCGGACGCCGTGCCCGGGTCCCCCGACTGGAACACCCGCTCCGACCTGGCCGCCCGCGCGATGCGGCTGATCGGGGACGGCGTCGTCGAGCGGGACGGCGTCGCCGGGCTCGCCGCGCGGCTCGGGTACTCCGAACGTCACCTGACCCGCATCGTCACCGCCGAGCTCGGGGCGGGCCCGCTCGCCCTCGCGCGGGCGCACCGCGCGCACACGGCCCGGCTGCTGATCGAGACCACGCCGATGGCCATGGCGGACATCGCGTTCGCCGCGGGCTTCGCGAGCGTCCGGCAGTTCAACGACACCGTCCGCGAGGTCTACGCCGTCACCCCGAGCGTGCTGCGTCGGGAGAGCGCGCGTCGGGGGCCGACGCCGGTCGCGGGCACGGTGTCGCTGCGGCTGCCGCACCGCGAACCGTTCGACGGCGCGGGGCTGCTGGCGCACTTCGCCGGGCGCGCGCTCGACGGCGTCGAGTCCCTCGAGGACGGGGTGTACCGCCGGACGCTGCGGCTGCCGCACGGGCCCGCGTCCGTCGCCGTGCACCTGGGCGACTCCCGGCCGGGGTTCGTGCGGGCGGACCTGCGGCTCGCCGAGCCGCGGGACCTCGGTCCGGCGGTGGCCCGGCTGCGCAGGTTGCTCGACCTCGACGCCGATCCCGTCGCCGTGGACGAGCTGCTCGGCCGCGATCCCGTCCTCGCGCCGCGGGTGGCGGCCATCCCGGGCATCCGGCTGCCGGGCGCCGCGGACGGGCTGGAGATCGCCGCGAAAGCCCTTCTCGGCCAACAGGTCTCGGTGAGCGCGGCCCGCACGACCGGGGCCCGGCTCGTCGCCGAGCTGGGCGAGGAGCTGCCCGCGGCGGTCGCGGGGGACGGTCCCGCCCTGCTCTTCCCGAGCCCCGAGGCGCTGGCAGGCGCGGCGATCCCGGGTCCCACGCGGCGGGCCGCCGCGCTCACCGGACTGGCCGCGGCCGTCGCGGACGGTTCCCTCGTCCTCGACGCGGGCCGCGATCCCGCGGGGCTGCGCGCGGACCTCGAGGCGCTGCCCGGGATCGGTCCGTGGACCGCCGGGTACGTCGCGATGCGCCTGCTCGGAGACCCGGACGAACCCCTGCTCACCGATCTCGCGGTCCGCCGCGGCGCCGCCGCGCTCGGCCTGCCCACCGACCCCGCCGCGCTGGCCGACCACGCGCTGCGCTGGCGCCCCTGGCGGTCCTACGCCGCCACCCACCTCTGGAGGCACTCGTGAGCATCTACCAGACCCTCGACACCCCCGACGGCCCCTTCACCGTCGTCGTCTCCGACGGCGCGGTGCTGGCCTCGGGCTGGACCGCGCAGCTGGACGAGCTGGTCCCGTTGGTGCACAGCGGCATCCGGCCGACCGACGTGTCCGCGGGAGACGCGGGCGCGGCGGCCGAGGCGGTCCGCGCGTACTACGGCGGCGAGCTCGGTGCGCCCGACGCCGTGCCCGTCCGGCAGCGGTCCGGCGAGTTCCTGGAGCACGCGTGGGAGGTCCTGCGCGGCATCCCGGCCGGCGCCCCGGTGACCTACTCCGAGTACGCCGCGAAGGCCGGGCGGCCCGCGGCGATCCGGGCGGCGGCGAGCGCGTGCGCCAGGAACGCGGCGGCTCTCTTCGTCCCCTGCCACCGGGTCCTGCGCCTCGACGGGTCCCTCGGCGGCTTCCGCTGGGGCCTGGACGTGAAGCGCTCGCTGCTGGCCCGCGAGGCCTGATCGCGGAGATGAACCTCGGTGTCGTCCGGGCCATGATCGAACGACACCGAGGTTCATCTCGGCGGTGGGTGCCGGGAATTGTCGGGGGGCCCGTGCACAGTGGGCACCGTGGAACTCGCGAACGCCGTACCGCTGCTGCTGGCCGGGCTGCTGCTGGGGCTGGCGATCGGGGCGGGGCTGACCTGGCTGCTCGTCGGGGCGCGGCACCGGGTCGCGGTCGCCGAGGCCGCGCGCGCCACCGCCACGGCCACGGCGGGCGCCCGGGCCGAGGCCGCGGCGGCACGCGCCGAGCGGACGGGGCTGCTCGAGCGGATCGAGGAGCTGCACGAGGACCTGCAGACCGCGACCGAGCGGCTGCGGCGCGCGGAGTCCGATGTCGCGGCCACCCGCGCGGCGCTGCAGACCGAGCGCGAGGGGGCGCTGGACCGGGAGCGGATGCTCGCGGCACGGGATGCCGAGCTGCGCGAGAGCTTCCAGGCGCTGTCCGCGGAGGCGTTGTCCCGCAACAACGAGCAGTTCGTCACGCTCGCAGAGGGCCGGATCCGCGAGGCCGCGGCGGCGCTGCACGCCAAGGCCGAGACGGACGAGGCGGCGCGGTCCACCGCGATCGGCAGGCTGCTGGACCCGATGGCCGCGGCGCTGCAACGGGTGGAGGGGCAGCTGCGCACCGTCGAGCGGGAGCGCGAGTCCGCCTACGCGGGGCTCGTCGAGCAGGTCAAGACGATGGCGCAGAACTCGGACCGGCTGCGCAGCGAGACCCGCCAGCTCGTCACCGCGCTGCGCGCGCCGCAGGTCCGCGGTCGCTGGGGCGAGCTGCAGCTGGAGCGGATCGTGCAGCTCGCGGGCATGGTGGAGCACTGCGACTTCTCCACCCAGGTCGTCGGCACCGGGGAGGACGGCGGGGTCCGGCCGGACATGGTCGTCCACCTCGCCGGGGGCAAGCAGGTGGTGGTGGACGCGAAGGTCCCGTTCGCCGCGTACCTGGAGGCCGTGGAGACCGAGGACCCGACCGTCCACACCGAACGGCTCGCGGCACACGCCCGCCAGCTGCGGGCCCACGTGGACCAGCTGTCCGCCAAGGCCTACTGGCAGTCGTTCGAGCCCACGCCGGAGTTCGTCGTGCTGTTCGTCCCCGGGGACCCGTTCCTGGAGGCGGCGCTGCGGGCGGACCCGGCGCTGCTGGAGCACGCGTTCGGCCGCAACATCGTGATCACCACGCCGACCACGCTGATCGCGCTGCTGCGCACGGTCGCGTACGGCTGGCGGCAGGAGGCGTTGGCGCGCAACGCCGCGCAGGTCCACCAGCTCGGCAGGGAGCTGCACGGCAGGCTGGCGACGATGGGCACGCACGTCGCGAAGCTGGGCCGCAGCCTGGACGGGGCGGTCGAGAGCTACAACCGCACGGTGTCCTCGCTGGAGGCCCGCGTGCTCGTCACGGCGCGGCGACTCACCGAGCTCAAGGTCAGCGACGAGGAGCTGGAGAGCCCCGATCCGGTGGAGCGCACCCCCCGGGCGGTCTCGGCGCCCGAGCTGGTCGCGTCCGCGGGCGAGTCGCTGATCGCGTTGCACGAGCTGATCCCGCACGGGTCCGGCCCGGACGGGTCACGCGGCCGGGACACGCACGGCGACCCGGGTGACGGGGACCCCGGACGGGCTACCGTGACCGGGTGACGTCCCGCGAGACCCCCACCGGATGGCCGGTCGCCGAGCGCTCCGCCCTGGCCACCGTCCTCGGCATCCCGCCGCTCGCCGCGATCGCGCTGGCGTTCGTGCTGACCGGGCTCGGCGTGTTCGTCGACGTGCTGCGGATCGGCACGGTCGGGATCGTGTTCGGCATCGCCTACGTGCTGGGCTGTGTCCTCGCCGTCACGTGGGTGCGGCGGCGCAGCCTCTTCGGCCCCGTGGTCCAGCCGCCGCTGCTGGCGGCCGTGCTCATCCCCGTGATCGTGCTCCTGGTGGGGCGGCCGGGGCCGGGGCTGGCCGAGACCGTGCTCATGATCGGCGCGCCGCTGGTCAACGCCTTCCCGGCGATGGCCGTGGCCACCGGGCTCAGCCTGCTGGTCGGGCTGGTCCGGCTGATCGTGCAGCGCACCGGCCCGGACGACGCACTGGCCCGGCTCGGCAGGCTGGGCGTGCGCGGCCGGGAC
Organism: Pseudonocardia xishanensis; assembly: GCF_039541715.1. NCBI lineage: Bacteria > Bacillati > Actinomycetota > Actinomycetes > Pseudonocardiales > Pseudonocardiaceae > Pseudonocardia > Pseudonocardia xishanensis. The sequence continues at coordinate 194,092 of NZ_BAABGT010000122.1, forward strand.
CGCGCGGAGGACGAGACCGTCAGCGCGCGACGCGGCTCGGGCGCAGCTCGCGGGGCAGGGAGAACGTCAGGGTCTCCTCGGCGGTCGTGACCTCCTCGACGGACTCCCAGCCGCGCTCGGCCAGATAGTCCAGCACGCCGCGGACCAGCACCTCCGGCACGGAGGCCCCGCTCGTCACGCCGACGGTCCGGACGCCGTCCAGCCACGTCTCGTCGATCTCCCGCGCGTAGTCGATGAGGTGGGACGCGCCCGCCCCCGCCTGCAGCGCGACCTCGACCAGCCGCACCGAGTTCGACGAGTTCGGCGAGCCCACGACCAGCACCAGGTCGCACTGCGGGGCCATCGCCTTCACCGCGACCTGGCGGTTCTGGGTGGCGTAGCAGATGTCGTCGCTCGGCGGGTTCTGCAGCGAGGGGACCTGCTCGCGCAGGGCGTGGACCGTCTCCATGGTCTCGTCGACCGAGAGCGTGGTCTGCGAGAGCCAGACGACCTTCGACGGGTCCCGCACGGTGACCTTCGCGGCGTCCGCGGCGCTCTCCACGAGCTGGACGTTGCCGGGGGCCTCGCCGGAGGTGCCCTCGACCTCCTCGTGGCCCGCGTGCCCGACCAGCAGGATGTCGTAGTCCTCGCGGGCGAACCGCTTGACCTCCTGGTGGACCTTGGTGACCAGCGGGCAGGTCGCGTCGATCGTGGTGAGCGACCGGGCCTTCGCCTCGTCCCGCACCGCCGGGGACACCCCGTGGGCGGAGAACACCACGATGGCGCCCGCGGGGATCTCGTCCGTCTCGTCGACGAACACCGCGCCGCGCTCGCTCAGGGTCTCGACCACGTGCTTGTTGTGCACGATCTGCTTGCGCACGTAGACGGGCGCGCCGTGCTGCTCGAGCGCCTGCTCGACCGCCTCGACCGCCCGGTCGACCCCGGCGCAGTAACCACGGGGCTTCGCGACCAGGACCCGCTTGCCGGTACCACTCATGACCCCCAGCGTACGGACCGCGGGCGACGACGGCCGTCCGACGTGAGTCAGGCGACCCGCCCCGAACTGCGCGCAGGCCGTCCGACGGGGGAGAATGCCGCCATGAGCCCGCTCCCGATGCCGGTGCGGATCGCCGCCGGCCTGGCCGCGACCGCCGTCGAGCAGGTGCGCGAGCTGCCGCGCCTGGTCGTCGAGTTCCCGGTGACCGCCGTCAGCCAGGCCTTGCAGGCCTCCATGCGCGTGCAGCAGAAGGTGACCGAGCTCGCCATCAAGGGGGACAAGGCCCTCGGCTCCTTCAGCCAGGCGGAGGAGTCCCCCGCGTGGGCCACGTTCGACGACGAGGTGGAGGACGAGCCCACCACCAACGGGCACGCCGCCGTCACCCCGATCAAGCCGAGTGTGCTGTCCGAGCCGGTGGTGCGGCAGGAGCCGGCCGCCGAGCCGGATGAGGCGGGTGCCGCCGCGGGCATCGAGGCGGTCGCCGAGCAGACCCTCGGCGCCGAGGCGGACACCCCGCCCGCCGTGCTGCCGGACTACCCGGGCATGAACCTGCACCAGCTGCGCGGCAAGCTCCGCACACTGGACCTGGCGGGCCTGCAGGCGCTGCTGATCTGGGAGACCTCGCACGAGAACCGGCCGCCGTACGTGACGATGCTGTCCAACCGGATCACGAACGTCCAAGAGAACTCGTGACCGCTCCCTCCACGGAGGAGGCACCCTGGCCCGTCCGGACGGTCACCCGCAAGATCTCCGAGTGGATCGACCGGCTCGGCGCCGTGTGGATCGAGGGCCAGCTCGCACAGGTCACCGCGCGCGCCGGGACGGGGACGGCGTTCCTCACCCTGCGCGACCCCGTCGCGAACGTGTCGTTGCAGCTCACAGCCCCGATGGGGCTGGTCGCCGAGCAGCGCGAGGTGGTCGCCGAGGGCAACCGGGTGATCGTCCACGGCAGGCCGTCGTTCTTCCCGGGCCGCGGCAGCCTCTCCATCCGGGTCGACCGCATCCGGGCCGTCGGGCTCGGTGAGCTGCTGGCCCGGATCGAGCGGCTGCGCAGGCTGCTGGCCGCCGAGGGCCTGTTCGACCAGGCCCGCAAGCGCAGGCTGCCGTTCCTGCCGCAGCGGATCGGGCTGATCACCGGGCGGGCGTCCGCCGCCGAGCACGACGTCGTGTCCAACGCCGAGGCCCGCTGGCCCGCGGTCGAGTTCCGGATCGAGAACACCGCCACGCAGGGCGGGCTCGCCGTCGCGCAGATCGTGGAGGCCCTGGAGATCCTGGATCGGGACCCCGCGGTGGACGTGATCGTGCTGGCCCGCGGCGGCGGCAGCGTCGAGGACCTGCTGCCCTTCTCGGACGAGACGCTGTGCCGGGCGGTCGCCGCCTGCCGCACGCCCGTCGTGTCGGCGATCGGGCACGAGCCGGACACCCCGCTGGTGGACCACGTCGCGGACCTGCGCTGTTCCACCCCCACCGAGGCGGGCAGGCGGCTGGTGCCGGACCTCGCCGAGGAGACCGCCCGGATCGCCGGGCTACGCGACCGGGGGCGGCGCGCCCTGCACGGCTGGGTGGACCGCGAGCAGCGGCTGATCGACGCGCTGCGCGCCCGGCCCGTCCTCGCGGACCCGTTGCGGGACATGGCCCGCCGCCACGAGGAGCTGGAGCGGCTGCGCGGCGCCACGCACGCCGCCGTCGAGCGGCGGATCGAGCGGGAGAGCCGGGAGGTCGAGCACCTGCGGGCCCGGCTGACCGCACTCGGCCCGGCCGCCACGCTGGCCCGCGGCTACGCGATCGTGCAGCGGGTGACCGCGGACGAGGTGCTGCCGGTGCTGCGGTCGGTCACCGAGGTCGCCCCCGGCGACGCCGTCCGGATCAGGGTGGGCGATGGCGTCGTCCGCGCGGCGGTGCAGGATGTCCCCGATGCCTGACACACCTGTCGGAGAGCTCGGCTACGAGCAGGCCCGAGACGAGCTGGTCGAGGTCGTGCGCGCCCTCGAGACCGGCGGCCTCGGCCTGGACGAGTCGGTCGCGCTCTGGGAGCGCGGCGAGGCACTGGCCAAGCGCTGCGAGGAGGCCCTCGCGGGGGCCCGCGAACGCGTCGAGAAGGCCCTGTCCGACGCCGAGGACTGACCGGTGTTCGATCCCGTGCTGGGAGCCGGACTCGCCGTCGGCGGCGGAGTCTTCCCAGCACACCGGACCTGATCGGGTTCGCGGGCCTGGCCCCCGTCGCGGACGCCCTGCGCGGCAGGCGGGTCGCGCGGCGGGACGAGACCGTGGCCGGCCACGGCGGTGATGCTGCTGGACTACCCGGTGCTCGACGACCCCGCGTCACCCCGTCCACCCACCAGTTCGACGGCGTCGGGGTCCGGGACCGGGTGACCAACGCGACCGGCTGGTCCGCCCTGCTCGGCGGGACCCACGGCGGCCCGGACGTGTCGCCGTACACCGCGGGGACGGGAGCGGGTCACGGGCTCGGAGCTGCGGGTCGTGGAGGACGTGCTGGGCCACCTCGGCCTGTTCGCCGTGGCTCCCACCTCCATGCCGCAGATCGATGCGCACCTCGGCGAGCTGCTGCGCCCGCGCGTGTAGCGCCGGGCCGTGTCTAGTTCTGCTCGGACCCCGCGGGCAGCAGCTGCCCCGCCACCAGGGCCTCGACGAGCGTGCGGAACTCCGGCTCGTCCCCGCTGCCGGTGACCAGCAGGCGCACACCCTCCGCGCTCGTCGCGACGCGGAAGGGCTCGCCCTGGTCGGTGGCGCCCCGGTAGACGACCCACGACAGGCCCGCCGCCTGCACCACACCGGTGCCGGCGAGCGGGCCGCCCGCCTCGGTGACGAGCAGGTTCTCCTCGGTGGCGTCGGTCTGCACGAGCCGCAGATAGTGACCCGCCGGGCTCAGGTACCCGACCCGCACCGCGGCCCCGCCACCCTCCACGGGGCCGCGGTCGGTGGAGTTGGCCCGCCAGCCCTCGGGGAGGGTGGGCACCCGCAGGGGAAAGGTCGAGACGCGGGCGAACTCCGCGAGCCTGGCCGGCGCGTCGACCGTCGGACCCGCTCCGGGGTCCACCGACGGGCCGCCGGGTGAGAAGCTGCAGGAGCGCACCCCGCCGCCGACCACCGCGATCACCAGCAGGATGACCAGCGCGCCCAGCATGTCCCGCACCCGCAGGGAGCCCCGGGAGGGCTTGCTCGGCGGCTGCGGGGACGACGGCTCGGTGCTCACCCCTCCATGGTGCTCCACCCATGGCGTCCGTCGCTCTCCGCCCCGAACGGGCGATCCGTCTGTCAGGATCAGGTTCAGTCCCCGCCGCACCGTCACCGGTGGTCCGCGCGAGCAGGTAGACCCGAGCCAAGGAGGCCCGATGACCGTCCCCAAGCCCGAGCGACGTCGCGAAGCACCGGATCGCAACCTCGCGATGGAGCTGGTGCGGGTGACCGAGGCCGCGGCGATGGCGGCCGGGCGCTGGGTCGGCCGCGGCGACAAGAACGGCGGGGACGGCGCGGCGGTGGACGCGATGCGCCAGCTCATCGGCACCGTCTCGATGCGCGGCGTGGTGGTGATCGGCGAGGGCGAGAAGGACGAGGCGCCCATGCTGTTCAACGGCGAGCAGGTCGGCAACGGCGAGGGCCCCTGGTGCGACGTCGCCGTCGACCCGATCGACGGCACCACCCTGATGGCCAAGGGCATGCCGAACGCGCTGGCCGTCCTCGCGGTCGCCGAGCGGGACGCGATGTTCGACCCGTCCGCCGTGTTCTACATGGAGAAGATCGCGGTCGGCCCGGACGCGGCGGGCTCGATCGACATCACCAAGCCGGTGGGGGACAACATCCGCTCCGTGGCCGAGGCCAAGGAGATCGACGTCCGGGACGTCACGGTTACCGTGCTGGACCGGCCGCGCCACGAGCAGCTGATCGCGGACGTGCGCGCCACCGGCGCCCGCATCCGCTTCATCTCCGACGGCGACGTGGCGGGCGCGATCGCCGCCGCCCGCCCCACCACCGGCGTGGACATGCTGGTGGGCATCGGCGGTACGCCCGAGGGGATCATCGCCGCGGCCGCGCTCAAGTGCATGGGCGGGGAGATCCAGGGCAGGCTCTGGCCGAAGGACGACGAGGAGCGCTCCCGGGCGATCTCCGCGGGCCACGACCTCGACCGCGTGCTGACCACGAACGAGCTGGTCACCGGCGAGAACGTGTTCTTCTGCGCCACCGGCGTCACGGACGGGGACCTGCTGCGCGGCGTGCACTACCGCGCGGGCGGCTGCACCACGCAGTCGATCGTGATGCGGTCGAAGTCCGGCACGGTCCGGCTGATCGACGGCTACCACCGGCTGACGAAGCTGCGCGAGTACGCCTCGGTCGACTTCGACGCCGTCGAGCCGGACACCGAGGCGCCGCCGCTGCCCTGATCCCGGGCAGGACGAGACCGACACGGACGGCACCCCGCGGGGTGCCGTTCGTGCATTCGTGTACTGGTGCCCGGGTGTCCCTCTGCCGGATGATCGTCCGCACGGGGACGGGGGTGGGCGCGTGCGCGGTTCACGGGTCGTGGTGGTGGCGGCGTCGGTCGCCGTGATCGCGCTGATCTGGGCGGGGGTGGCGCTGGCGTCGACGGCGCGGACGCAGTCGCCGGTCGCCGCGCCGAGCGTCGGACCCGCCGGGACCACGAGCGGGGTGCCCGGCCTCGGGGTGGCGCAGCCCGCCGCGATCGCCGCGGCCGCCGCGAAGGCCGTCGACTCCGCGCCGGTGAGCGGTACCCCCTGCCGCCGCACCGCACGGGCGTGCGTGGACCTGTCGTCGAACCAGGCGTGGCTGATCAGCGCCGGTGTCGTGGCCTACGGTCCCGTCCCGATCACGGCCGGACGGCCCGGCTTCCGGACCCCGCCGGGCACGTTCCGGGTGGGCTGGAAGGACATCGACCACCTGAGCCGCGAGTTCGATCTCGCGCCGATGCCGTACTCGGTGTTCTTCAACGGTGGCATCGCCTTCCACGAGGGCAGCCTCCGGGTGCTCTCGCACGGCTGCATCCACCTGTCCCGGGCGGCGGCGCAGACCTTCTTCAGCACGCTGCGCGTCGGGGACGTGGTGCAGGTCGCGGCCTGATCGGCGCACCGCCGAGGGGCGGGAAGGCCGGCGCGGGGCCGTGCCCTGCCCCGCGCCGGATCAGACACCACTGAGGGTGCCCGCCCCTGTGCCGTCGACGCTGCGACGGCTCGTCCTTCATCCTTGTCCGTAGTCCGACAGGGATCATCCACAACTTTACGTATCCATCGACTCCGCCGAACGGGCGAACAGCGTTCTCAGAATCCGACGATCACCCCGCCACGAGCCCCCACCGCTGCGCCCGGAGTACCGCACTGAGCCGATCGGCGACCCCGAGCTTGCTGTAGCACCGCTCCAGGTGCTTGTGCACGGTCCGCTCGGCGATGCCGAGCCTGCGCGCGATCGCCCCGGCGGTGTGTCCCTGGGCCAGCAGCCCGAGCACCCCGCGTTCGCGGGGGGTGAGCTCGATGGAGGTCGCGCTCTCGTGCTGCGCGGCAGGGGCCTCGGCCAGCGCCCGAGCGTAGGCGCGAGCCTGGCGGTCCAGGCCGCTCAGCAGCCGCCAGACCCGTTCGGCGAGCGCCATCTCGCGCGGACCGTAGACCTCCGGCTTCCCCACGACCAGCGTCTGTGGGGCGGGCCCCGGGCCGATCGGGAAGGCGAGCTGCCTGCCGACCCCGCAGTCACGCAGCAACGCCGCGCCGTCGCCGAACAGGCGCAGGTCCACCATGCCCGCCGGGACGTCCGCCGACTGCATCACGCCGACGTTCCCGGTCGCCGCGAAGTACTGCACGATCGGATGCGTGTGGGCCGCCCTCCGGCCCCAGGCGAGGAGGTCCTCCCGATGGCCCTCCAGCCGCGCGTCCAGCGGGAGGACCCGCCCCACGACCGTCCCGTCCGGCTGGAAGTCGCTGACGGCGACGGCCGTGCTCTCGAACGTCTCCTGCAGCATGCGGGTGACCCGCTCCAGCGGCAGCTCCGTCAGCGGCTCCCGCAGCAGCTCCCCGACGAACTCCAACCAGTCCCCGTCGTCTCGACCTGCCATGGTGTCCTCGATCCCTCCGTGGTGACACCGCGCGCCTGGTGACTCCCCGGAGAAGAGGAACCCGTTAGCCGAGCACGTACATCTCCGCCGCATTGCGCTCGGGCGGCCGAACCTCGCAGGACGGGGTATCCCTCGGAAGGTGTAATCCCGCTCATCCCGAGCGGTGGTGAGGGCACCCTCAGTAGGAGGATGGACGTATGAGCGACGAGGGCGGGTTCCGCATCGAGCACGACACCATGGGGGAGGTCCGGGTCCCGGTCGACGCGTTGTACCGCGCGCAGACCCAGCGGGCCGTGGAGAACTTCCCCATCTCCGGGCGCGGCCTGGAGCGGGCCCAGATCCGCGCGCTCGGCCTGGTCAAGGGTGCCGCCGCGCGCGTCAACGGCCGCATCGGGGTGCTGGACGAGAAGCTGGCCGCCGCCATCGCGGAGGCGGCGGACGAGGTCGCGGCGGGCGGGTACGACGAGCACTTCCCGGTCGACGTCTTCCAGACCGGCTCGGGCACCAGCTCGAACATGAACGCCAACGAGGTCATCGCCACGCTCGCCACCCGGGCGTCGGGCGCGGACGTGCACCCCAACGACCACGTCAACGCCTCGCAGTCCAGCAACGACGTCTTCCCCACGACCATCCACGTGGCCGCGTCCGAAGCCCTCGCGACGGACGTCGTGCCTGCGCTGGAGCACCTCGCCCGGACCCTCCGCACCCGGGCCGCGGACTGGGCGGACGTCGTCAAGGCCGGGCGGACGCACCTCATGGACGCCGTGCCGATCACCCTCGGCCAGGAGGTGGGTGGCTGGGCCACGCAGACCGAGTACGGCATCGCGCGGGTCCGGGACGTGCTCCCCCGGCTGGGCCAGCTCCCGATCGGCGGCACCGCGGTGGGGACCGGCCTCAACGCGCCGGACGGGTTCGGCGCCGGCGTCGTCGACGAGCTGCGGGCCGCGACCGGGCTGGACACGCTCAGCGAGGCCCCGGACCACATCGAGGCCCAGGGCTCCCGGGACGGGCTGGTCGAGGCCTCGGGCGCGCTGCGCACGGTCGCCGTGTCCCTCTACAAGATCGCGAACGACCTGCGCTGGCTCTCCTCCGGCCCGCGCACCGGGCTGGCGGAGATCCACCTGCCGGACCTGCAGCCCGGCTCGTCGATCATGCCCGGCAAGGTCAACCCGGTGATCTGCGAGGCCACGATGATGGTCGCGGCGCAGGTGATCGGCAACGACGCGACCGTCGCCTTCTCCGGCACCCAGGGCAACCTCGAGCTCAACGTGATGATGCCGGTCATGGCCCGCAACGTGCTGGAGTCCGCTCGGCTGCTGTCCTCGGTGGCGCGACTGCTGGCGGACAAGGTGGTCGCGGGCGCGGAGGCCGACCTGGACCGCACCCGCGAGTACGCCGAGTCCTCCCCCAGCATCGTCACGCCGCTGAACTCCTACCTCGGCTACGAGGAGGCGGCGAGCATCGCGAAGCAGTCGCTGAAGGAACGCCGCACCATCCGCGAGGTCGTGCTGGAGCGTGGGCACGTCGAGAACGGCACGCTTACCCTCGAACAGCTCGACACCGCCCTCGACGTGCTGCGCATGGCGCGCGGCGGCCGCTAGCACGACCCCACGTTTCGTGCGCACAGCGCTGTCGCCACCGCGCTGAGCGCACGGAACCGGCGATCTTGCCACGCTCAGCGCACGAAACGTGCGCTCACACCAAGCCGAGGGCCTGCGCGCGCAAGACCGCGGAGAGCCGGTCGGTCACGCCCAGCTTCACGTAGCAGCGCTCCAGGTGTTTCTGGACCGTGCGGGGCGAGATCTCCAGCCGCCGGGCGATCGTGCTCGCGGTGAGCCCCTGGGCGAGCAGGCCGAGGACGGCCCGCTCGCGCGGGGTCAGCGGGATCTCGGTCGCGCTGATCCCCTGCCCGCCCGTCACCGCGGCGAGCGCGGCGACCTGCTTCTCCAGCCCCGACAGCAGCCGCCAGAGCCGCTCGGCGAACGCGGACTCGCCGGGGCCCCACGCGTCCTCGCGGCCGAGCACGAACGAGCGGCTCATCGCCGCGGTGGCCCGCAGTGGCAGGGCGAGCTGGTTCGGCGCCCGGCACTCCGCGGCGAGGGCGCGTCCGCCGTCGGCCTCCCAGCGGTCGTGCTGGTCGGCAGGCACGTCGCAGACCTGCCGCGGCGTCCACAGGCCGGTGGCCAGGTAGAACCGCAGCAGCGGGTGTTCGCCCGCCGCCCGGTGCCTGCTCCAGTGCGCCAGCTCGTCCGCATGCTCCCCCAGCCCGGCGTCCCACCAGGTGTGGCGCACCGGCTCCTCGGGCTCGACCTCGCTGAACGTGACCCCTGCGGTCTCGAAAGTCGCCTGCAGCAGCGGAGCGATCCGGTCGACCGGCAGCTCGACGAGGGGCTCGGTGAGCAGGGTGCCCACCAGCTCCATCCACTCACGCTCCGTGCGCGTGGTCGTCATAGAGGAGGGACCCGCCCGGTGCGCCCGGTGATACCAGCCGCGCGAACCCCTCCTGGCGCTCGTAGGGGAAGTGCGGGTAGGGCGCGGGCCTGCGGCTGACGGCGTCCAGCCGGGCCAGGTGCTCCGGCGCGAGCTCCCAGCCCACGGCCCCGAGGTTCTCCTCCAGCTGCCCGAGGTCTCGGGCCCCGATGATCACCGAGCTGACGGTGGGGCGGGTGGTCAGCCAGTTCAGCGCGATCTGCGGGATGCTGCGGCCCGTCTCGGCGGCGATCCCGTCGAGGACGTCCACGACCGCGTACAGCAGCTCGTCCGGGACCGGCGGACCCGCCGCGGCGGTGGCGTGCAGCCTGCTGCCCGCGGGGATCGGGGCACCGCGGCGGATCCGCCCGGTCAGCCGCCCCCACCCGAGCGGGCTCCAGACCATCGCCCCGACCCCCTCCTCGCGCCCCAGCGGCATCAGGTCCCACTCGTAGTCCCGCCCGACGAGTGAGTAGTAGACCTGATGGGAGACGTACCGGGGGCCGGGCGTCCGCAGGGACCGCATGAGCTGCCACCCGGGGAAGTTCGACACGCCGGTGTAGCGGATCCTCCCCGCCCGGACGAGGTCGTCCAAGGTGTCGAGGACCTCCTCGGTCGGGGTGTGGGCGTCGTAGGCGTGCAGGTGGAAGACGTCGATGTGGTCGGTGCCGAGGCGGCGCAGCGCGGCGTCCACCGACCCGAGCAGCCGCGACCGCGAGGTGCCCCAGTCGTTCGGGCCGTCGCCGGCGGGCAGACCCGCCTTGGTCGAGATCAGCACCTCGTCCCGCCGCCCCTTCAGCGCAGCGCCCAGCACCTCCTCCGAGGCGCCGTCCGAGTACACGTCCGCGGTGTCGAACAGGGTCACGCCCGCCTCGAGGCAGCGGGCGACGATCTCCCGCGCCTGTGTGACGTCCGTGCTGCCCCAGGCGCCGAACAGCTCGCCGCGACCGCCGAACGTCCCGGCGCCGAAGCTCAGCACGGGCACGCGCAGGCCGCTGCGGCCCAGGTTCCGGTACTCCATGACTCTCCTTAACGGTTCTCTGGTCCCGTTAAGACTAACAGAACCGCAGTTCCGTTAAGGTGGCCGCATGACGCGGCCAGGGGGACGGACGGCGCGGGTGCGGGAGGCCGTGGTGCGCGCGGTCGGGGACGCGCTGATCGAGGTGGGCCTCGCCGGGCTCGACCTCGCGGACGTCGCGCGCCGGGCGGGCGTCGGCAAGACGACCGTGTACCGCCGCTGGGGCACCGTGGCCGCCGCCGTCGCGGACCTGGTCGACGACATGGTGGAGACCTCCGCCCCGCGCGCGGACACCGGCGGCCTCGCCGGGGACCTGCGGGCGAACGCCGAGCTCGTGGCCGAGACCCTGGCCGACCCGCGCCAGGGCAGGCTGCTCGCGGCACTCATCGCCGCGGCCCGCGAGGACGAGCGCACCGCCGAGGCCCTGCGCCGCTTCTACGCGGCCCGGATCGCGGTCTGGGAGCCCTGCGTCACCGACGCGGTCGCGCGCGGCGAGCTGCCCGCGGGGACGGACGCCGCCGCCGTCGTCCGCGCGGTGTCCGCCCCCCTCTACTACCGTTTCCTGACCAGCGGAGACGCTCCGGAGCAGGCGGACGTCACCCGCGCGGTGGACGCCGCCGTGGCGGCGGCGGAGGCAGGCGCCTACCGCTGACGGGTGAACCGCTCGCCCCACTCCCGCACCCGCTCGGTGAGCTCCGCGGGCGAGCGGATCTCGAACTCCGCGCCACAGCTGCCGAGCGCGAAGACCGGCCAGTCCAGGTCGTCCCCGGACATCCGCAGGACGCAGCGGTCGGGACCGTCCGGCTCGATCACGGCCCAGCGGTCGAGATGCGCCAGCCGCTCCGCGGGGGCGAACACCACGACCTCCACCTCGTAGGTGGCGGGCCTGCCGCGGATCCCCTGCTTCACGAAGTCCGCGGCGTCCGCGGTCGGCAGCTCGCGCGGGCGGAACCGGGCGCCGGTCCGCCGCGGCTCGGTGAGCCGGTCCAGCCGGAAGGTGCGCCAGTCGTGGCGGTGCAGGTCGTAGGCCACGAGGTACCAGCGCCGCCCGAGCGGGACCAGCCGATGCGGTTCGACGAGCCGGAGCGCCGGTTCGGCGGCTCGCGCCGTGTAGCCGAACTCCAGCCGCTCGTCGTCCCGGCAGGCCTGGGCGACGACGATCAGGGCCTCGGGATCGAGCGGCTCGTCCCGCCGCCCACCCCAGGTCGTGGCCACGGTGACCCCGCGCAGCGCGTCCACCCGCTTGCGCAGCCGGGGCGGCATGACCTGCACGACCTTGGTCAACGCCCGCAGCGCAGGCTCCTCGATCCCGGCCACCGCACCCTGCGTCGCCGCCTGCATCCCGACAGCGAGCGCGACCGCCTCCTCGTCGTCCACCACCAGCGGGGGCAGCGCGGCGCCCGCGGCGAGCTGGTAGCCGCCGTCCACCCCGCGATGGGCGTTGACCGGGTATCCGAGCTCGCGGAGCCGGTCGACGTCTCGCCGCAGGGTGCGCGGCGAGACCTCGAGCCGCTCCGCGAGCTCCTGCCCCGTCCAGTACCGGTGGGTCTGCAGGAGCGACAACAGCCGCAGGGTGCGCGAGCCGGTGGAGGCCATGGACCCAGTATCGGGCCCATTGCGGCCAGGTTCCGACCTCAGGGCTCGATGACGACCTTGCCCAGCACCCCGCGCTCCTCCAGCAGCGCCACGGCCTCACCGGCCCGCTCCAGCGGGTAGGTGCCCGCGACGGGCGGGTCGACCACACCGGACTCCAGGTACGGGAACAGCTTGTCCCACTCCTTGCGGGCGTAGCCCTCGCGCGGCATCGCGTACGCGCCCCAGCCGACGCCGCGGACGTCGATGTTGTTGAGCAGCAGGCGGTTCACCCGCACCGTCGGGATGTCTCCCGCGGTGAAGCCGATGACCAGGAGCCTGCCCAGCGGGGCGAGGCTGCGCAGCGAGTCGGTGAACCGGTCGCCGCCGACGGGGTCCACCACCATGTCGACGCCCACGCCCGCCGTCAGCTCCTTGACCGCGTCCTTGAAGCCGTCCACCAGGACCGCCTCGTCGGAGCCGACCGACCTCACGAAGTCGGCCTTCTCCCGGCTCGACACGACCGAGATCACCCTGGCACCCAGCGCCTTCGCCAGCTGGATCGTCGCGGTCCCGATGCCGCCCGCGGCGCCGTGCACGAGGACGGTTTCGCCCGCGCGCAGCTGCCCGCGGGTGACCAGGGCGAACGTCATCGTCAGATAGTTCATCGGCAGGCAGGCACCCGCCGCGAACCCGACGGAGTCGGGGAGCGGGAAGACGCTGTCCGACGCCACCGCGGCCAGCTCGGCGAACGCGCCGACGGCGGCGGAGGTGGCGGCCACCCGGTCGCCGGGTGCGAACTCGGAGCCCTCCGGCGCCTCCCGGACCACACCGGCGAGCTCGCTGCCGAGCACGAAGGGCAGCTCCGGCTTGTACTGGTACTTGTCCTGGGTCAGCAGGAGGTCCGGGAAGTTGACGCCCGCCGCCCGCACCTCGATGAGCACCTCACCGGGGCCCGCGGTCGCGTCCGGGACCTCGCCGACCTCCAGCGACCGCGGCCCGTCCGTGCGGGTCACCCGTGCTGCGCGCATCCGTCAGGACTCCTCGTGCTCGGCGGTGAACTCGGGCCGGAGCCTGCGAAGGTCCGCGCAGCCCTGACCGTGCCCACCGTAGCCGACCCGGACCTGCGCGCCGGGGCCGCGCCCCGCCGGCCGAGCCGTCGTCCGAACGGGTGGACCGACGGGCACGCGGAGGCTCTTCGACCCGAGGGGTCGGATTGCGGCCGAGAACTGACCGGTATCTCCCCTACTGTCACTCCTACCAGCAGGAACGAGCCATCCGGAGGACACCATGACCACCACCGCCGTGATCGACGAGAAGGCCGACCTGCTCTCGGCGCTGGCCACGCACCGGTTCCTTTTCCGCTACGCGGTGCAGGGGCTGACCGACGAGCAGGCCGCGTCGACGCCCACGGCGAGCGAGCTCTGCCTCGGCGGGCTGATCAAGCACGTCGCGGAGTCCGAGCGGAGCTGGGTCACCTTCCTGCTCGAGGGGGCGGCCTCGATGGAGCTCACCGAGGACAGCGCGGCCGAGCACGCGGACAGCTTCCGGATGCTCCCCGGTGAGACGCTGGAGGGGTTGCTCGCCGAGTACGAGCGGGTCGCGGCCCGCACCGAGGATGTCGTGGCCGCGCTGCCCTCGCTCGACATCGCGCACCCGCTGCCGGACGCGCCGTGGTTCACCGACAAGGCCTGGTCGGCGCGGCGGGTGCTGGTGCACATCGTCGCGGAGACCGCGCAGCACGCCGGCCACGCGGACCTCATCCGGGAGACCATCGACGGCCAGAAGTCGATGGGCTGAGAGTGTCGGTGGTCTGTGCTCTGATGCACCCGTGCTGCTGAACGAGGTGGTCGAGGCGTCGGCCGCGGTCGGCGCCACCCGCTCGCGCAAGGCGAAGTCGGCGGCGCTGGCCGCGCTGCTGCGCCGGGCGGACGCCCTTGAGGTGGGACCTGCCACGGCCTGGCTGTCCGGCGAGCCGCGGCAGGGCCGGATCGGGGTCGGGTGGCGCACGCTGTCCGGCGCCCTCCCCGAGCCCGCGGCGGGGCCGTCGCTGTCGGTCTCGCAGGTCGACTCGCTGCTCACCGCGCTCGCCAGGACCTCCGGTGCGGGCTCGACTCGCCGCCGCGCCGAGCTGCTGGGCTCGTTATTCGGCGCCGCGACCGAGCCGGAACAGCGGTTCCTCGCCCGGCTGCTCGGCGGGGAGCTGCGCCAGGGCGCCCTCGAGGGTGTGATGCTCGAGGCCGTCGCGGAGGCCGCCGCGGTCCCGGCGCCGGTGGTGCGGCGGGCGTTCATGCTCTCCGGTCGGCTGCCCGACACCGCGGAGACCGCGCTGCTCCGCGGGGTGGAGGGGCTGGAGGCGGTGCGGCTGGCCGTCGGGCGCCCGCTCCGGCCGATGCTCGCGTCCCCCGGCTCCTCCCTCGACACGGCGCTGGAGTCCCTGGGCTCGGAGGTGACCGTCGAGTACAAGCTGGACGGTGCGCGCATCCAGGTGCACCGCAGCGCGTCCTCGGTGCGGGTCTGGACCCGGTCCCTCCGGGAGATCACGGACGCGGTGCCCGAGCTGCTCGCGCGGGTCCGCGCCCTGCCCTGCCGGGAGGTCGTGCTCGACGGCGAGACCCTCGCCCTGGACGAGGAGGGCCGCCCCCGCAAGTTCCAGGACACCATGTCCCGCTTCGGGTCGGGGGGTTCGGAGGAGGTCCTGCTGTCGCCGTTCTTCTTCGACCTGCTGCACCTGGACGGCACTGACCTGGTGGACGAGCCGCTGTCCGTCCGGCTGGACACGCTGGCCGGGTTGCTGTCCGCGGCGCCGGAGCTGACGATGCCCGGCGTCCGGCGCCCCTCGGTCGAGGAGGCCGCCCAGGTGCTCGACAGCGCGTTGTCCGCCGGGCACGAGGGCGTGGTGGTGAAGGCGTTGGACGCGCCGTACGCAGCCGGGCGGCGGGGCAAGGCGTGGCAGAAGGTCAAACCCGTGCACACCCTGGACCTCGTGGTGATCGGCGCGGAGTGGGGGTACGGGCGGCGCACCGGGTTCCTGTCGAACATCCACCTCGGCGCGCGGGATCCGGAAGGCGGCCCGCCGATCATGGTCGGCAAGACCTTCAAGGGCATGACGGACGAGCTGCTCGCCTGGCAGACGCGGCAGTTCCCCGGCCTCGCGGTCCACGACGACGGGCACGTGGTCGAGCTGCGCCCGGAGCTGGTCGTGGAGATCGCCGTGGACGGCGCCCAACGCAGCGTCCGCTATCCCGGCGGGGTGGCCCTGCGCTTCGCCCGGGTCCTGCGCTACCGCCCCGACAAGACCCCCGCCGAGGCAGACGACCTCCCCGCCGTCCAAGCCCTCCTCTAACCTCCACTCCCCGCGAGTCGCGCCCTCACACCCCGCGGGTCGCGCGCTCCTCACCCAGGCGCTGCAGGACGACTCCGCCCGTCCGGGGAGGAGCGGCGGCCGGCACCACCGCGAGCACGGACACGACCGCCCGAACCGCTCCATGATCATTACCGCCCCATGATCGTTCCGGGCGTCGCCCGAGCGCTGTCCGGCCGGCCGTCCCGTCCCACTCGGAACGATCACACGCTCATGATCGATCCGAGTGGGACACGGGGGCGGGTCGGGGAGCGCTCCTGTCCCGCTCGGAACGATCACCTGGCGGGTAAGGCGCGGGGAGGGTGGGGGGCGCGGTCAGCCCGCCCAGTCCGCCGCGGGCCCCGGGTCGGCCTGGAAGCGCAGGGCGGGGTCGAGGTAGCGCACCTCCGGGGCGGCGTAGAGCGCCTCGACCCCGGCCCGCAGGCCCGGGTAGCCGATGGCGTAAGCCTCGATCTCGGCGTCGGAGGCGGGGAGGTGGGCGGCGGCGAGCAGGGCGCGAACGGTATCGATCACAGGGTCGGTCTCGGACATGACGGCTCCTCAGGCGGCGGCGGTCTCGGCGGTCACCAGCAAGGGGACCCGCAGGTGGTGGGTGGTGGCGCGCTGGAAGGCCGCACCGGCGCGGAGCAGGGTCGCCTCCTCGAAGGGGCGGCCCGCGATCTGCAGCGACAGCGGGAGACCCGCTGCGCTGTGTCCCATCGGCAGCGCCAGCACCGGGTTGCCGACGGAGTCCCAGTACCCCGTGTGGATGTGGGTGAAGAGCTCGAGGATCTCCGCGGTGCCGTCGAGGTAGCCCGCCAGCGGCGGCGCGGCGACCGAGAGCGTCGGGCAGACGACGACGTCGACGTCGGCGAACAGCCCGCGCAACGCCAGCTGCGCGGCCCGGCGCATCCGCTGGGCCTGCACGTAGTCCGCGCCGGACACCATGGCCCCCTGGGCGAGGATCGCGCGGGTGGCGGCGAAGTAGTCGGTCCACCGCGTGGACATGTCGGTGCGGTGGTAGGCCAGTGCCTCGGCGGCCATCGTGACCATGTCCGCGGTCATCATCTCGGCCCGGTAGGGCAGCTCGACCTCGACGACGGTCGCCCCGAGGGCTGTCAGCTGGGCGACCGCGTCGTCGAACAGCCCGGGCAGTGCCGGGTCCGCACCGTCCGGGAAGTGCCCCTCCCGCACCACGCCGACGCGCAGGCCCGCGAGGTCCCCCTCGCCGAGCGGGGGCGCGGCGAACGGGGCGTCGACGCAGTCGGGGTCACTCGCGTGCGGCCCGGCGATGACCTCGAGCACGGACGCACAATCCACCGCGGATCGAGCCATGGGTCCGATGTGGTCCAGGCTGTATCCCAGCGGGACGCACCCGGACTTCGGCACCCGACCGAACGTCGGCATCAGGCCGGTGATCCCGCACATCGCCGCCGGGATCCGGATGCTGCCCGCGGTGTCCGTGCCGAGCCCCGCGAGGAACATCCCGGCCGCGACGCCCGAGCCCGTCCCCGAGCTGGACCCGCCGGGCCAGGTCTCGAGGTCCCAGGGGTTGCGGGGCACCGGGAACGGCTTCGCCGGGTCCGGCATGCCGCAGGCGAACTCCATCGTCGTCGTCTTGCCGGTGATCACCGCCCCCGCCGCCTTCAGCCGCGCGACGACCGGGGCGTCCCGGCCCTCGCCCCAGGTGCGGTCGAGGACGAGGGACTGTGCGGTCGTCGGGCCGTCGGCCGTGGCGAGGATGTCCTTGACCCCGAACGGGATCCCGTGCAGCGGGCCGCGGTCGTGGCCTGCAGCGAGCTCGGCGTCGGCTCGGTCGGCCGCCGCGAGGGCCAGGTCGTCGAAGCGGACGAGGTAGGTGCCGATCCGTTCGTCGAGCCGGTCGGCGGTGTCGATCGCCGCCTCGGTCAGGGCGCGGCTGGTCGTGGTGCCTGCGCGCAGGGCCGCGGCGGCGTCGGTCAGGGTCGAGGGCACAGCTGTCCTCCAGAACAGGATGGGACGGTGGTCAGAGCAGGTCGGACGCGGCGGCACGGGAGACGAACCGGAAGCGGTCCGGCCGAATGCGCAGGAAGGCCACGTCGATCACGCGGCCCGTGGGGTCGGCGATGGTCTGCTCGATCGCCAACAGCGGGAAGCCGGGCGGGACGTCGAGCAGCCCGGCCGCCATCGGGTCGGCGGCCACGCAGTCGATCACGAACTCGGACTCGCCGAGGACGACGCCCGCGTCTGCCATCAGCTGGTACCAGTGTCCGTGGAACGGCGTGGCGAGGAGCCGTTCGGCCTCCGGGAAGACCACGTAGTTGGTCGCGACGGCGGCCGGCAGGCCCTCGTTCATGGCCACGTACTCGAGGCGGAGCACCGGCTCCCCCGGCTCGATCCCGAGCGAGGCGGCAAGGGTCGGCGGAGCGGGGACCGTCGAACGGTCGAGGATCCGGGGCGGCGTGGTGAAGGTGTACATCGCGCCGCGTTTCACCCCGAGCGCCTCGTCCATGTCCGTGCGGGGCGGATCGACCATGACGTGCGTCCCGACACCGGGCAGGCGCTCGATCAGCCCCTCGGCCCGCAGCATCGCCAAGGCCTCCCGGACGGCGGCGCGGGTGGCCCCGTACGCCGCCATCAGCTCGTTCTCCGGGGGCAGGGCGCCCCCGGGGAACCGGTCGGCGAGCAACGCCGAGCGCAGCAGGTCCCGGAGCCGCCGGACCTCCTGCTCACGGCGGCCGGGGTGTCTCGACGCCGGCGCACTCACGGCTCGTGACGGTAGGAACGCCGGGTTGCGCCGGGGTGGCGGGCAGATCACCGCGGCGTTGCTCATGCCGACACCGTCGCGAGGTCGGCGGCCCGCGCGACCGTCGCGAACCCGCACTCCCCCATCACCTCCACACCCGCCTCGTGCAGCCGCGGGGTGGCAGCCGCGCAGGCGTCGGCGAGCAGGGTGACCCGGTAGTCGCGCATGAACGCCGCGCGCACCGTCGACTCGACACAGATGTTCGTGACGACCCCGCAGACGTTCAGGTGGTCCGCACCCAGCCCGCGCAGCAGCGGATCGAGCGAGGTCCAGAGGAAGGCGTCGAACCGGCACTTGTCCACCGTGAGATCGGCGGGGGACCAGCCCAGGTCGTCGACGACCTCGGCGTCCCAGGTGCCCAGGAGCAGCCCGTCGAGCGCCGCGAGGTCCGCCATGGCGGACAGGTTGGCACCCTCGTCCGCGCGGCCGGGCCGGTAGACGTGGCGGGTGAAGACGACCGGCATCCCCACCGCCCGCGCCGCCCGCACGGCCGCCGCGGCCTGGGCGACGGCGGCCTCCACGCCTGCCAGCCCGAGTCCGACACGGGGCACCGAGCCCGCGGGCTCGCAGAACCCGTTCTGCATGTCGACGACGACGAGTGCGCTGGTCATGAGGTTCCCTCCGTAATCATGGCGGGCACGCCGACCCGGGGCATCCCCAGCTCGGTCCGGCCGGGCAGCCAGGCGTGCGGCTTGCAGGAGTCGTGGCAGGCACCCTCTGTCGAGCAGCAGAGCGAGCAGATGGCGCCGTCGTGGAAGGGGCAGGTGGCCATGTCGATCAGCTCGTAGGTCCCGGCGCACCGCACGCACTCGGCCTCGCTCGTGTCCGGCGGGAACTCGCTGGTCCGGGCCTCGTAGAAGCGCCCCTTCGTGGCCAGCGCGATCACCGGCGGCAGGACCAGGGCCAGCACCAGCGACACGAAGGGGGCGAGCGCGGCCATCGTCGCGCCGAAGAGGCCGAAGTAGGCGACCAGCGAGACCGCCGCCGCGACCACCATGGACCCGAAGCCGACGGGGTTGACGTTGTAGAGGTGCGCGCGACGGAACTCGACGTGCGAGGGCCCGATCTTCAACAACCGCTTGTTGATCACCAGGTCGGAGACCATGGCGCCGATCCAGGCGATCCCGACGTTGGCGTACACGCCGAGCACGGTGACGATGTTGTCGAAGATGTCCAGCTCCATGAGCACCAGCGACAGCGCCACCTGGAACACCACCCACACGGCCCGGCCCGGGTGCCGGTGCAGGATCCGCGAGAAGAAGTTCGACCAGGACAGCGAGCCGCTGTAGGTGTTCATGATGTTGATCTTGATCTGGGACAGCAGCACCAGCACCCCGGCGAGCACGAGCGCAGCCGTGTGGTTGCCGGTGAGTCGCTGGTAGACCACTGTGAACAGGTCCACCGGCAGGGCGACCTGGTCCGCGGGCGCCTGCGTGTCGGCGTAGCCGACGAGCAAGGTCGAGGCGAAGAAGATGACCATCGCGAACAGCGCGAACCCGGGCCCGCCCATGATCACCGCCGCGCGCCAGCGGACCCGCCTGCCGGGCAACGGGTCGGGCATCAGCCGCAGGTAGTCGCCCTGCTCCCCGACCTGGGTGGCCAGCGACAGGTTGGCCGCGGCGATCACGAAGATCGCGACGAAGCTCAGCCCCAGCGCCGAGGCCGTGCTCCCCTGGGGCTGCGGGTTCAGCATGTGGGCGCCCGCGTCCGGGGCCGTGGCCGCGGTGACGACCGCGACGCCGATCAGCGCGACCCAGATCGGCCAGGTCCAGGCCTGGAACCTCGACGAGAAGCTCATCCCGTAGAGCGTCAGCGGGATCATCACGACCGCGACGACCACGTAGGACCAGTGGATGTCCAACCCGGACAGTGCCGTCACCGCCTGGGCCATGATCGCGCCCTCGTAGGCCAGGAAGATCAGGGTGTAGGTGGCGTAGACCAGGCTGGTGACGGTGGAACCGAGGTAGCCGAAGCCGGAACCACGGGTGAGCAGGTCGATGTCGATGTGCTTGCGGGCGATCGCGAACGCGATGACGATCGTGAGCGGGAGCGTCACCACGCTCGCGATGGCGAAGCCCCACACCGAGTTCGCGAAGCCGAACTCGTTGACGAAGGCGGCGTCGAGCGCGTACCCCGCCATCGCCGAGAGCCCGACCAGGCAGGACAGGAACACCATCCACGGCGACCAGTTGCGGAACGAGCTGGGCGTGTACCTCAGGGAGTAGTCCTCCATCTGAGGGTTGTCAGCGACTTTCACTGCGGGCCTCCGGTGCTCCTCGGTGTCGCCGGGAAAGCTACGAAGGGACCGTTGCGGCCCGATGACGTGCCGCGTTGCGCCGGGTTGCGCCGTCGTGGGCCCGTCGGCAGCGCGCTGACCTGCAGGAATCGCGACGAAGATCATCGCCGCGCCGGAACGCGCGCAACTCCGCCGGGCTCGGTCCCTCGGTCACGCGTCGAGGGACCGGGCGCGACCGCCCAGCGGGGACGTCCCGAATCGGACGATATATCCGCCCGCGGCGGCCACCACGGCACGCCGGAGGCGACTATCCTTCGCTTTCCGTGCGCTTCATCGACGGTCACCAGCCCCGTTCCGACCTCACCTACGACGACGTATTCCTCGTCCCGGGGCGGTCCACCGTGGCCTCCCGCTTCGACGTCGACCTCACGACCGCGGACGACACCGGTGCGACCGTGCCCGTCGTCGCCGCGAACATGACCGCGGTCGCCGGGCGCCGGATGGCCGAGACGCTCGCCCGCCGCGGGGCGCTGACCGTGCTGCCCCAGGACGTCGCGCCCGAGGCCGTGGCCGAGATCGTCGGCTGGATCAAGTCGCGGCACCCGGTGTGGGACACCCCCCTCGTGCTCCGCACCGGGGACGCGGTGGCAGATGCGCTGAACCTGCTGCACAAGCGCGCGCACGACACGGTGGTGGTGGTCGACGACGGCGGTCGGCCAGTCGGCGTCGTGAACGAGGCGCCCTGCCAGGGCGTCGACCGCTTCACCCGGCTGGCCGACGTGCTCGACACGCCGGCGGCGGCGCTGCCCCTCGGCACCCCGCCCCGCGAGGTGTTCGACGCCCTCGGCGGCTCGGGCGTGGCGCTGGGGCTGGACGACGAGGGCAGGCTCGCGGGCCTGCTCACCTCACTCGGCGCGGTCCGGGCCGGGATCTACACCCCGGCGCTCGACGCGCGGGGACGGCTGCGCACGGCGGCGGCGATCGGGATCAACGGGGACGTCCCGACCAAGGCGAAGGCCCTGCTCGACGCCGGGGTGGACGTCCTCGTCGTCGACACCGCGCACGGGCACCAGGACAAGATGACCGAGGCGCTGCGCGCGGTCCGCGCGGTCGTGCGGGACTCCGGTCTGCCGGTCCCGATCGCCGCGGGCAACGTGGTGACGGCGGAGGGCGTCCGCGACCTCGCCGCCGCGGGGGCGGACGTGGTCAAGGTGGGCGTCGGCCCCGGGGCGATGTGCACCACCCGGATGATGACCGGTGTCGGGCGGCCCCAGTTCTCCTCCGTGCTGGAGTGCGCGGCGGCGGGCCGCGAGCACGGGGTGGCGATCTGGGCGGACGGCGGCGCGCGGTTCCCGCGGGACGTCGCTCTCGCGCTGGCCGCAGGCGCCGCCTCGGTGATGATCGGCTCATGGCTGGCCGGGACCTACGAGTCCCCCGGCGACCTCCTCCGGGACGAGAACGGCCGGGCCTACAAGGAGTCCTTCGGCATGGCCTCGAAGCGGGCTGTGACCGCACGGACCCGTGGCGACAACGACTTCGACCGCGCCCGCAAGGGCCTGTTCGAGGAGGGCATCTCCAGCTCCCGCCAGCACCTCGACCCGGCCCGCCCCGGCGTCGAGGACGTGCTCGACGGCATCGCCGCCGGCGTCCGCAGCGCCTGCACGTACGCAGGCGCCCGCTCCCTGGAGGAGCTCCACGAGCGCGCGGTCATCGGCATCCAGACCCAAGCGGGCTTCACCGAGGGCACCCCCCACGGCCTCTGACCCCCACCCCACCCGCACGAAAGTGCCGTTGGTGCGGTAGGTCCGCTCAAGAGTGCCGTTCGTGCGCAAACCCGGGTGCGCAGGAGCCGGGGTGCGCAAGAGTTCGTGGCCCGACGCGCGGCAATCCAGTGCACGAAAGTGCCGTTCGTGCGGTAGGTCCGCACAAACGGCACTTTCGTGCAGGCAGGGATGCTCAGGAGCCGGCGGCAGCCGCGTGGATGTCGGGTCGTGGACGCAGTCGCGCGAGAGCGTGCGCTCGGCGGAGTTCGTCGACGACTTCGGAGCGCCGAGAACGGAGGGCCCGGGGGACGGTGTGGACCACGACGATGCCGTACGACGTCATGCGCGAGTGTCGTTCGACCGTGCGTTCGTAGTCGGCGACGTCGTAGTGGAACTCGACGGAGTCGATCTCCCAGGCGAGGGCGACGTCGTCGAACCAGGCATCCGGGCAGGGCAGGATCTCGCCTGCCGCCGTGCGGAGGGTCGGGTTCCACATCGGCGCGGGGAGCCCGGCGGCGAGGAGGACCTCCCGTGCGTGCGCCTCCGCCACGGAGCGCACTCCGCCGACGATCTCCGTCAGGACGGAGCGCGGGACCGCCGATCCCCGGTGGCTGCCCGCATTGAGCTCGCCGAGCAGCTCGCCGGGCGTGCACCCACCCCGCTGGACCGCTTCGGCGAGAGCGGTCCTGATCTGCTCGCGGTCGCGACTTCGACGGCAGAAGTCGAGGACTGCACGCGACAACGGGGCGAGCGGCCACCGACCCGGCCTCGCGCGCGGCAGACGTTCGGTCCGTTCGGAGAGGACCTGGCCGGCACCCAGGCGGCGACGATCGTGAGGGATCAGAACGTGCACGGGCCCGCTCGGCGGAGGCACTCTCCGCATCCCGTGGATCTGGAGCGCGTCGAGCCCGGTGAGGACCGCACCGGGGCCGGCGTAGACGAGCGCGGCGCGGCGGCGGTCGTCCCGTGTGGGAGGACCGTTGGTGAGCCCGACGATCCCCGGAAGCAACGTGCGCCAGGGACCCCCGGGCCGACAGCGCTCGTAGATCGTGCGGCGCGGCACCCCGAGGCTCTCCAGCGCGGAGACCCGAACGATCGTGGCGGAGCACAGCGTCGCGACCTGGTCGGGGGCGAGAGCGAGAGATCGTCGAGGCACCCACAGATGATGAATCGGGAACGCTGTCCGTCGCGCCGGCTGTCCACAACCCCCACAACCTGTGGATGAACGCCCTCCCGCGACGCACAAACGGCACTTTCGTGCGGACCTACCGCACGAAAGTGCCGTTTGTGCGCAAAGGGGAGGGTCAGGCGTTCGGGCCCTCCAGCATCTCCGTCACCAGGGCCGCGATCGGGGAGCGTTCCGACCGGGTCAGCGTGACGTGGGCGAACAGCGGGTGTCCCTTGAGCTTCTCGATCACCGCGGCGATGCCGTCGTGGCGGCCGACCCGCAGGTTGTCCCGCTGCGCGACGTCGTGGGTCAGCACGACGCGCGAGGCGGTGCCCAGCCGGGAGAGCACCGTGAGCAGGACGTTGCGCTCCAGCGACTGGGCCTCGTCGACGATGACGAAGGTGTCGTGCAGCGACCGGCCGCGGATGTGGGTCAGCGGGAGGACCTCCAGCATCCCGCGGGCGATGATCTCGTCCACCACGTTCTGGCTGACGATGGCGCTGAGCGTGTCGAACACCGCCTGGGCCCAGGGCCCCATCTTCTCGGCCTCGCTGCCGGGCAGGTACCCGAGCTCCTGCCCCCCGACGGCGTAGAGCGGCCGGAAGACCACGATCTTGCGGTGCTGCTGGCGCTCCATGACCGCCTCGAGCCCGGCGAGCAGGGCGAGCGCCGACTTCCCGGTGCCGGCCCGGCCACCGAGGGAGACGATGCCGACCTCCGGGTCCAGCAGCAGGTCCAGCGCGACCCGCTGCTCGGCGGAGCGCCCGTGCAGCCCGAAGGCCTCCCGGTCGCCGCGGACCAGCTTGATCTGCTTGTCCGGGGTGACCCGGCCGAGCGCTGCGGACGAGCCACCGAGCAGCCGGATGCCCGTGTTGCAGGGCAGCTCGGCGGCCTCCGGGTTGTCCAGCACGCCGTCCCGGAAGAGGGCGTCGATCTCCTCGGCCCGCACCTCGACGTCCGCCATCCCCGTCCAGCCGGAGGGGACGACGTCCTGGCCGTGGTACTCGTCCGCGGGCAGGCCGACCGCGGACGCCTTGACCCGCAGCGGCATGTCCTTGGTGACGAGCACGACCTCGCGGGCCGCGCCGTACTCGGCCTGCAGGTTCAGCGCACACGCCAGGATCCGGCTGTCGTTGGTGTCGGCGCGGAAGCCGCTCGGCAGCACGGACTGGTCGCTGTGGTTCAGCTCCACGTGGAGCGTCCCCCCGGCCTCGCCGATCGGCACGGGCGCGTCCAGCCTGCCGTGCGCGATCCGGAGGTCGTCGAGCTGGCGGAGCGCCGCGCGGGCGAACCAGCCGAGCTCGGGGTGGTGTCGCTTGCCCTCGAGTTCGGAGATCACCACGAGCGGGAGGACGACCTGGTGCTCCTCGAACCTGGTCAGTGACCACGGGTCCGAGAGGAGAACCGAGGTGTCGAGCACGTAGCAACGGGCAGCGCG
The DNA here is from genome assembly GCF_039541715.1 of Pseudonocardia xishanensis. Taxonomy (NCBI): domain Bacteria; kingdom Bacillati; phylum Actinomycetota; class Actinomycetes; order Pseudonocardiales; family Pseudonocardiaceae; genus Pseudonocardia; species Pseudonocardia xishanensis. The sequence continues at coordinate 218,936 of NZ_BAABGT010000122.1, forward strand.
GTCGGAACCGCTCTCCTGGACCGGGGCCGTACGACGATCGGTCACGGGTGCTCCCTCGTGAGCGCGGCACCACGCCCACTCTTCCGGTGGGCCGGCCGGCCCTGGTGCGGATGCACGAGCTGGGCTCGCACACCCGCGAGGGCCGGGTGCCGGCCCTCTCGGGTGCTTCGCAACACCACGTTCAGGGCCTCCCCGGACGATGCGATCGGTACGCACCGCCACCGCAGACGCTACTAGCGGTCACCCTCATGCGGTCAAGGGTGACCTTCGGTCGCAGGGACCGTCGGACCCCAGAATTAACACAACGGCCGACCGCTCATCGCGTGATCGACACCGTCCGTCGTCGGGGTTCCCCGGACGGGTGACGACTGTCCGGCGCAGCTCGTCGCAGCCGGACGAACCAGTGCCGCCGGGGTGAGTGATTCGGCCACCAGCCTGCGAAAACGCGGAGCGTCACCGGCCCAGAAGGCCCGGACCAGCGGGTACCCGACGACGTAGGTCGCCGTGTACGACCGCCACCGCGGGTCAGTGACGAACCGCAGCACCCGCTCGGTGCGCTCGTGGTCCAGCAGCAGCCACCGGCGCACGTGCTCGCGGGCCGCCTCGGGGCCCGCCCGATGGGCCAGGAGGGTGGCGTCGAGCCGGACATGCTGCAACGGCTCCATCGCCGCGTCCAGCTCCTCCGCCAGCGGGCCGTCGGTGCGGACCCCCACCCCGGCGAGCACCCCGGCGGCCCACGCCCCCCACCCCGGCCCGACGACGGCGTCGAGCGCCAGGTCCGCCGTCCCCTCCACCACCAGCGCACGCGGGGAGTGGGTGAGGCTCAGCGACCGCTCGGGATCGCGTGCGGCGACCCGGAACAGGTGCTCGACGTGGTGGCCGGGGTAGGTCTCGTGCGCGACCAGCCGGGCGAGCTGTCCTGCCCGCAGGGGTGCGTCCGCGCCGAAGCGGGCCACCGAGCGTCCACCGCCCAGGTGGCGCGTGAACCCGCTCCAGGGGCGGTCGTCCACCAGCTCGACGGCGACGGACTCCCCCGCGGGCAGCGAGACCAGCTCCCGGGTGCGGGCCCGCAGCGCCTCGACCAGCGCCCCGATCGCCGCGGTCCTCCGCTCGCGCGGGACCTCGTCCGCCCGCCGGTACGCGGCGAGGCGGTCCCCGACCGTGCCGGGTCCCGGGAGGAGCTCGGCGATCCGCCGGTGCGCCTCCCGGTAGCGGTCGGGGTCGCCCGGGCCGACCTCGACGCCGTAGGTCTGCCGGATCTCCTCCTCCACCGACACCCGGTCCCCCGCTGCGGTGCGGGCGATGCGGTCCAGCGCGGCGAGCTCGCCCACGACGAACGCGCGCCGGACCGGCGGCAGCTCGAGGAACTCACAGGCCCGCCGCAACCCCTCCGCGGCGGCGACGAGCTCGCGGGCGGACGGCGCGGGACCCGAGCGGGCGTGCCGCCGCAGGGCCGGATCACCGGTCCACGACTCCACGGTCCCGGGCACGAGCCGGTCCAGTCGGAGGGCGAGCAGCGCGATGTCACGTGCCACCACCGTCGCCCTGATCCCCGCGGACCGCATCCGCGGGACGCTACCCCGCACGAGGGCCTCCGGCGGCCTCTCCACGATCGTGCCGGGAACCGCGCCGGACGGGTGAACCCACCACGCTGCGTCTTCACGCATGCACGAAAACGGTGACACGGGAACCGCCGAGTTCACCCGATCCAAGGAATAACTAAACGCAGCGTCGCGGACTCACACGATAGACGTAGCGGATTTGTTACACGACCGGCAGGCGGATAGCTTTCTCCTCAGTCAGCGTGGGCTCCCCGGTCGGACGCTGACGCGAATGGAACCGGCCTTCGCCGGTTCCCGCACTAAACAGGAGAAGAACTGTGCTGAAGAAGGCTGGAATCGTCGTCGCCGGCGTTGCCGCGTCGCTCGTCGCCCTGTCCCCGCTCGCCTTCGCCGGCGACAAGGGTGGCTACCAGAGCATCGAGCACGTCGGGATCGACAAGTCGGGCGCCGGCCTGATCAACGTGTCCGGGAACGACGCCAACGTGCCGGTCCAGGCCTGCAACAACGACGTCCCGGTCAACGCCGGCGTCGGCGCGATCCAGGGCAACGCCAAGGACCTGACCGGTGCCCTCACCGGTGCGGCCGCCCTGTTCGGCAAGTCGGCCGCCTCGACCGACATCGCCACCGACACCGACCGCGCCTGCGGCCAGGAGTCGGGCGCGGGCGACTCGGTCAGCTGAGTCACCTCCCGACAGGACGCCGGGCAGCCCTTCGGGGCTGCCCGGCGTTCGTCTTTTCTCCACCTTTTCGATGATCTGAGCGAATCACCCGATCGGGACCGTAACCGCGGCCGAGAAATTGTCGTGACACGATCGAGTCATACGATTTCCCAGAAGCCGTTCGCAGGTTCTAGATTGTCTGCAGTCGGTGCGGGCTCCCCGGTCGGACACCGACTTGTCTGGCTCGAATCTTTCGAGCCCTCGACTCACAGGAGAAGTACACGTGCTGAAGAAGGTTGCACTCGTCGCCGCCACCACCGCGGCCTCGGCCGTCGCCATGGCGCCGTTCGCGATGGCCCACGAGACCTCGACCACCGGCATCGACAAGTCGGGCAAGGGCCTGATCAACGTCTCCGGCAACGACGTCAACGTGCCGATCCAGGCCTGCAACAACGACGTCCCGGTCAACGCCGGCTTCCTCGCCGGCCAGGCGAACGTCAAGGACATCGTCGGTGCCGCCACCGGCGCGCTGGGCCTGTTCGGCAGCGCGAAGGCCGACACCGCCATCGCCACCGACACCGACCGCTCCTGCGGCCAGATCTCGGGCGCGGGCGACACCGTCTCCTGAATCCGAGACACCCCTCCGAAGGGCGTCGGACCGACCGGTCCGGCGCCCTTCGGCGTGTCACGGGTCCGGGACGGGCTCAGCCGCCGAAGCGGCGGTGCCGGGCGGCGTAGTCCCGCAGCGCCCGCAGGAAGTCCACCCGGCGGAACTCGGGCCAGTAGGCCTCGCAGAAGTGGAACTCCGAGTGCGCGCTCTGCCAGAGCAGGAACCCGGACAGGCGCTGCTCCCCCGAGGTGCGGATGACGAGGTCCGGGTCGGGCTGGCCGGAGGTGTAGAGGTGCGCGGCGATGTGGTCCACGTCGAGGACCTCGGCCAGCTCCTCGATCGTGGTTCCGGTCTCCGCGTGCTGCAGCAGCAGCTTGCGCACGGCGTCCGCGATCTCCTGCCTGCCGCCGTAGCCGACGGCGACGTTGAGGTGCAGCCCCGGACGGTCGGCCGTGCGCGCGGCGGCCGCGGTGAGCCGCTGGGCCATCGCGGGCGGCAGCAGCTCCAGCGCACCGACCACCCGCAGCCGCCACGGCGCGGTCGGCCCGCTCAGCTCGTCGACGACGTCCGCGATGATCTCCAGCAGGGGCGCCAGCTCGTCCGCGGGCCGGGAGAGGTTGTCGGTCGAGAGCAGGAACAGCGTCACCACCTCGACCCCCGACTCCGCACACCAGCCGAGCAGGTCGGAGATCTTCGCCGCGCCGACCCGGTGGCCGTCGTTGACGTCCTCCAGGCCCGCGTCGCGCGCCCAGCGGCGGTTGCCGTCCAGGATCAGCGCGACGTGGCGCGGTCGCTCGGCCCCCGCCAACCGGCGGGCGAGTCTCGCCTCGTACGTCGAATACAGCAGGTCGCGGACGCCCACGGGCCGGGAGCCTACGCCGCGTCCGCGCGGGCGCCGCGGTATCCGGCGCGCTTCACCGCCCGGTCACCGCTCGGACACCCGGCAGGCCGCGGCGATCCCGTACCCTCGGCCGGGTGACCGTCGGGCCCCTCACGCCTCCCCAGGACGTGCCCCTCGTCAAGCCGCGCATGCGCGGCTGGCTGCACTTCTGGTCGTTCGTCGTGTCCGTCGCCGCGTGCGCCACGCTGATCGCGATCTCGGCCAGCCTGGTCGGCGGCCTGGCGGCCCTGGCCACCTCGGTCTACAGCGTCACGATCCTGGGGCTGTTCGGCACCAGCGCGCTCTACCACCGGCGCAGCTGGAACACCCCGCGCAGCAGGCTGATCATGCGCAGGCTCGACCACTCGATGATCTTCGTGTTCATCGCGGGGACCTACACGCCGGTCGCGCTGCTCGCCATGCCGTGGGAGACCGGCCGCTGGGTGCTCCTCACCGTGTGGGGCGGTGCGCTGCTCGGGGTGGTGCTCAAGGTCTGTTGGCCGCACGCGCCCAAGTGGGTGGGGGTGCCGATCTACCTCGCCCTCGGCTGGGTCGCGGTGTTCGTGCTGCCGGACCTGCTGGCGAACGCCGGGGTCGCGGCGCTGGTCCTGCTCCTGGTCGGCGGCGCCCTCTACACCGTCGGCGCCGTGTTCTACGCCGTGCACTGGCCGAACCCCTGGCCGCGCACCTTCGGGTACCACGAGTTCTTCCACGCGGCCACGGTGCTGGCCGCGATCTGCCACCAGATCGCCATCTGGCTCGCCCTGTTCACCGGTTAGCACCGGCTCCAGGCACATCGTGCTGACCTGGGGGACGGCGTCCCGGGCCACGGCGGTGGACGCGGGCACGTCGGATTGACAGTCGCGACCGCGGCGACCAACCTGGCAGACGGCTGGTCGCCGCGGTCCGTGCGCGTCGCCGGTGTCGGCCGGCAAGCATGAGGCCGACGACGCGCGGTGCGAGCCGAGGTGAGGGCCCGGTGGCGTCGTCCGACCCGAGCGGTCGGATGGCCCACCGTCACCGGGCTCAGGCGGCGGCGGGCGCGCTCTCCGTGGCCGGAGCCTTCGCGACGAGCTTCCCCGCCAGGATGCTGCTCACGTAGCCGAACCCGGCACCGACCAGGAACGACACCAGCATCACCGTGAACGGGCCGGTGGGCAGCGAGAAGTCCGTGCCGGACGCGCTCGTGAGCAGCCCGAACATCACCGTCGTGGCGAAGCCGAGCACCGAGCCCGGGACGAAGCCCAGGGCGGGCACCAGCGCGCCGAGGATGAACACCGCCGTCAAGCCGCCGACGATCACGCCGACCAGCACCGGGCTCGCGACCAGGCCGAGCAGGATGAGCGTGACGGTCCCGCACACGATGCCCCACACGTTCGTGGGCACCGACTTCGCCAGCGCGGCCCGGTCCCCGCCTGCGGCGAAGTAGCTCGCCGCGCCGAGGAACGTGGCCGGGACCATCAGGCCCAGCCCACCCAGCGGGCCGACGTACAGATACGTGATCACCGCGCCGATCACACCGATCACCAGCGCGAGCGCAACAGGCAGCTTCATGTGACGTGTCTCCCTAGATTCCACAGGTCCGAATGGACGAGTGAAGAGTGGCCGCTCAGGGGCCTCACGCCTAGGGATCAGCGCACACGGTGACCGCATGTTTTCCGGTGGACATCATCCGGACATCCTCGGCCGGATCTCGGCGCCGAAACGCCGTCATGCGTCACCTGATCGACACTGTGCCGTTACTCGGGTCCGCGCGCCCGGAGGTCGTCCACCTTGGCCATGGCCTCGCGCAGGTCGGCGAGCCACGCGTCCGCGTTGCGCCCGACGAGACGCACCGCCCAGGCGAGCGCATCCGACCGCGAGCGCGCCACGCCGGAGTCGACGAGCGTGTCCAGGACCATCCGCTCCGGCTGCCGCAGCCGGGTCATCACCGGCACCGAGGCCGTGGTGAACAGCTCCTCGACCTCGCCGATCCGGGCCCCCCAGGCCACCTTGCGCTGGTAGCGGTGCTCGGCCTGGCGGGCGACGTCGATCCGGGCCTCGCGGGTCTCCTCGCGGAACCGGGAGATCCGGCCCGCGGCCGCCGCGGCGCGCTCGGCGCGCCCCTGGTCGGTGTCCGGGTACTCGCCCTCGACCGGAGCCAGCTCACCGACGACGACGATCTCCTCACGGTCCACGGTGATCTCCGGGGCCCCGATGAACCAGCCGTCCGGCAGCCGCCCCGCCAGCCAGGCCGCCAGGTCGCTCACGTCCGGCAGGTCGGCCTGCTGCCAGCCGCCGCGCGGGCCTCCGCGGGCTTGTCCGCGACCGCCGCCGTGCCATCCCTTGTGCATTCGTCCGGTCATCTCGCACCTCCGATGCTTACGAGATTACACCGCAACACCGTCGTGGGGGTTCGCTCTCCGCGAAGACGCGAACGGCACCCTCGCGCAGGCGAGGGTGCCGTGGTGGTCGCCGGGATCCGGGTGGCGCTAGCCCTGCTGTTCGGGCTCCTTCTCGGCGTCCTTGTCCGGCTCGTCGAACGACTGCGGGAGACGCCGGATGCGGCGGGTCATCGACACGATCAGCGCGATGGTGGCCACCGCGAGGCAGAGGATGACCACGAGCGCGACCGGGGACGCCTTGCCGAACTCCTCGCCCTGGTTGGCCGGGGGTTCGGGGTTCTGCGCGAGCACGGTGGCCACCGTGTCGCCGACGGGCACCAGCTCGACCAGCATGGGATCGAGGCTACCCGGCACGCAGGGCGGCGGGTTCGCGCAGGCCTGCGAACAGGTCGTCCTCCGGGATGGGGCTCGGCACGAGCGAACGGACCAGCTCGTACTCCTCCCACGGCCAGATCTCGCGCTGCATCTCCATCGGGGTGAAGAACCAGCGGCTCGTGGGGTCGATCTGCGTGGCGTGGGCCCGCAGCGCGTCGTCTCGGCGCTCGAACCAGTCCGCGCACTCGACCCGCGTGGTGACCCGCTCGGCCAGGTCCGGCCGGTTCTTCCACATCTCGAGCATCTCGGTGTACGGCGACTCCTCGCCGCGGGCGAGCAGCGCCTCGTGGAACGCGAGGACCCGCTTCTTGGAGAAGCCGTGCGAGTAGTAGACCTTCATCACCTGCCACGGCTCGCCGGCCTCGGGGTACAGCTCCGGGTCCGCCGCCGCCGTGAACGCCGCCATCGACACCTCGTGGGTGCGGATGTGGTCCGGGTGGGGGTAGCCGCCGTTCTCGTCGTAGGTCACGAGTACGTGCGGGCGGAACTCGCGCACGAGCCGGACGAGCCGCTCCGTCGACTCCTCCAGGGGGACGAGTGCGAAGCAGCCCTCCGGCAGAGGCGGCTTGGGGTCGCCCTCCGGCAGGCCGGAGTCGACGAACCCCAGCCACCGGTGCTCGACGCCGAGGATCTCCGCCGCGCGGGCCATCTCCTGCTGCCGGATGGCGGACATGTTCTCGAGGACCTCGGGGCGGTCCATCGCGGGGTTGAGGATGCTGCCCGCCTCGCCGCCGGTGCACGTGACGACCATGACCTCGTGGCCCTCGTCGACGTACCGGGCGGTGGTGGCGGCACCCTTGCTCGACTCGTCGTCCGGGTGGGCGTGGACGGTCATGAGCCGCAGCGGCTCGCGGTTCGACTCGCGAGTGGTCATGGTGGGAATCCTTGCAGAAGGGGACGACGCTTTGCTGCCGGTGGTGGCAACGCCACACCGGCGCCGGACCTTCCCGCACAACCTCGACCAGCGAAAACATTCCCGTCGGGAACTCTGCGGGGGCCCTGTCCGTTCGTCGATGGACCGCGACGAACGGTCGACCCCGTGCTAAGGTCGTCGGCACACGGCTCGCACGCGGGTCGTGTTTTTCCATACTCGGGGCCGGTTCCGTGGTCGGTGGCCCAAGATACCCGTGCCCGTGCGTGATGCCGGGCAGCCCGGCCCGCCTGGAGCGGTGCCGGGATCCGCTGGAGGAGTGATGACCGTGACGGAGACTCAGGTGACCTGGCTCACCCAGGATGCCTTCGACCGGCTCAAGACGGAGCTGGACGACCTGATCGCGAACCGTCCCGTCATCGCCGCCGAGATCAACGCCCGCCGCGAGGAGGGCGACCTCAAGGAGAACGGTGGCTACCACGCCGCCCGCGAGGAGCAGGGCCAGCAGGAGGGCCGCATCCGCCAGCTCCAGGAGCTGCTGCGCACCGCCCAGGTCGGCACCTCGCCCACCAGCGCGGAGCAGGCCGCGCCGGGCACCGTCCTCACGATCAAGTACGAGGACGACCCGGACACCGAGAAGGTGCTCCTCGGCTCCCGCGAGGAGGGCAGCCACGGCGACCTGCAGGTGATCTCCCCGAACTCGCCGCTCGGCGCCGCGCTGCTCGGCGCGAAGAAGGGCGAGGAGCGCGCCTACGAGCTGCCCAACGGCGGCTCGATGACGGTCACGCTCGTCGACATCGCGCCGTTCACCGCCTGAGCCACCCGAGCCTGCCGAGCCGCCCGGGCCTCAGCCGCCGAGCCGGGGGTCTCCCTCGGGGACGCCGGTCACCGTGACCTGGTGACCGGCCGCCCGCAGGGCGACCACCAGCTCGCGGCAGTGCTCCGGGCCGCGCATCTCCATGCTCAGGGCCACGTCGACCTCCCCCATCGGGACGGTCGCGCTGATCCGGGTGTGCTCCACGTCGATGACGTTCGCCCCCAGCTCGCCGACTCCGGTGAGCAGGGCGGCGAGCGCGCCGGGGCGGTCCCCCACCCGCACCTGCAGCGACAGGTAGCGGGCCGCGGAGGCCATACCGTTCTGGATCACGTGCAGCAGGACCAGCGGGTCCACGTTGCCCCCGGACAGCACGGCCACGACGGGCGGCTCGAACCGGCCGGGATCGTCCAGCAACGCCGCGACCGGGGCCACGCCCGCGGGCTCGACGAGCATCTTCGCCCGTTCGAGGCTGAAGAGCAGGGCTCGGGACAGGGACTCCTCGCCGACCGTCACGAACCCGTCCACCAGGGCCTCGACCTGCCGGAACGTGACGTCCCCCGGACGGCCGACGGCGATCCCGTCCGCGATGGTGCGCATGGCGCCGAGCGGCAGCGGCTCACCCGCCGCCAGCGAGGCGGGCCACGCGGCGGCGCCCGCCGCCTGCACCCCCACGACCCGGGCCGCGGGCCGCCGGTCCTTGACCGCCGCGGCCACCCCGCCGAGCAGCCCGCCGCCGCCCGTCGCGACGAGCACGGTGGCCACGTCCGGCACCTGGTCGATGATCTCCAGGCCGACCGTGCCCTGCCCGGCGACGACCGCCGGATGGTCGAAGGGATGGATCAGCACGGCACCGGTGTGCGCGCTGTGGTCCAGCGCCGCGGCCAGCGCCTCGTCGACGGTCTCCCCCGCCAGCCGGACGGCGGCGCCGTAGCCGCGGGTGGCGTCCACCTTCGGCAGGGCCGCCCCGGTCGGCATGAACACGGTGGCCTCGATGCCCAGCAGCCGGGCCGCGAGCGCCACGCCCTGGGCGTGGTTGCCCGCGCTGGCCGCGACCACCCCGTGCGCGCGCTCCTCGGCGGTCAGCCCGGACAGCCGGGTGAAGGCCCCGCGGATCTTGAACGACCCCGTGCGCTGCAGGTTCTCGCACTTGAACCACACCGGACCGCCGACCGCCTCGCTCAACGCGCGCGACCGGGCCACCGGCGTGGTGCGGGTGACCCCGGCCAGCAGCTCGCGGGCGGCGAGGATGTCCGCCACCCCCACCGGGGGGCTCACACGCACGACGTCCGGAGTCACGCCCGCATCGTGCCATCGCAGCGGGTAACCTTGCTCGGGCGGGGATCACGGGCTGTGGGGGGTCGGATGCGGGTGCGTGACGGAGGGCTGCGGGCCGTCGTCCCGTTGGCCGCCGCGGTCGTGCTCGGCACCCTGGCGATCGTGACCGTGGACCAGGTCGGCTGCACCGACCCCGGCCGCTACGAGCGGGTCGCGGGCGGGTACGAGCTGGTCGGCGGCTGCTTCGCGCCGGAGGACCTCGTCGTCCCCGTCGCCCCGCCGACCGAGTCCGCCCCGGTCCCCGCGCGCTCCTGATCCCGGTACTCGCCGCCGCAGGTCTCGGCGAGTCCGGGGCCGAACAGCGCGGCGGGGGTGAAGGCGCCCGGCCTGCCGTCGCCCGCCAGGAGCCGACGCGCGACCTCCGCGGCGACCGAGACGGTGAAGGCCTGGGCGTCGCCGAGGCGCAGCCAGCCTTCGCGGACCCGTCCGTCCGACCACTCGACACTCGCGTGCGCCCACGAGTGCTCCCGCGGCCGCGGTCGCGCGGTCAGCCGGAGCCCCGCGACCCGACGGATCGCGAACCGCCGCACGCGCCCGAGGCGCAGGATCGCCCCGATCACCGGCACGATGAGACCCAGCAGCGGTGAGGACGGCACCTCGCTGGTCGCGGAGACGACGTCCGGCGCCCTGCTCGCCCGCTGCGCCGCGACGAGCTCGCCGAACGGCATGGCCACGGTCGTGACCTGCTCGCCGTCCGGCAGCCGGAGGCGCAGCGGATCGCCCGCGAACCGGGTCGGGACGAGCCTGCCGTCGCGATAACGCCTGCCCGGAGACCCACCCTGGGCGAACCCCTCCAGCACGGAGGCGGCGATCGCCTCCCCCAACGGGCCCTCCACCAGTTCCACGGAGGGCACCATGTCCACCCGCACCGCGGTCGCCGCGGGCTCGTCCCGACACAGCCGCACGACGACGCTCTCGGTGGCCGTGACCCCGAACCCGGCGCCTGTCACGACGGTCCGGCCCGCCTCCCTCGCCGCGGTGTCCCGGGAGAGCGTCGCGGTCGCGGCGTCCACGTCGTTGGCGAGGTCCAGGTAGTGGGCCCCGGCCGCCAGCGCCGCCGCGACCAGCGGCTCCGCCGTCCGCACGAACGGCCCCACCGTGTTGACGACGACCGCGGGTCGTTCCCGCCGGATCGCGGCGGCCATCTCCGCGATCGATCCGACCACCACCGTCGGGCCACCCCGGGCTGCGGTGGCGAGCCGCGCGCCGTCCCGCCCCACCAGCACGGGCTCCAGACCTCCCGCCCGCAGCTCCTCCGCGATCGCCCGCCCACTGCGCCCGGATCCGCCCAGCACCCACACGTGATGACATCTCATGTCATCACTGTAGCGCATGATGACATGAGATGTCATCACGTAGGCTGAGCGGATGGCCCGCTGGCAACCGAACACGCGCGAACGGCTCACCCGCGCCGCACTCGATCTGTTCTGTCTGCAGGGCTTCGCGGAGACGACCGTCCCGGAGATCACCGCGCGGGCGGGCCTGACCACACGGACCTTCTTCCGGTACTTCGCGGACAAGCGCGAGGTCCTCTTCGCCGGGGAGGAGATCTCCGGCATCGCGGCCGGGTTGGCGGCGGCCCCACCGGAGCTCGGTCCCGTCGAGCTCCTGATCGGCGGCCTTCATGACGTCGCCGAGACCCGCTTCGAGGGCAGACGCGAGGAGCTGCGGACCCGCCGCACGATCGTGGCCTCGGACGACGGGCTCCGTGAGCGGGAGCTGCGGAAGTGGGCGTCTCTGCGGGACGCGGTCGGGGACGGCCTGCGGGCGAGGGGCGTCGGGGCGACGCAGGCGCGGCTGTTGGCCGGGACGGCCGTCACCCTGTTGCAGGTGGCGCTCGAGGACTGGCTGGACGCCGACGACGACCAGCCCCTCGTCGAGCACGTCGACGGGGGGCTGGCGCTGCTGCGGGCGGCGCTCGCCTAGCGGACGGCGTCCAGGGCGTGGGTGAGGTCCTCGACCAGGTCCTCGACGTCCTCGATGCCCACGGACAGCCGGACCAACGAGTCCGGCACCTCCAGCGCGGACCCCGCGACCGAGGCGTGGGTCATCTCGTGCGGGTGCTCGATGAGCGACTCCACGCCGCCGAGGGACTCGGCGAGGGTGAACAGCTCGGTGCCGCCGCAGACCTTCAGCGCGGCCTCACGACCGCCCGCGACCAGGAAGGACACCATTCCGCCGAAGCGGCGCATCTGCCGCGCCGCGATCTCGTGGCCGGGGTGCTCCGGTAGGCCGGGGTACAGCACCGTCGACACGGCGGGGTGCGCGGACAGCGCCTCGGCCACCCGCTCGGCGTTGTCGCTGTGTCGCTCCATGCGCACCGCGAGCGTCTTCGCACCGCGCAGGGTCAGCCAGGCGTCGAACGGCCCGGGGACCGAGCCGACCGAGTTCTGGGTGAACCTGATCCGGTCGGCGAGCTCGTCGTCCGACAGGATCAGCGCCCCGCCGACGACGTCCGAGTGCCCGCCCACGTACTTGGTGGTCGAGTGCAGCACCACGTCCGCGCCGAGCGCGAGCGGCTGCTGGAGGTAGGGCGAGGCGAAGGTGTTGTCCACGACCAGCCGGGCGCCCGCCGCCCGGGTCACCTCGGCCAGCGCCGAGATGTCCGCGATGCCCAGCAGCGGGTTGGTCGGGGTCTCGCACCACACGACCTTCGTCTCCGGGCGCAGCGCCGCCCGCAGCGCCTCGACGTCCGAGAGGTCCACCGTCGAGTAGGTCACGCCCCACTGGGTCAGGACCTTGTCGACGAGCCGGAACGTGCCGCCGTACGCGTCGTGGGGGATGACGAGGTGGTCCCCCGGCCGGACGAGCACGCGCAGCAGGACGTCCGACGCCCCCATCCCGGACCCGAAGGCGAACCCGTGCCGTCCGCCCTCCAGCGCCGCCAGACACTCCTGCAGCGCGGTGCGGGTGGGGTTGGCCGAGCGGGAGTACTCGTACCCGCCGCTGCGCAGCCCGCCGACGCCGTCCTGGGCGAAGGTGGAGCTGGCGTGGATGGGGACGATGACCGCCCCGGTCGTGGGGTCGGGGTCCTGACCTGCGTGGATGGCTCGGGTGGAGAAACCCTTCATGCGGGCGAGGCTAGCCCCACCAGGACCGCCCGGTGGTCCGACCCCGGCAGGTCGAGGATCTCGTAGCGCGTGGTCGCGCACTCGCGGGGGATCAGCACGTGGTCGATCCGGATGCCCGCCCACCGGGGGATCCACGCATGGTAGGTCCCGGTCAGGCCCCGACCGGTGCCCTCGGCCGCGTCCCGCACCCCGGTCAGGCAGGCCCGCATGGGGGCGTGGTCCAGGGTGGCGTTGAAGTCCCCCGCCACGATCGGGGCGGGCCGCGCGGCCGTCCAGCGGGCGATCGACGCGAGGTCCCGCCGCCAGGTCCGGGCCTGCCAGCGGGCCATGGGGGCCTGGGGGTGCACCGCGTAGAAGGCGCGGTCGCCCAGCAGCCCGCCGCACGCGCGGAGGTACTGGTGGCGCAGGTCGGGGCCCGAGCCGATCTCGAGCTCGCCCATCCGCCCCGAGGCCAGCACGGTGACCGACCAGGCGTCCGGCCTGCCGGGCTCGGTGGAGACCCAGGAGCGGTAGCCGAGCCCGTCGAGCAGGGGCATGAGCTTGTCCCGGAACTCGACCCCGGACTCCGGCAGCGACACCAGATCGGGTCGCTCCCGGGCGATCAGCGTGGCGAGGGCGCCCGCGTCCGCCCGCCCGGCCCAGACGTTCGCGGCGAGGACGGTCAGCGTCGGCTCCGCCGGGTTCGGGGACCGTCGGACCAGCCGGGGAGCGAGGCCCGCGGCGCCGAGCGCGGCCACCGCCCCGACGGCCGCGGCGGCGGGCCGGGTGGATCGGAAGCCGGACAGCAGCCCCGCGACGACCGCACTGCCCGCCACCGCCTGCGGACGCACCGCCGCCAGCGCGGGGAACGGGTGCCACCGGTCCAGACCGAGCCGGTCCGGCAGCACGGCCGCGGCCGCCCCGGCACCGAGCAGCACCGCGAGTGATCTGCGCACGGCCCCGACCGTAGCGACGCCTCCTGAGAACCCCGTGAGTCAGCCGAGGAAGGCCAGGACGTCCGAGCGGGTGACCACACCGGCGGGCTTGCCGTCCACCAGCACCAGCGCCGCGTCCGCCGCGGAGAAGGCCTCCATCGCGGTGTTCAGCGGCTCGTTCGCGCCGATCGTCGGCAGGGGCGGGGACATGTGCTGCTCGAGCCGGTCCGAGAGCTTGGCCCGGTTCGTGAACAGCAGGTCCAGGATGTCTCGCTCCACCACCGACCCGACGACCTCGGCCGCCATCACCGGCGGCTCGGCCCGCACGACCGGCATCTGCGAGACGTGGAACTCCCGCAGGTAGTGCACCGCGTCGGCGACGGTCTCGTTCGGGTGGGCGTGCACGAGGTCCGGCAGCGTGCCGTCCTTGCGCCGCAGCACGTCCCCGACGGTCGCGCCCTCGGTCGGCGGCAGGAACCCGTAGCTCGCCATCCACGAGTCGTTGAAGACCTTGCCGAGGTAGCCGCGGCCGCCGTCCGGCAGCAGCACCACGATCACCGAGTCGGCGGGCGCGGTGGCGGCCACCCGCAGCGCCGCGACCACGGCCATCCCGCACGAGCCGCCGACCAGCATGGCCTCCTCGCGGGCCAGCCGTCGGGTCATGTGGAAGGAGTCCGCGTCGGACACCGCGATGATCTCGTCGCACACGCCCTTGTCGTAGGTGGTGGGCCAGAAGTCCTCGCCCACGCCCTCGACCAGGTACGGCCGACCGGTGCCGCCGGAGTAGACGGAGCCCTCCGGGTCGGCGCCGATGATCCTCACCCGCCCGTCGGAGACCTCCTTGAGGTACCGGCCGGTGCCCGAGATGGTGCCGCCGGTGCCGATCCCCGCCACGAAGTGCGTGATCCGGCCGCCGGTCTGCTCCCAGATCTCGGGGCCGGTGGCCGCGTAGTGCGAGGCCGGGTTGTTCTCGTTGGCGTACTGGTTGGGCTTCCAGGCGCCCTCGATCTCGCGGGTCAGCCGGTCCGACGTCGAGTAGTACGAGTCCGGGTGGTCCGGGTCCACCGCCGTGGGACAGACGACGACCTCGGCGCCGTAGGCCTTGAGCACGTTGCGCTTGTCCTCGCCCACCTTGTCCGGGCACACGAACACGCACCTGTAGCCGCGCCGCTGCGCGATCATCGCCAGCCCGATGCCGGTGTTGCCCGAGGTGGGCTCGACGATCGTGCCGCCGGGGCGCAGCTCGCCGGAGGCCTCGGCGGCGTCGATCATCCTCAGCGCGATGCGGTCCTTCACGCTGCCGCCGGGGTTCATGTACTCGACCTTGGCCAGGACCAGCGGCTCGAGCCCCGCGGCCACGGAGCCCAGCTTGACCAGCGGGGTGTTGCCGACCAGGTCGGAGATGTGCTCGGCGTAGCGCATGGGGCAATAGTTCCACGCCACCGCGGGCCGGGTGCTACCCCGACCCGACGAGCACCCCGACGAGGACGACGACCACCGCCACCAGCGCGACGGAGAGGACCGCCACCGCGGCCGTCAGCGCCCGCGTGCGCCCGGCCTCGCGCGCCCGCCGTTCCGCCCGGCTGGCCGCGAGCAGCTCGCGTTCCATCGGGAACAGCTCCGCGAGGCCCTCCGGGTCGGCGGCGAACGCGCTCGCCTCGTCCAGCAGGCGCCCGGCCAGCAGCGTCCCCGCGTCACGGCCGGTGTGGTGCCACACCCAGGCCGCCTCGGTGATCATGCCACGGGCGGGCCGCCGGTCCCGGTCCTCGGCGATCCAGCCCGCCAACCGGGGCCAGCCCCGCAGGACGACGTCGTGCGCGATCTCGAGCGCGGTCTCGTCCGCGGTCAGCACCCGGCCCGCGACCAGCGCGTCGACCAGGGAGGTCGTCGTCGCGGCGGCGGCGGGACTCTGTCCGTAGGTGACGGCGGACCGGCTCACCCGTCTGCGCACGGTCTCGGCGTCGCCGTGCGTGCCCCGCCCCCGCACCATCCGCAGCAGCAGCGGGCGGACCAGGACGACCTGCTCGGGGGTGAGCGTGGCGTACACCCGCTCCGCGGCCCGCTCGCCGGCCCCGTGCACCCCGCCCGCCTCGTGGTAGTGGGCGATCGTGACGCCCGTGCCGCCGTCCGCGACCGCGCGGTCCCAGGCGGCGCGCAGGGCGTCGGCGACCAGGGGGAGCGCGCCCGGCGGGGAGGAGGCCGCGGCGGGGGAGATGTCGAGCTCGCCCAGCACCAGGTCCGCGACCCCCTCGGCGAGCGGGAACCCCGCCTCCTCCGCGGGCCCGGCCATGATCGCGCGCAGGGCCTCCGCGGACGGGCCCTGCAGCCGCACCGCGGCCACCGGTCGGGCGCCGGGCGCGGTCAAGTCGGCGAGGTCGCCCGCCCGGATCCCCAGCAGCACGCGCGGCCCGCCGTCCGGTTCGCCCGCCAGCAGCACGCGCAGCGCGGCCCGCAGCCGGTCGCCCTCGTCCCGGAGGGCGTGGACGTCGTCCACCAGCACGTACGCGGCGGTCCCGGTCAGCAGGGCGGCGAGCCGTTCCGCAGGCTCCGGCCCGGGCCGCAGCTCGACGACGTGGGGCAGCAGGGGGGCCACCCCGCCCTTGAGCAGGGAGGTGACGCCGACGCCCGAGTGGCCGGTCACCGCGACCACCCCACCGGGCGGGCTCGCGCGCAGCCGGGCGATCACCTCCGCGACCTCGGCGTGCCGCCCGCGGAGGTCCGCGACGACGGGCTCCGCGCCTGCGTAGGGGCGCAGGTCCGAGGGGGGCCGGGCCGGGGCCTCGGTGGCCCGGCGCAGCGCCCGACGCCAGCGCTCCCGGTCCGGATGGTCCGCGGGCATGCCGAACGCGGTGAGGACGGCGTCCAGCCGGGTGGGCGAGGGCAGCGAGCGGCCCTGGACGTAGTCCCGGAAGGTGGTGAACGGCAGCATCGGGACCCCGGACGCCTCCCCCTCCGACTCCACGGTCCGCTTCGCCAGCGCGCGGAAGCTCAGTCCGGAGAGCGCCTTCATCCGGCCGAGCTCGGCGGCGAACCCGGCGCGGTCGAGCGCCGCGTCGGGGTCGGGCGGCCGATCGTCCGGTCTCGACACACTCGTCCTCCCCCAACTCCGACGCGCGGAGGATAGGTCGGCGGCGACTCGCCGTGCGTCGTGTGGCACTGGTGCCGAACGACGCGGCCGCGCTGTACGACGTTGTACGAGTGCCGCTTTCCAGACGACGTGTCACCGCCGTTCGGGCTACGTTCATCCTGATCGTGGGTGGTGCCGGAGGGGCACGCCGTGCCACCCGCCGACGCTCCCCCGGTCCTGCGCCCGAGCGCATCGCCGGTCCTCAGAGCACCCGCGGCGCCCACCACCGCCGGGCGTCGCGGGCCCGCCCACCGTGCCCCGGACGATGTGTGGGGAGTTGCGCACGGGTGCGAGCCGGCAGTCCGCAGGACTCCGCGGAGACGACCGACCGCGGCAGCGGCGGCGGTCGCGCCGCGCCGGGCGGGGAGATGTCGCGCGAGGATCTCGACGCCCGGCTCACCGCGCTCGCCCGCACGGCCGCCCTGGGTGACCGCCGCGCGCTCGACGACCTCCTGCGCGGCGCGGGCCCGTTGCTGCTGCGGTACTGCCGCGGTCGAGTGGGCCACCGCGCGCCCGGCCTGTCCACCGCGGAGGACGTCGCCCAGGACGTCGTGATGGCGGTGTGCACCGCGCTCCCCCGCTACCGCGACCTGGACACCCCCTTCATGGCGTTCGCCTACGGCATCGCCCGCAACAAGGTCGCGGACGCCTTCCGGGCCGCGTCCCGGGACCGCTCCGATCCCGCCGAGGACGTGCCGGACTCCCTGGACGTCTCCGCGGGCCCCGAGCAGGCCGCCGTCGGGTCCGCGCAGCTCGGCGAGCTGATGGGGCTGGTCGACCGACTGCCGCCGCAGCAGCGGGACATCATCGTGCTCCGGGTGCTGGGCGAGCGCTCCGCCGAGGAGACCGCCGCCATCGTCGGGTCCACGCCGGGGGCGGTGCGGGTCGCCCAGCACCGCGCCCTCGCCAAGCTGCGGGGTTGGCTCGCCGAGGGCCCGACCCCGTGAGGGCGGGGCGATCGGCCCGTGGAGGGACGGGCCGATCGCCCCACTCACTCCCGCTCGACGCGGCGCACGCCGCGGCCCTCCCGCCACGACTCGACGACGAGCCGGTCGGCCGCGTCGTTCAGCCGCGTCACGACCACCTCGGTGACGTCCGCGCGGAAGGCGTCCCCGGCGGGGCTGTCCCCGGGACCGTCCACGGAGCCCGTGGACACCGCCCGACCTGCGATCTTGGCGTCCCCCTCCCACTGCGCCTCGTCCTCCGGCGGGTCGTAGGCGGCGCTGTGCAGCGCGAAGCGGGGATCGCGCACCAGGTCCGCGCCCTTGCGCGAGGCGGTCATCGACCCGAAGGTCAGCTCGCCGTCCGCGAACGCGGCCTCGATGCCGGAGATCCGCGGGGACCCGTCCGCCCGCAGGGTCGCGATGGTCTTGTGTCGGAGTGCGTCGAGGATGGCCCGGGCCCGCGCGGCGAGCTCGGGGGCCTGCTCCTCGACCTGCTTCCAGGACGCCATGGGTGAGAGCATGCCGTGAATCCCCGACAGGCACCGACAGCAGAACGGCGCCGCGGGCCCGAAGGTCCGCGGCGCCGCTCCGGCCGGATGGGGGGGGTGATCCGGCCGTGCCTACTCCGACCGCAGGTAGCTCAGCAGGCGCAGGATCTCGATGTACAGCCAGACCAGCGTGGTCATCAGGCCGAAGGCGATGTACCAGGCGAACTTCGCGGGCGCACCCTCCTTGACGGCCCGGTCGGCCATGTCGAAGTCCAACATCAGGCTGAACGCGGCGACGCCGATGCAGACGATGCTGAACAGGTACGCCAGCGGCGACCCGTCCCGCAGGCCGAGCCCGCCCTCGGTGAAGAACCCGGCGAGCAGGTTGACCACCATCAGGATCAGCACGCCGATCGAGGCGCCCATCAGCCACTTGGTGAACTTCGGGGTGACCTTGACCGCGCCGGTCTTGTAGACGATCAACATCCCGACGAACACGCCCGCCGTGCCGACGATCGCCTGGAAGCCGATGCCCTGGAAGTTCGTGCCCGAGAACTCCAGCGCCCCGGTGAGCGCGCCGAGCGCGACACCCATGGACGCCGAGTACAGCAGCACGAGCGCGGGGTTGCTGCTCTGCTTGAAGATCACGATCAGCGACACGACGAAGCCGACGATGATCGCGGGCAGGGCCAGGAAGAACATCCCGGACCAGGCCGTGAGGATCCCGGCGACGAGCGCGACACCGCCGGTGATCGCGGTCTTGACGACGACGTCGTCCACGGTGAGCGGCCGCTCGCCCGCCCCCGCCCGGCCGATCCCGGCCTGCGAGGCCCGGGCGTCGGCGTAGGCGGCCCCGCCGCCCATCATGCCGCCGCCCCGGCGGTCGAACGTGGCGTACCCGCCCTGCCCGTGGGGCAGCTTGCGGAACGCCGGGTTGCTGCTGGTGCGCACCGGTTCCTCCTCGTCGCGTGTGTCGCCGCGCTATGGGTTGAACGTGGGTGGGACCTGCTTGGTTCCCACGTGGGTAAAACCGACTTTACCCTCGCGCGGCGATCATCCGGCTCAGGCGGCGGGGCGGGTGTCCAGCGGCACCCCGGCGGCCTCCAGCGCCGCCTCGGCCTGCAGCCGCGCGAACGGCCGCTCCCGCTCGGGGAGATCGCTCAGCCGCGGCCGGTCGTCACCGACGGCGCGGCAGAGGTCGGAGAGCACGTCGTCGTACGCGGCGAGGGCGGCGACCCGGCGAACCCGGCTGGTGGGCGCGGGCGCCTTGACCTCCCGGCGCAGCCGGTGCAGGTCGCCGACGAGCCGCTCGTACGGACGACCGGTGGGCGCGGGCGGTCGCCTGCGGCTCGCGATCCACTCGGGCAGGTCCAGGAGCAGGGGGCCGAGCCGCACCAGGGCCCAGATCAGGAGGGTGGGTGCGGCGGCGATGGCGGCATAGGACAGAACGCCGGTCCACACGTCCGACACCCCCGCGAGGATACCGAGATCCGCAGGTCAGAGGGGATCTTGGCGCAGTAGACTCGAGGGGTGTCGATCCGTCGCGTCGTCCGACCGGCCGCCTACGTCGTCTGCGAGTCCGAGGGTCGGGTGCTGCTGGCGCGCTGGACCGGGCCGCGGGGGCCGCGGTGGACGCTGCCCGGCGGCGGCCTCGAGCACGGCGAGGACCCGCGGGTGGCGGCGGTCCGGGAGGTCGAGGAGGAGACGGGGTACACCGTCGAGCTGGACCGGCTGCTCACCGTGGACTCGGTACACCTCCCCCTCGTGACCTGGGGCGACGGCTCCGAGCAGGACATGCAGGGCATCCGGATCGTCTACGCCGCGCACGTGACGGGCGGCGCGCTGCGCCACGAGGTCGACGGCACCACGGACATGGCCGCGTGGTTCGACCTCGCCGAGGTCCCCGACCTGCCCCAGGTCTCGCTCGTCGCGCTGGGCCTGGCCGCGGCCCGGGCCACAGACCCCGCCGCGGAGGCCGCGCGGCTACCGTAGGCCCCCCTCGACTCCTGAAGGAGGTACGTGCGCATGGTCTGGGCCTTCTTCACCAAGCGTCTGCGTCTGTGGTTGGTCCTCGCGGTCGCCGTGCCGGTCGGCGGCTGGCTGCTGGGCCGGGTGGCGGACCTGATCGAGCGCCGGAGGGGTCCCAACCAGCTCAGCCGGACGATGCACCAGGCCCGCGGCTGGTTGCAGCGCCGTTCCCGCGGACCACTGGCCGCCCGCACCACCGAGAAGGACCGGCCCGCCCGGTAGAGGTGGGTGCCGCGACCCCTGGAAGGCCGCGGCACCCGGCAGCGCGTGTCCGCTCCCCAGCGACACGCGGTGTATCCGGTGTCTCGTTCCGTGAGGGACCATCGTTACCCCTCTCACACGAACGATCACCGCACGTCGTCAGAACTGATGAAGATCAGCGCTCGAAACTCGGTGTGGCGTCCCGGACGGCGTCGGTGCGGCCGTTCGGCTCCTCCCAGTCCTCCTGTCGTCCCAGGGCGGTGAGGTCCAGGAAGGCGTACGAGCCGCCCGTCCATCGGCTCCGCGGACGTACTGCGAGTAGGTGTGGAAGATCCGGTCGTCCACGCGCAGGAAGCAGGAGAGGCCGGGCTTCTCGCCCGTGACGTCGATCGGCCGGACGTTGTACTCCAGCAGCTCCGTGCGGGCCTTCGCCCACTCGTCGCGGGACACGATCTGCGGCAGGGGCATGGCTCCTCCTCGTCTCGGTTCCTGAGCTGTCGATCGCAAGCGCACCGAGAACTCATCGCGCTCGCGCCACGCCGGCGCCGGCGGGGCGGAATGTCGGGATTGCCGTGGAGCTCGCGCGGGGCCAGGGTGGAGAGCGTGAACGCCGACGTGATCGTCGTGGGGGCGGGCCTGGCGGGCCTGGTCGCCACCGCCGAGCTGGTGGCCGCGGGCAGGCGGGTCGTGGTCGTCGACCAGGAACCCCGGACGAACCTCGGCGGGCAGGCGTGGTGGTCCTTCGGCGGGCTGTTCCTCGTCGACTCCCCCGAGCAGCGCCGGATGGGTATCACCGACTCCGTCGACCTCGCACTGCAGGACTGGCTGGGCAGCGCGCAGTTCGACCGCGGGGTGGACGACCCGTCCGGGGAGGACTTCTGGGCACGGCAGTGGGCCACGGCCTACGTCGACTTCGCCTCCGGCGAGAAGCGCGCCTGGCTGCACGGGCTGGGCGTGCGCTGGTTCCCGCTGGTCGGCTGGGCGGAGCGGGGCGGCTACCTCGCGGACGGGCACGGCAACTCCGTCCCCCGTTTCCACGTCACCTGGGGCACCGGCCCGGGCCTGGTCGCCCCGTTCGCGCAGATCGTGAAGGACGGCGAGCGGGCCGGGCTCGTCGAGCTCCGCTTCCGTCACCGCGTGGACGCCCTGACCAGCACGGGTGGCACGATCACCGGCGTCTCCGGCGCGGTCCTGGAGCCGTCCGGCGCCGCCCGCGGGGTCGCGAGCTCGCGCACCGAGGTGGGCGCGTTCGACCTCTCCGCCCAGGCCGTGATCGTGACGTCCGGGGGCATCGGCGCGAACCACGACCTAGTCCGGGCGAACTGGCCCGCCCGCCTCGGCACGCCGCCCGACGAGATGGTCACCGGCGTCCCCGCACACGTCGACGGGCGGATGCTCGGCATCAGCGAGGCCGCGGGCGCGCGGCTGGTCAACCGGGACCGGATGTGGCACTACGTCGAGGGCATCCGCAACCACTCCCCCGTCTGGGCGGGCCACGGGATCCGGATCCTGCCGGGCCCGTCGTCGATCTGGCTGGATGCGACCGGCCGCAGGCTGCCCGCCCCGTACCTGCCGGGCTTCGACACCCTCGGCACGCTGGCCCACCTGCGCACGACCGGGCACGACCACTCGTGGTTCGTCCTCACCCAGAAGATCATCGAGAAGGAGTTCGCGCTCTCCGGCTCCGAGCAGAACCCCGACCTGACCGGCAAGGACGTCCGCGCGACCCTCGGCCGGATCCGCCCGGGCGCACCCGCCCCGGTGGAGGTGTTCAAGGAGCGCGGGGCGGACTTCGTCGTGGCCTCGACCCTCGCCGA
Organism: Pseudonocardia xishanensis; assembly: GCF_039541715.1. NCBI lineage: Bacteria > Bacillati > Actinomycetota > Actinomycetes > Pseudonocardiales > Pseudonocardiaceae > Pseudonocardia > Pseudonocardia xishanensis. The sequence goes on from NZ_BAABGT010000122.1 coordinate 241,019, forward strand.
GCTGGTCGACGGGATGAACAAGCTGACCCCGACCCCGCTGCTGGACGCGGCCGCGATCGAGCGTCAGATCGTCGCCCGGGACCGCGAGCTGGCCCACCCCTTCACGAAGGACGCGCAGGTCATGGCGATCCACAACGCCCGGCGCTACCGCGGGGACCGGCTCGGCCGCACCGCAGCGCCGCACCGCATCCTCGACCCGAAGGCCGGGCCGCTGATCGGCGTGAAGCTGCACGTGCTCACCCGGAAGACCCTCGGCGGGCTGCAGACCGACCTCAGCGGCCAGGTGCGCGGCCCGTCCGGCGACCCGGTGCCGGGTCTGTACGCCGCGGGCGAGGTCGCGGGGTTCGGGGGCGGTGGGGTGCACGGCTACCGCTCGCTGGAGGGCACGTTCCTCGGCGGGTGCCTCTTCGGCGGCCGCCAGGCGGGGCGAGCGGCTGGGCGGGCGACCGCGACTTGATTACAGTGTTGCAATGGCTGAACCCACGCTGCACGAGTGGGCGGGGGGCGACCCCGCCCTCCGCCGGCTGATCGACGCCTTCTACGACCGGGTCGAGCGGGACGACCTGCTCGGCCCGCTCTTCCCCGGCGGGGTGCACGAGAAGCACCGCAGCCACGTCACGACCTGGTGGATCGAGGTCTTCGGGGGCGCGCCGGGCTACACCGAGCAGCACGGCGGTTACCGGACGATGCTCGGCCACCACCGGAACCTCGGCCTCACCCCCGACCAGCGGTTCCGGTTCGCCTCGCTGATGAGCCTGGCCGCGGACGACGCGGGCCTGCCGGACGATCCCGAGTTCCGGGCGGCCTTCGTCGGGTACGTGGAGTGGGGGACCCGCCTGGCACTGGCGAACTCGCAGCCGGGGGCGGACGTCGTCGAGCAGGCGCCGGTGCCGCGCTGGGGGTGGGGCGTGGCCCCGCCCTACCAGCCCTGACCACCCGATCGAGGGATGCGGTGTTTCCGTACCGGTGTGGCGGGGTAGCCGAAACGTGATCGGTGCCGGTGACACTGGGGAGCGGAGCCGGTGCCGATCGAGGAACCGGGGACCCACCTCGCGCGCGCCACTGGGGAGCGTCGCGCGCAGCCCCGGAGGTGTTCGCGGCCCGGTCGGCTCGACGGCGGCCGGGCCGCACTCCGGCTCACGGTGCACGTGCATCGCGGGGACCTCGAGGCGGTCGTGGCCGACCACGCCGAGGACATCGTCGAGGACGTCGCGTACGCGTTCGCGCTGCTGCGGTGCGACACCCCGGAGGCCAGGCGCGAGCACCCGACCGGAGGCTGCGGCTCACCCTCGGCCTGCGCAGCGAGAGCGGCCGCCGGGTCGTCGTGCACGAGCACCACTCGTTCCCGCTGGACTGACCTGCCAGGGTGGACGCATGGCGTACGGCGACTTCCAGCTCGAGATCTATCTGGCGGGCACGCGCGGTCTGCTGCCCCGGTTCCCCGTGGACTTCGCCGGGATGGAGCGGCGCGCCGCGGAAGCGCTGCCGCCCTGGGTGCTGTCCTATGTGGCCGGTGGCGCCGGGGACGAGCACACCCAGCGCGCGAACGTCGCCGCGTTCGAGCGCTGGGGTCTGGTCCCGCGGATGATGCGGGCGGCCCGCGAGCGGGACCTGTCGACGGACCTGTTCGGCATCGACCTGCCGCACCCGCTGTTCCTGTGCCCGATCGGCGTGCTCGGGATCTGCTCGCAGGACCTGCACGGCGACCTGGCGACGGCCCGCGCCGCGGCCCGCACGGGCGTCCCGATGATCGCCTCGACGCTGTCGCAGGACCCCCTGGAGGAGGTCGCGAAGGCCCTCGGCGACACCCCCGGCTTCTTCCAGCTCTACACCCCGACCGACCGCGACCTGGCCGTCAGTCTGATCCAGCGCGCGGAACGGGCGGGCTTCCGGGCGCTGGTCGTCACGCTCGACACCTGGGTCACCGGCTGGCGTCCGCGCGATCTGAACACGGCGAACTTCCCGCAGCTGCGCGGCTACTGCCTGGCCAACTACACCTCGGACGAGGTGTTCCGCTCGCGGCTGAAGTCCACCGATCCGGCGGAGGCGGTGGGGCTGTTCGCGCAGGTCTTCGGACACCCCGTGACCTGGGACGACCTGGGCTGGATGCGCGAGGCGACCAGCCTGCCGATCGTCCTCAAGGGACTGAGCCACCCCGAGGACGTCCGGCGGGCGAAGGACCTCGGCGTCGACGGGATCCACTGCTCCAACCACGGCGGACGGCAGGCCAACGGCGGCGTGCCCGCCCTGCAGACCCTGCCCGGCGTCGTCGAGGCGGCCGGGGACACGCCGGTGCTGTTCGACTCCGGCGTGCGCAGCGGCACGGACGTCGTCAAGGCGCTCGCCCTGGGCGCCGCGGCCGTCGGCTCCGGCAGGCCGCACGCGTATGCGCTGGCCGTCGGCGGCGAGGACGGGGTGGTGCACCACCTGCGCTCGTTCCTCGCCGAGGCCGACCTGCTGATGGCCGTGGACGGCTACCCCGACCTCGCCGCCCTGCGCGCGGCCGGACTGACCAAGGTGGACTGATGGCCCGACTGCTCTACTCCGCGACCATGTCGCTCGACGGCTTCATCGCGGGCCCGGGCGGCGACATGTCCTGGCTGACCCCGCACGTCGGCGCCCCGAACCCGACGGCGGACCGGCTGCTCACGCGGATCGGCTGCCTCCTCGTGGGCAACCGGACCTTCGGCGGGGACGACCCGAACGCCGGGACGGACGCCGAGGGCGCCTTCGGCGGGCGGTACTCCGGCCCGGTCGTGGTGCTGACCCACCGCCCGTCGGCAACCCCGGGTGTGGTGTTCACCGACGACCTGCGCACCGCGATCCGGCTCTCCCGGGAGGCGGCGGGCGAGCGGTACGTGAACGTGCTGGGCGCGGACGTCGCGCGGCAGTGCCTGGAGATCGGCGAGCTGGACGAGATCCTGGTGTTCCTCGCGCCCGTGCTGCTCGGCGGCGGCACGCCCCTGTTCCGAGGCTCCCACCAGGTCGACCTGGTCCCGGTACCCGGCGAGTCGGCTCTCTGGTTCCGGGTCGCGACACCCGAGCCCGCGTGAGGCCGGCTCCTCGCACCCCACCCGACCTGGCCGGCAGCATCGGACAACCCCGTCAGCAGAGGAGACCACCGATGTACCTCCACCGCGCCGTGCCCAACCTGTCCGCCGCGGACCCGTCCACCGGCCACGGCTTCTACACCGACTACCTCGGCATGACTGTCGACTTCGACCTCGGCTGGGTCACCAGCTTCCGCTCGCCGACCAACCGACAGGTCCAGCTCAGTCTCGTCGGGCGGGACGCGACCGCCCCGGAGAACGCGCAGGTCAGCATCGGGGTGGACGACGTCGACGCCGCCTACGCCGAGGCCGTCGCCCGCGGCTACGAGATCGTCCACCCCCTCACCGAGGAGCCGTGGGGCATCCGGCGCTTCCTCGTCCGGGAGCCGCACGGCGCCGTGATCAACATGCTCCGCCACCGGGACTGACGCGCGTGGCAGGCGTCCTCCTCGTGCTCGTCGTGGTCGCGCTCGTCCTGGGCTTCCTGGTCTGGGCCGCTCGCCGGGTGCGGCGCCGAGCGGGCGGCGGGTCGCTGATGAACCCGTTCGACGAGATCTGGCACCCGATCGCCCACCACGCCCGACTGACGGTGGAGGTGCAGGACGAGCTCCCCGCCCCGGCCCCGCTGCCGGGCGACGACCCACCGTCGGGGTCCACCGACCATCGGTGAGCGCGCCGCCGGCAGGCCCGGTAGCGCTCATTCGTCCAAGCCACGACAGGCCGGGCTCGCTACGTTCGACCGATGACGCAGCCAGTCGCACGGCCCCCGGTCCACCTCGCGCCCGACGACGGACGCCGGTACGACATGGGCCGCCTCACCGCGGTCTTCAAGGCCGACGGCGCCGAGACCGCCGACCGCTACTCGATCTCGGAGTGGTGGCTCGAGCCGCACACGGAGGGCCCGGGAAGGCACACCCACCCGGAGGACGACGTCTTCTACGTCCTCGACGGCACGCTGACCTTCCTCGTCGGCGACGAGTGGATCGAGGCGCCGAAGGGGTCGTTCGTGCTCGCCCCGGGCGGCACACCCCACGACTTCCGCAACGCCACCGACGAACCGGCCGGCGCCCTCAACCTCTCCGTCCCCGGTGCCTTCGAACAGCGCATGCCCGGCATCGCGGAGTGGTTCCGCGCCCGCGATCGCTGACGCCGGCGAGGCTCACGCCGCGCCGTTGGCGGCCCCCGACGCGATGCTGTCGGAGGCGGGACGAGCGGTCGGTCGTGACGTGCTCTGATGTCATGGCGGACAGCACGGACGGAGGCGGTGCCGAGATGACGACGAGGCGAGCGGTCCCCACGCAGGACGAGGTGCTCGGGTACTTCAGCGCGCTGTCGAACTGGGGGCGCTGGGGTGAGGACGACGAGCGCGGAACGCTGAACCACATCACCGACGCGGTCCGGTTGGCGGCGGCGCGGGCCGTGCGGCACGGCAGGAGTGTGTCGTGCGCCTGGGAGGTCGCCGTCCCGGAGGACATGGAGCGGTCGACGACCTCCTGCCCGTGCGCTGCCGACATGCCCGGCGCCGAGCACATGCCCGCCGCGTTCCACGCCGACCGGCGCTGGGGATTCTCCCACGAGCGGCTCGGCCTCCTGTTCCACGGCAACACGATCACCCACGTCGACTCGCCGTGCCATCTCTTCTGGGACGGCGCGATGTACAACGGGCGGCCCCACTCGCTGGTCGACGCCACCACGGGATCGGCGTGGGCGGCCGTCACGGCGGCGGCGGACGGGATCGTCACGCGCGGCGTCCTGCTGGACGTCGCGCGGGTCCGCGACGTGCCGTGGCTGGAACCGGGTCAGGGTGTGTTCCCCGAGGACCTCGAGGAGGCCGAGCGCCGCCAGGGCGTGCGGGTACGGCCCGGCGACGCGGTGCTCCTGCGGACCGGCCATGGCTGCGCCCGGCACGGGGGAACCGGGAGCGGTGGGATCGAGCAGGCCGGCTGGCACGCGTCCTGCCTGCCCTGGCTGCGGCAGCGGGAGGTCGCGCTGATCGGCGCCGACACCCCGCAGGACGTCCAACCCTCCGGGTACGACGACGTGTTGATGCCGGTGCACGCCGTCGGCCTCGTCGCGATGGGTCTGTGGCTGCTGGACAACTGCGATCTGGAGCGATGCGCGCGGACGGCGGCCGAGCTCGCCCAGTGGGACTTCCATCTCTCCCTCGCCCCGGTCCGCTTCGCAGGCACGTCGGGCAGCCCGGTCAACCCGATCGCCACCTTCTGACCCCGGGAGCGCTCTGACGTCGTGGCCCCCCGACCAGCGCGGACCCTGCTCCCTGCGAGCAACGGGGCACGCATGCGGCGCGGCGCTCGCCGCGATCGGCGAGGTGCCCCCGGTGGGATTCGAACCCACACTGTGACCCTTTTAAGGGGCCTGCCTCTGCCGGTTGGGCTACGGGGGCGCGGCACTCACCCTAAGGCCGCGCCACGGACGCCTGCGGCCCGGCCGAGCGTCCGAGAGGGAACGATGTCGAGATCCGGGCTGCGGCTCCGACCGGGGATGCGAGAGGGTCGCACCCGAGCGGCCCACGAGAGGAGCCACCGGTGAAGTACATGCTGATGATCTACGACAACCCCGAGACGCGCGCGGTGTTCTTCGGCGACGAGGGCGCACCGCTGATGGCCGAGATGGACGCGATCATGGCGGAGCTCCAGGAGTCCGGCGAGCTCGTCACGACGCACGCGCTGGCGGACCCGGCGAGCACCAAGGTCGTCCGCACCGGGCCGGTCGTCACCGACGGGCCGCTCGCGGAGGCCAAGGAGCACTTCGGCGGGTTCCTGATCGTGGACGTCGAGTCCGAGGAGCGGGCGGTCGAGATCGCCGCGCGCTGGCCCAAGGTGAACACGCCGATGGAGGTCCGACCGCTCCTGGGCGACGGCGGGGACGTGTGACCGCCCGCGTCGAGGACCTGCTGCGCGAGCTGGCGCCGCAGGTCCTCGGCGCGCTCGTCCGCAGGCACCGGCAGTTCGACCTGTGCGAGGACTCCGTGCAGGAGGCGCTGCTGGCGGCCGCGCAGCAGTGGCCGACCGACGGCGTGCCGGACAATCCGCACGGCTGGCTCGTCACCGTCGCGAACCGCAGGCTGATCGACGCCGTCCGCAGCGAGTCCGCGAGCCGGGCCCGGGAGGAGCGGCTGGCCCTGTTGGAGCCGCCCCCCGCCGACACCCCCGACACCGACGACACCCTCACGCTGCTGGCGCTGTGCTGCCATCCCGCGCTGTCCCCGCCGTCGCAGATCGCGCTGACCCTGCGCGCGGTCGGCGGACTGACCACCGCGGAGATCGCCGCGGCCTTCCTGGTTCCCGAGGCGACGATGGCGCAGCGGATCAGCCGCGCCAAGAAGACGCTGCGGGACAAGGGCTTCGACACCCCGGGCGACGTCCACCAGGTGCTCTACCTGATCTTCAACGAGGGCTACACCGCGTCCGCGGGCGCCGACCTGGCCCGCGCCGACCTCAGCGCCGAGGCCATCCGGCTGACCCGGCTGCTGCACCGCCTCCGTCCCGAGGACGACGAGGTCACCGGTCTGTTGGCCCTGATGCTGCTGACCGACGCCCGTCGCCCCGCCCGCACGGACGCCGCCGGTGAGCTGGTCCCGCTGGCCGACCAGGACCGGACGCGCTGGGACCGGACCCAGATCGCGGAGGGCACGGCGCTCGTCGCCGAGGCGCTGGGGCACGGCCCGCTCGGCGCCTACCAGCTGCAGGCCGCGATCGCCGCGGTCCATGCGGAGGCGGGGAGTGCCGAGGACACCGACTGGCGGCAGATCGTGGGCCTCTACGAGCTGCTGGACCGGATCGCGCCGAGCCCGGTGGTCACGCTGAACCACGCCGTCGCGCTCGCCGAGCTGCGCGGACCGGACGCCGGGCTCGCCCTGCTGCGCGACCTCGACCTGCCCGGCCACCGCCTCCACGCCGTGCGCGCCCACCTGCACGAACGCGCCGGGCGCCCGGCGGAGGCCCGTGCGGACTACGTCACCGCGGCCGCCCTCACCCGCAGCCTGCCGGAGCGGCGCTACCTCGAACGGCGGGCCGCCGCCCTCGCCGCGGGCTGACCGCCCGCACCGCGGACGGCCCCGGGGAACGCCGACGGCGCCCGTCCCCGGTGAGGGAGCAGGCGCCGCAGGGGGTCGAGCGGGCCGATCTGCTCGGCCCGCTCACTCGTCAGGAGGCCTTGGCGTCCGCCTCCTGCGCGACCGTCGACGGCAGCGGGGTCACCGTGCCGCCGGAGATCCGGGCGAACTCCGCCTTCGGCTCGTGGATCTGGCCCAGCGCGACGACCTCGCGGCCCATCAGCAGCGCCGTGGTCCAGTCCACGACGATGCGGAAACGGCGGTTCCAGGTGGGCATCCGCGACACGTGGTACGTGCGGTGCATGAACCACGCCGGGAAGCCCTTGAGCTTGATCCCGTAGACCTGCGCCACGCCCTTGTACAGCCCCAGCGAGGCCACCGACCCCGCGTAGCTGTGCTTGTAGGGCTTGAGCGATGCGCCGTTCAGGTGGGCGATGATGTTGTCCGCCAGCACCTTCGCCTGCCGCACCGCGTGCTGGGCGGACGGGCTGGTGCGGGCGTTCGGGTCGTCCTTGGTCAGGTCCGGGATCGAGGCGCAGTCGCCCGCGCTGAACACCCCGGTCAGACCGTTCACGGTCAGGTCGGCCGCGCACTCGACGTGCCCGCGCGGGCCGCGCGGCAGGTCGGTCTGCTCCAGCATCGGGTTCGGCTTGACCCCGGCGGTCCAGACGACCGTGTCCGCGCCGAACCGCTGCCCGTCCGAGAGCTCGACGTTCCCGCCGACCATCGACTCGACGCGGGTCTCCAGCAGGACCTCGATGCCGGCGTCGAGCAGGCGGCGCACGGTGTACGCGCCCATCTTCGGACCGACCTCGGGCATGATCCGGTCCATCGCCTCGACCAGCACCCAGCGCAGGTCGCCCGGGACGATGCTCCCGTAGTAGCGGGTGGCGTAGCGGGCCATGTCCGCGAGCTCGGCGAGCGCCTCGACGCCCGCGTACCCGCCGCCCACCACGACGAAGGTCAGCAGCCGCCTGCGCAGCTCCTCGTCGTCCGTGGTGGCGGCCGCGTCCAGCCGCGACAGCACGTGGTTGCGCAGGTAGATGGCCTCGCCGACGGTCTTGAAGGCGATGCCCTGCTCCGGCAGGCCGGGGACGGGGAGCGTCCGGGCGACCGAGCCGGGGGCGACGACGAGGACGTCGTACGGCAGGGTCGTGATGCCACCCGCCGCCGTCTCGACGGTGACCTTCTTCTGCACGTCGGAGATCGCGGTGACCCGGCCGGTCAGCACGTGGCAGCCGCGCAGCACCTTGTGCAGCGGGACCACGACGTGGCGCGGCTCGATCGAACCGGCGCTCGCCTCGGGGAGGAACGGCTGGTAGGTCATGTGGGACTGGGGGTCGATGACCGTGATGTCCGCCCGCCCGCGGCGCAGCTTCTTCTGCAGCCGCAGAGCGGTGTACATGCCGACGTAGCCGCCGCCGACCACCACGATTCGTTGCGCGTGCGCCATGCCCTCATTGGTACTCCGAAGGCGTAAGTGGCGCGCCCCCGATCAGGGTCTTTCGCCCTGGATCACATGAGACCTGCCGCACGTCCGGCCGCGCCGAGGACCTCCTCGAGCATCGCGGGGGTCAGCCTGCCGGTGAAGGTGTTCTGCTGCGAGACGTGGTAGCTGCCGAAGACGTGCAGGTCACCCAGCTGGACGTGCGCCCCGTGGCCGAACCTCGGACGCGGGCTGGGCAGGTCGCCGAGCAGCGGCAGGACCGCCTGCCAGCCGAAGGCCCCCAGGACGACGACGGCGCGCAGGGTCGGGCGCAGCAGGGCGAGCTCGGACTCCAGCCAGTGCCTGCAGGCGTCCCGCTCCTCCGGGGTGGGTTTGTTGGCGGGCGGGGCACAGTGCACGGGCGCGGTGATCCGGGTGCCGCGCAGGGTGAGCCCGTCCCCGGCGTGCACCGACGTCGGCTGCGACGCCAGCCCGACGGCGTGCAGCGCGGCGTAGAGGACGTCCCCGGACCGGTCCCCGGTGAACATCCGGCCGGTGCGGTTGGCGCCGTGCGCGGCGGGGGCGAGCCCGACGATCAGCAGGCTCGCGTCCGCCGGGCCGAAGCCGGGCACGGGCCGCCCCCAGTAGGTCCACTCCCGGTAGGCCGCCCGCTTCTCGCGGGCGACCTGCTCGCGCCACGCGACGAGCCGCGGGCAGGCGACGCAGTCCGCCACCGCGGCGTCGAGGGCGGCGATGCTCGGCTCCATCGGGCTCAGGCGATCGACCGGGCGATCCCGTCCAGGATGTCGTGCTCGCTGACGATCATGCGGTCGATGCCCGCCTTGGCGTGGAACTCGTCCGCCAGGGCCTCGACGACCAGCGCGCCCGCACCGATGACGTCCACCCGGCCGGGGTGCAGCGCCCCCAGCTTCTCCCGCTCGGGGCGCGGGCTGGTGATCAGCATCTGCGCGACGCGATGGACGTCCTGCCTGGTCAGGACGGACAGGTGCACGCGCTCCGGGTCGTACTTCGGCAGGTCCTGTGCGATCCCGGACAGCGTGGTGATCGTCCCGGCGACCCCGACCCAGGTCCGCACGCCCTCGACGGGGACCTCGCGGAAGGCGTCCTCCAGGATGGCGTGGGCGATCTCGCGCGCCTTCTCCACGTCCGACGCCGCGGGCGGGTCGCCGGGCAGGCACCGCTCGGTCAGCCGGACCGACCCGACGTCCACCGACCGCGCCGCCCGCACGCCGTCCGCCGCCGTCCCGACGACGACCTCGGTGGAGCCGCCGCCGACGTCGGTGACCACGAAGGGCCCGTCATCCGGGTCGAGGTCGCCGACCGCGCCCTGGAAGGACAGCCGGGCCTCCTCGTCCCCGGAGATGACCTCGGCCTCGATCCCGAGGGTGTCACGGACCATCCCGAAGAAGTCCTCGCGGTTCTCCGCGTCCCGGGTCGCCGAGGTCGCGACCATGCGGATGCGCTCGACGCCCTTGCGCCGGACCGCCGTCGCGTAGTCCACCAGCGCGACGCGGGTGCGCTCCAGCGCCTCCGGGTCCAGCCGCTTCGTGGCGTCCACCCCCTTGCCGAGCCGGACGATCCGCATCTCCCGGTGCAGGTCGCGGAGGTCCTTCGTGCCGTCGAAGCTCTCGGTCACGTCGGCGATCAGCAAACGGATCGAGTTGGTCCCACAGTCGATGGCGGCCACCCGGGACATACGTGCTCCTCGCGGTCGGGGTCCTACCCCGCCACCGTAGCGGTGGGGTCGGGGAGGCGCCGTCGGCATTACCCTCGGGTAGGTGTCCGTTCCTCCCAGCGTGGTGAGCACGCACGACGTCACCAACCAGGTCCCGCCGCTGGCCGGGTTCGACCCGCTGGCCTGCGATCCGGCGCTGGCCGACGCGCTGCGGCGCGAGGGCGCGGCGCCCGACCTCGGGGTGCTCGCCACGGCCGTCGGATCGGCGGAGTACCGGGAGCAGGCGCGGCTGGCGAACGTGCACGAGCCCGTCCTGCACACCCACGACCGCTACGGACACCGGATCGACGAGGTCGAGTTCCACCCGTCCTGGCACGCGCTGATGCGGCTGTCGGTGGAGCACGGGCTGCACGGGACCCCGTGGGCGACGGGCGAGCACGTCACCCGCGCCGCAGGGTTCTACCTGGTCAGCACGCTGGAACAGGGCCACTGCTGCCCCATCTCGATGACGTATGCGGCCGTGCCCCCACTGCGCGGGACCTCGTTCGCCGACGGCCTGACCACACGCGTCTACGAGCCCGGGCTCGCGCGCGACAAGCGCGGCCTGCTGGCCGGGATGTCGATGACCGAGAAGCAGGGCGGCTCGGACGTCCGCACCGGCACCACCCGCGCGACCCCGCAGCCGGACGGGACGTACACCCTCGTCGGGCACAAGTGGTTCACCTCGGCACCGATGAACGACCTGTTCCTCACCCTGGCCCAGGCCCCCGGCGGGTTGACCTGCTTCGTCCTGCCCCGGGTGCTGCCGGACGGCACCCGCAACGCGCTGCGCATCCAGCGGCTCAAGGACAAGCTGGGCAACCGGTCGAACGCCTCGGCCGAGCTCGAGTACGCCGACGCCGTCGGGTGGCGGGTCGGGGACGAGGGCCGCGGCGTCGCGACGATCATCGAGATGGTCTCGATGACCCGGCTGGACTGCGTGCTCGGCGCGGCCGGGACCACCCGCGCGGCGTTGTCCGAGGCGGCCCACCACGTCGCGCACCGCTCCGCGTTCGGCGCGCGGCTGGCCGACCAGCCGCTGATGCAGGCCGTCGTCGGGGAGCTGGCGGTGGAGTCCGAGGCGGCGACCACGCTCGCGATCCGGCTGGCCGGCGCCGTCGAGCGGGGCGAGACCGCGTTCCTGCGGCTCGCCCTGCCCGCGGCGAAGTACCTCGTCTGCAAGCGGACCTCGGCGGTGGTCGGCGAGGCCCTGGAATGCCTGGGCGGCAACGGCTACGTCGAGGAGTCGCCGATGCCGCGGCTGTTCCGGGAGAGCCCGCTGAACTCGATCTGGGAGGGCTCCGGGAACGTCACCGCGCTGGACCTGCTGCGCGCGCTGTCCCGCTCGCCGGAGTCCGTCGACGCGGTGCTGGACGAGATCGCCCTCGCCCAGGGCGCGGACGCCCGCTTCGACCGGGCGTCGACCGTGTTGCGCACCGAGCTCCAGCACGCCGAGCCCCGCCGCGCGCGCAGGCTGGCCGAGCTCATGGCGCTGTGCCTGCAGGGCTCGCTGCTGCTGCGCACCGCGCCCGTCGAGGTCGCGGACGCCTTCCTCGCAGGCCGCCTGCACCCCGACGGCCCCTGGCGCACGGCGGGCACCCTCCCCGACGGCGTCCCCGCCAAGCCACTGCTGGACCGCGTCACCCCCGCAGTCGGCTGAGCAGGACGCCGGCCACGGCGGCGGGCTGCTCCTCCTCGGCGCTCAGGCGCAGTCGGTGCCGGTCCACCAGTCGCCGAGCAGGACCAGCGCCTCGTCGCCGAAGGGGTTCACTCCCGGGCCCTTCGCCAGCGAGTGGGCGACGTGGACGTGCAGGCACTTGACCCGTTCCGGCATCCCACCCGCGCTGACCGCCGTGCCCAGCGACTCGATCGCGTCCCGTTCGGCCAGGTAGGACTCGTGCGCGCGGCGGTAGCGGGCCGCGAGCTCGGGGTCCTCCGCGAGCCGGTCCGTCATCTCCCGCATCAGGCCGGACGCCTCGAGGGTGCCGATCCTCGACGCCAGCCGCGGGCACGTCAGGTAGAACATCGTGGGGAACGGGGTGCCGTCCGGCAGCCGCGGCGCGGTCTGCACCACGTTCGGGTGCCCGGACGGGCAGCGGGCCGCCACCGCCAGCATCCCGCGCGGGGCGCGGCCCAGCTGTCCCTCGATCGCGTCCCGGTCGGCGGTGGTCACCGTGCTCATGCCGACCAGTGTCCCAGGACGGATCAGCGGGGCGCGCCCTCGGTGACATCGCTCCACAGGGTGCGGTACCAGGGCGTGGCCCGGCGGGCGGCCTCGACCTCCTCGGCCGTGGGCGTGTTCGGCAGTTCGACGACGTACGGCACCTCGCCCGGGCGCACGTAGCCCAGCCGCGACCGGGCCTCGGCCGCCACCTCGTCCGGGTTGGACAGCCGGGCCCGCTTGTCGGTGAGGTCCTGGACCTCCGCCTGCAGCGCCTGCTGCTGGGCGGTGACGGCCGCGAGCTCCTGCCGCTGCGCCACGTAGTTGCGCAGCGGCACGGCCACGGTCAGCGCCAGCGCGCAGACCACGATCGCCAGGATCGCGGCGCGCCGGGTGGAGGACAGCCCGAGCTTGGCCGTGGTGGCCGCCACGACCCCGCCCGCCCGGGTCCTACTGCGGGTGAGCTGCGGTTCCCGGGTACGCCGCGTGGCCGCGGGGCGCGCACGCCCCGCGGCCTTCGGCGCGCGTTCCCGGGAGGCGGGCACTCAGCTGCCCGGGGTGTACCGCGGGAAGGCCAGCTCGCCCGCGTAGCGGGCCGCGTCCCCGAGGCCCTCCTCGATGCGGAGCAGCTGGTTGTACTTGGCGACCCGCTCCGACCGCGCCGGGGCGCCGGTCTTGATCTGCCCGCACCCGGTGGCGACGGCGAGGTCCGCGATGGTCACGTCCTCGGTCTCGCCGGAGCGGTGGCTCATCATGCAGCGGTAGCCGTTGTTGTGCGCCAGGGTCACGGCGTCCAGCGTCTCGGACAGCGTGCCGATCTGGTTGACCTTGACCAGCAGCGCGTTCGCGGCGCCGCGGTCGATGCCGTCCTCCAGCCGCTCGGGGTTGGTGACGAACAGGTCGTCCCCCACGAGCTGGACCTTGTCGCCGATGGCCTCGGTGAGCGAGACCCAGCCGTCCCAGTCGTCCTCGTCCAGCGGGTCCTCGATGGAGACGAGCGGGTACGAGCCGATCAGCTCGGCCCACACCTTCGCCATGTCCGCCGAGGAGAGCTGCTTGCCCTCGTAGCTGTAGACGCCCTCGGAGTGGAACTCGGTGGCCGCCACGTCCATGGCGAGCACCACGTCCGTGCCCAGCGAGAAGCCCGCCTTGCCGATCGCGGAGGCGATCAGGTCCAGGGCGCCCTTGGTGCCGCCCGGCACGTCCGGGGCGAAGCCGCCCTCGTCCCCCAGGCCGGTGGCCAGGCCCTTCTCCTTCAGCACCGCCTTGAGCGCGTGGTAGATCTCCGCGCCCCAGCGCAGCGACTCCCGAAAGGACTCCGCGCCGATCGGGGCGACCATGAACTCCTGCACGTCCACCGAGGTGTCCGCGTGGGCCCCGCCGTTGAGGATGTTCATCATCGGGACCGGCAGCACGTGCGCGTTCGGTCCGCCGATGTAGCGGTAGAGCTCCAGCCCGGACGACTCGGCGGCGGCCTTGGCCACCGCGAGCGACACGCCCAGCAGCGCGTTCGCGCCGAGCCGGGACTTGTCCGGGGTGCCGTCCAGGTCCACCAGGCGCTGGTCGACCAGACGCTGGTCCACCGCGTCCATCCCGGTCAGCTCCGGGCCGATCTCGTCCAGCACCGCTGCGACGGCCTTCTCGACGCCCTTGCCGCCGTACCGCTTCGGGTCCCCGTCGCGGAGCTCGACGGCCTCGTGCTCGCCCGTCGACGCGCCGGACGGCACCGCCGCACGCTCCAGCGTCCCGTCGTCCAGCGCGACCTCGACCTCGACCGTGGGGTTCCCCCGCGAGTCGAGGATCTCGCGTGCGCCGACCTGCTCGATGACCGCCACCCAGTCACTCCTGTTCTCGGGTCCGCCGGATCTCGCGGGCCAGCGTAACCACCCCGCCCGACGATGCGGTCGGCGAACCGCCGACGTCACGCCCCTTGTCCACGGGTCGGCCCCATGTCAAGCCTCGCGATCGCCGCGCGCGGGCTTTACCGTGGACAGGACCATGACGAGCCAGCCTGCAGGTCCAGCCCCCAGGCCGTCGGCGAACCGGGTGTTCCAGGGGTTCCGCCGGGCGGAGCGGCTGCTGGCCGAGAACCGTCCCCTCGACGCGCTCCAGGCACTCTCCCCCGCCCTGGAGAGCCAACCGAACGACGCGTCGGTGCACCTGCTGGCGGGCCGCGCCTACCTCGACTCCGCCCAGCTGCACCGCGCGGAGCAGGCGTTCACCCGAGTGCTGGAGCTCGATCCCGCGGACCACTACGCGCGGTTCGCGCTCGGCAAGGCGCTGCAGCGGCAGGGCAGGCTCGGTGAGGCGAAGGGCCAGCTGCACCTGGCCGTGGTGATGGACCCGCGCCCCGAGTACCAGGAGGCGCTCGGCGAGGTGCGGGCCCGGATCGCGTCGATCACCGACTGAGCACACTTGGCGGGAGAACTCGCTCAAATAGGACAAATCGTCACCTGACCTGCGAAGACGCGTCTACCCGTCCTCCGCGGGAGAAGCTAGCCTCACCTCTGTCCGCTGAGCCTTCCCTCAGCGATCAGAGGAGGTACGGGTGCTGGGCAATGCGCTGATCGGGCTGCGCGAAGGGCTCGAGGCCTCGCTGGTCGTCAGCATCCTGGTGGCCTTCCTCGTCCGCACGGACCGGCGCCGCGAGCTGCCGAAGGTGTGGGCGGGTGTCGCGTTCGCGATCCTGGTCAGCGTCGGGGTCACCCTCGGGCTGACCCTCGCCGAGCAGGCGCTGACCTTCGAGGCGTCGGAGACCCTCGGCGGGTCGCTCTCGATCATCGCGGTCGCGTTCGTCACCTGGATGATCTTCTGGATGCGCTCGAACGCGCGGGCCCTGAAGTCCGAGCTCGAGGGCAGGCTCGAGCAGGCCATCTCGATGGGTCCCGCCGCCGTCGTCGTCATGGCCACGCTGGCCGTCGGGCGCGAGGGGCTGGAGACCGCGGTCTTCTTCTTCGCCGCCGCCCAGGCCGCGGGGGAGACGGCGCAGCCGCTGATCGGCTTCCTCGTCGGCATCGCGATCTCCATCGTCATCGCCTGGGCCATCTACAAGGGCGCCATGCGCATCAACCTGGCGAAGTTCTTCACCGTCACCGGGTTCTTCCTGATCTTCGTCGCGGCCGGGATCCTGGCCTACGGAGTGCACGACCTGCAGGAGGCCGGGGTCCTGCCCGGTCTGAGCACGCTGGCGTTCGACGTCAGCGCCGCGATCCCCCCGGACTCCTGGTACGGGACCCTGCTCAAGGGGATCTTCAACTTCTCGCCGCAGACCACGGTCCTGGAGGCCGTGGTGTGGGGCGCGTACGTCGCCGTCGTCCTGACGCTGTTCCTGTCGCCCCAGCGCACGCGGTCCACCACCTCGACCTCCGCGTGACCTCACCCAGTTCGTCGATGAGGAGTAGAACCATGTCCCGCAGGATCCCCGGCGTCGTGCTGACGGCAGGCGCCGCCCTGCTGCTCGCCGGTTGTACGTCGACCGCGCAGCCGCCCGCCGCCGAGGGTGGCGGCGGCCCGATCACCGTGACGGCCTCCGACACGGCCTGCCAGGTCTCCGCCGTCGAGGCGCCCGCAGGCAACATCAGCTTCACGATCAAGAACTCCGGCACCAAGGTCACCGAGTTCTACCTCTACGGCACCGGCGACCGGATCATGGGCGAGGTCGAGAACATCGGGCCGGGGCTGTCCCGCGACCTGCTGGTCGAGGTACCGGACGGCGGCGCCTACACCACCGCCTGCAAGCCCGGCATGGTCGGCGACGGCATCCGCGGCGCCTTCACCGTCACCGGCACCGCCCAGCGCTCCACCGACCAGAACGCCCAGCTCGCCGAGGCCACCGCCGGGTACACCCGGTACGTGACCTCGCAGATCGAGGCGCTGGTGGCGAAGAACACGGAGTTCACGACGGCCATCAAGGCCGGGGACGTCGAGCAGGCCAAGGCGCTGTACCCGGTCTCGCGCACCTACTGGGAACGGATCGAGCCCGTGGCCGAGTCCTTCGGCGACCTCGACCCGAAGATGGACGGACGCGAGGACGACGAGCGGGACCCGGGCGTGGCGTTCACCGGCTACCACCGCCTGGAGAAGGACCTGTGGGTGGACGGCCTGCAGCCGGACTCCGCGGCCATCGCCGACCAGCTCGACGCGGACATCGCCGACCTCCAGAACCGGGTGAAGACGATCGAGCTCACCCCCGTGCAGCTCGCCAACGGCGCCAAGGAGCTGCTCGACGAGGTCGCCACCGGCAAGATCACCGGTGAGGAGGACCGCTACTCCCACACCGACCTCTGGGACTTCAAGGCCAACGTCGAGGGCAGCCAGGCCTCCGTCGCCGCGCTGCGCCCGGTGATCGACGCGAAGGACCCGAGCCTGGGCCCGATCCTCGACCAGCGCTTCGCCGCGGTCGAGACGCTGCTCGAGGGCTACCGCGCGCCGGACGGCGGCTTCGTCCTCTACACGCAGCTCACCGAGGCGGACACCAAGAAGATGACCGACGCCGTCGACGCGCTCGCCGAGCCCATCTCGCAGGTCGCGGGAGTCGTCACGTCATGAGCTCCACCCGGCCCCCGCAGACCGAGACCCCGCCCGTCGATCCCCCCGTGTCCGATCCCCCCGTGTCCGATCCGCCGGGCTCCGGTGGCGGGATGTCGCGGCGACGGCTCATCGGGTACGCGGGGGCCGGGGTCGCGCTCGCCGGTGCGGGTGCGGCCGTCGGGTACGGGGTCGCGTCCTCCGGCTCGCCCGCGACGCCGGGTGTGGTGCCGTTCCGCGACACCCACCAGGCCGGGATCATCACCCCGGCCCAGGACCGGCTGCACTTCGTCGCGATGGACCTGACCAGCACGGACCGCGCCGAGATCCAGCGGCTGCTGCAGAAGTGGACCTCGGCCGCGGAGCGGATGACGCTCGGTGAGGAGACCACCGAGAACGGCGCCGTCGGGCTGAACAAGTACGCGCCGCCCGCGGACACCGGGGAGGCGCTGGGGTTGCCCGCGGCGTCGCTCACCCTGACCGTCGGGTTCGGGGCGTCGTTCTTCGAGAAGCTGGGCATGCCGGTGCCGCCCGGGCTCGCTCCCCTGCCGACGTTCACCGGCGACCGGCTCGACCCCGCCAAGTCCGGCGGCGACATCTGCCTGCAGGCCTGCGCGGACGACCCCCAGGTCGCCGTGCACGCCATCCGCAACCTCGTGCGGATGGGCTTCGGGACGACCTCGGTGCGCTGGTCGCAGCTCGGCTTCGGCCGGACCTCCTCGACGTCCACCACCCAGGACACCCCCCGGAACCTGTTCGGCTTCAAGGACGGCACGAACAACCTCAAGGCCGAGGAGCCGTCGTTGCTGGACCAGCACGTCTGGGTGTCCGACGGGCCGGACTGGCTGGTCGGCGGCACCTACCTGGTGGCGCGGCGGATCCGGATGCACATCGAGATCTGGGACCGCACGTCGCTCGACGAGCAGGAGCAGATCGTGGGGCGGACCAAGGGCGTGGGGAACGCGTTCGGACAGCAGGGCGAGTTCGACCAGGCCGACCTCTCCGGGACCACCATCCCGGTGGACGCGCACATCCGGCTGGCCTCCTCCGAGTCGCTGAACGGGGTCAAGATCCTGCGCCGGGGCTACAACTTCGTCGACGGCACGGACGGCTTCGGCCGCCTGGACGCGGGCCTGTTCTTCCTCGCGTTCATGAACAACCCGCAGACCCACTTCGTGCCCATGCAGAGCGCACTGGCCCGCAACGACAAGATGATGGAGTACCTGGAACACAACGGTTCCGCGGTCTTCGCCATCCCCCCGGGCCTCGGCCAGAACGAGTACTGGGCACACCAGCTCTTCCAGTGACTCACTCCCGACACGCGAGTCGCCGGTTCCGACACGGGAGTCGGACGGTGGCAGGGGGGCCCGTCGCCTGCCCGTCGTCAGGCGGGGGACGCGGCGGAGGCGTACCGGTCGGCCGCGGCCCACACCCGCTGGGCGTAGGCGACGGAGCGGTTGTAGGCCAGCACCCCGTCCCACCACCCGGCCCCGTCGGCGACGTCCCGGTCCGCGGTGCAGAGGTAGGCCGCGGCGGCGCGGGCGGCCGCGTCGATGTCCTGCGGATCGCCCCGCCCGAAGCGCTCCCACGTCTGCGGCAGGAACTGCATCGGCCCGACGGCCCTGTCGTACGTCGGGTCCCCGTCCAGCGTGCCGCCGTCGGTGTCGGCGATCTCCCGGGTGCCGCTGCTCCCGTCGAGCGGGATCCCCACGATCGCCGGCTGCGCGACGCCGTCGACCAGCGACGATCCGTGTATCCGGGCGTGGTCGGACTCGATGCGGCCGATGCCCGCGAGCGTCGCCCAGGAGAGGTTGCAGCCCGGCGTCGCGGTGCGTTGGGCGAGCTCCGCGGCGGCGTAGGCCGCCAGGACGCGCTCCGGGATCCCGACGGCGTCGGCCCGGTCGGCGGCCCAGGCCGCCGGATCCGCCTCGGCCGGGACGGCGGGCGCGGGGGTCGCGGGCGTACCCCGGGCGACGGGGCCGCGCCCCGGCTCCCGCTCCGAGGTGCCGAGCCCCGCGATCCCCAGCACCAGCAGCCCGACCGCGGTGAGCACGCCGAGCAGGATCGCGAAGGGCCGCATGACGTCGACGCTACGGATCGGAGCTGAGAGCGGTCTGAGCCGGCGTGTCCGACTCGCACGTCGAGAGTGGTGGGACTCGCGGGGTTCGCGGCCGGGAGAGGGGGACTCGCGGGCGGGAAGGGGGTCAGGCGGGCCAGGTGCGGCGCCAGGTCTGCTCGTCCAGCGCGTGCACGTCCGTGCCCTCGGTGGCCGCCGCCCGTTCCGCCTCGCGGACCTGCTCGGCGAAGGCCTTCGCCGTCGTACGGAGTGCGGACTCGGGGTCCTCGCCCGCGCGGACCGCGTCCGCGATGCGGCGGAAGAGGTCCTCCCCCACGCCCGCGCCCTCGGGGAGCAGGTCGGCGGGCAGGCCCGCGCGGCGGGTGCGGGAGACGAGCTTGGCCGCCAGCGCGACGGCTGGCTGGCCCAGCGGAACACCGTCCACCGAGGACGCGCGCTGCTTCTCCGCGCGCTTCAGCTCCTCCCAGCGCCCCTCCTGGGCGGCGGCGGTGTCCACGCGCTCCGAGCCGCCGAACACGTGCGGGTGCCGACCGACCAGCTTCGCGACGAGGCCGTCGGCGACGTCGTCGATCGTGAAGGGAGCCGGGTCCTCCGCTGCGACCCGAGCGTGGAACAGCACCTGGAGCAGGACGTCCCCGAGCTCCTCGCGCATGTCGACGCGGTCGCCGTCCTCGATGGCCTGGTAGAGCTCGTAGCACTCCTCGACCAGGTACTTCAGCAGCGTCTCGTGGGTCTGCGCGGCGTCCCACGGGCAGCCCCCGGGCGAGCGCAGCCGGTCCATGACGGCGACGGCGTCCAGCAGGGCGGAACCCGCGGGCTCCGGGGTGGGCAGGCCGCCCGGCTCGAGGGTCAGGACCACCGAGTCCGGCGCGGGATCGGCGGGCAGCGGGGTCGCCCCGGCCGCGGCGGCGAGGTCCGCGGGGACCGACGGATCGGCGTGGACCGCGGACGCGGCGCGCAGCGCGGGCAGCGCGGCGGCGGGCAGGACCGCTCCGAGCCTGCGGGACAGGGTGATCACCGTGGGAGCCACGACTCCAGTCTCCCAGCCCCGATCCCCGGCCCGGGAGGCCGTCAGGACGGCGAGAGCACCGAACCGGACTCCTGGCCCGGCGCGACGACGGCCATCCGCACCGGGTCCCACACCCCGAACCTCGGGTTGACCTCGACGGGGCCGCCCTCGGGCTGGGCGAGCCGCTCGCCGATCGAGGCGAGCGTGCTGCGGTCGATGGTGCCGCCCGCGGGGGCCCCGTCGGCTGCGGCGTCCGTGGTGCGCTGGGCGACCCGCACCACCAGCCAGAACCCCTGCCCCGGCGAGGGCTGGAAGCTCACGACGCTGCCGGCGGGCACACCGAACACGACGGTCGTCGCGGAGTCCGGATCGGTGGCGGCACGGTAGGTCTGGCCCGCCTGTCCGCTGCGCGGATCGGCGAGCAGGCGGTCGGCCTCGGGGCCGCCCGCGGCGAGCACGCGGGCCTTGGCGTCCGCGTCCTCGCGGGAGGTGGCGGCGGCGACGTCCACGGTCACGGCGAGCCGGTCCACGTACTTCTCGGCCAGCGCGATCGCGAGCTCCCGGTCCCGGGCGCGCTCGCGCAGCGCCTCGCCGGTGAACAGGATGCGGTCCAGGCGCAGGCTCTGGTCGTCCTGGTTGGCCAGCGCCGCGTCGACCGCGTCCTCACCGACGGAGACGCCCGCCCGGGCGGCGGCGGACGCCAACAGCTCGTGGGTGGTCTCCCGGCTCACCACGTACCGGGCGATGTCGGAGTCGGCGACGTCCTGGCCCGCCTGCGCGGTGATGTCGGCGCGGTGCGCCAGCGCGAGGTCGATCGAGGACTGCACGTCCGCGAGCGCCACCGTGCGGTCCCCGACGATCATCGCCGAGCCGACCTGACTGGGCGCACCACATCCCGCGAGCACGGCCACCACGAGCGCCGCGCCGCCACCGAGCCTGGTCAGGCGTCCGATTCCCACGCGGACACCCTCTCACGCCCGCGTGGGCTGGATCACCCCACCCGGACGACGACGGTGTCGCACACCTTGTCGGCGAAGGTCTGGCGCCGCTCGTCCCACAGCGGCCAGAGGTAGCCGAGGTAGAAGGGGAGGCTGTCGAGGACGTGCGCGAGCTGGCGCCCCAGCGTGGGCCAGAAGCCCAGCGGGCCGCCGTCCCGCAGCCGGACGAGCCGGGTCCCCATGACCTGCTTGCCCAGGCTCTGCCCGGTCCGCCCCTGCCGGTAGCAGGAGTTCCACAACGCGAACGCGAACGCGGCGACGTAGCAGACCGAGGCCACGATCAACACGACGTCGAGGCTGCCGAACAGGACCGACAACGCGCCGACGCCGGCGATCACTCCCGGGATCAGCCCGTCGATCAGCGCGGAGCCGACCCGAGCACCCCAGGGCGCGTAGTCCGGGATGGGGAGCGGCGGGAACTGCGGCGACGGGTAGGGAGCGTAACCCGGGGCCTGGCCGTACTGAGGGTACTGGCCGTACTGCGCGTACCCGGGCGCCTGGCCGTACTGCGCGTACCCCGGCGCCTGGCCGTACTGCGGGTGGCCGGGCGCCGGGTAGGGCTCGCCGTAGGGCTGCTGGGGCGGCGTGACGGTCATCGGTGCCCTCCGGGGCGCGGGGCGCCTCGGTCGGGCGCGGACACCGATCTCACGCGCGGCCCCCGGTCGGCGTTAACCGGTGTCGGGCGATCGCCGGACCGCCCGGTGCCCGGTGCTGCCCTACCGTCGAACGGGCCCGGTGCCTGCGGACCACCGCCCCGCAGGTGCCGGGCCCTCTAGGCTCACCCGGTGCCGAACCGCCTGGCGAACATCGTCGTCGACAGTGCCGATCCCGCTGCGCTCGGTCGGTTCTGGTCCGGGTTGCTGGACTGGCCGATCGGCTTCGAGACCGCGGACGAGGTCTGCGTGCGCTCCCCCACCGCGCCGCACGAGTTCGACCTCGTGTTCGTCCCGGTACCCGAGCCGAGGACCGGGCGGAACCGGGTGCACCTCGACCTGGCGAGCGCGAGCCCCGCCGAGCAGCTCGCCCTGGTCGAACGGGCCGTCGAGCGGGGCGGGCGCCCCGCGGACGTCGGGCAGGACGGGGTGCCGTGGATCGTGCTCGCCGATCCCGAGGGCAACGAGTTCTGCGTGCTGGAGCCGCGGGAGGTCTACCGCGACACCGGTCGGATCGCGGCGGTCGTCGCCACGAGCCCCGATCCGGGCGCCGCGGCGGAGTTCTGGTCGGCGGCCCTGGACCGGCCCCGCTCGGAGTACGGCGTGGTGCCCGGGCCCGGCCTGCCGCACCTGGAGTTCCTCCCGGGTGCCCCCAAGACGGTCAAGGACCGGGTGCACGTGGACCTGCTCCCCGAGGACCGCGAGCAGGCCGTCGCGGCGCTGCTCGGGCTCGGGGCGCACCGCGTCGACCTCGGAGGCGGGGACACACCCTGGACCGTCCTGGCCGACCCGACGGGCGGGGAGTTCTGCGTGCTCGCCGCCCGCGAGCCGAGAAGCTGACGGGAACCCCGGCCGCGCAGTGGGTCGGGTTCGTCAGCAGGCTCTCAGAGCCCGGCCAGGTCGATCAGGCCGTCCTGGAGCGCCCGCGCGACCAGCGCCGCCTTGGTGCCCGCGGGCCGTCCGGCGTCCGCGTACTTGATCCGGACCCGCGCGATGTAGGTGTCCACGGTCTTCACCGACAGGTGGAACCGCTGCGCCACGAGCTGTTTCGAGTCGCTGGAGAACCACGCCAGCAGCACCTCGCGCTCCCGCTCGGACAGCACGGGGCGGTCCGGGCGCGGGTCCGCGGCCATGGCACCGCCGAGCACCGGCGGGGTGTACGGCCGGTCCTCCACGGCGGCCCGGATCGCCGGGATGAGGTGCTCGTGGCCCTCCGCCTTGGTCAGGTAGGTGGCGGCGCCCAGCTCCAGGCAGCGCAGCGCGGTCTCGCTGTCCGCGTGCTGCGAGTAGACGACGACGCGCCTGCCCTCGTCCGCCAGCCGCGTCAGGTCGTCCCAGGCGGGCCCGGCGCCGAGCTGCAGGTCGAACACCACCGCGTCCGCCTTGGCGCCCGGCCCGCGCAGGGCCACCTCGGCCCGCGCCCCCGCCGCCACGACGGCGATGCCTGCCCGGGCGCACCAGACCCGCACGCCGTCGACCACGGCCGGATGATCGTCGACGATCACGACCCCGATCATCTCGCCACCCACCCCCTCGGTGCCCATCTCGCCTCCACCCATGTCTGTCCGTCTCCCACCACGGTCGCCGTCTCCACCTGCGGGGCCGCGGCGGCGACCGGCCCCGGGTCCCCGTCCGTCACCACCCCGACGACGATGGCGCCGTCCACCCCCGCGAGCGTCACCCGGGCCGCGGACCGGGCCGCATGCAACGCCGCGCCCGCTGCGGCGAGCAGGTCCTGCGCAACGGGCGGCGGCGGCTCCGGGCGCCCCCCGCGCTGCGAGTACTGCACGTCGACCCCGCGCCGTTCGGCGATGTCGATCAGGGCGGCGAGCTCGGCGGCCAGCGGGTCCCGGTCGTCCCCCTCCTCGGCGAACATCCGCCGCAGCCGGGCGGCGGCCCCCGCCGCGGCACGCTGCACCCCCGGGTCCGCCGGGTCCGCCGATCCCGCGGCGAGGCGTTCCAGCAGCGGCAGGGCCACGGCCCGCACCTGTGAGTAGCGGCGCTCGCGGTCCGCGTGGACGACGGCGGCGAGCTCCTCCGCCGTCCGCGACTCGGCCTCCTCCGCGGCGGCCGCGGCGGCCTGCCGGGCCACGGAGTTCATCGCCGACCCCGCGATGCCCACGGCCAGCTGGAACGAGGTGACGCCTAACGCGGTGATCCCGAACGCCACCAGCGTGACCTGGTCCGTCCGGCCCGCCGCGACCAGGAACCCGAGCATGACCGTCAGGTGCACCCCGACGAACCCGACGAGCTCGCCGATCCGGGCGAACAGCAGCACCCCGAACCAGCCGATCACCCCGAGCGTGACGTGCGGGGGCCCACCCAGCTCGGCGGGCGAGAGTGCCAGGGTCATCGCGACGGCGACCCCGAGGACGAGGACCGCGGCGGGCCACCGCGCCACGCCCCAGAACCGGTGCCGCGCCACGAGCACGGCGTCCGCCGCGGCGACGGCGACGAGCACGGCCCACCCCGCGTAGCCGGCCCAGCCCGGGTGGTACGCGGCGCTCCCCGCGACGAGGTTGGGCAGGTTGAGCCCCAGCAGGATGGCCAGCACGATCACGGTGCGCGCGACCCGCAGGCCGCGCTGCAACCGCGCGGACAGCTCGCGCTCCGCCGGGGTCACCGCGGCCACTCCAGCCGGACCTCGGTGCCCCGCCCCGGCACGGACTCGACGACGGCGCGCCCGTCCACCAGCGCCATCCGTTCCCGCACCGACCGGGCCAGACCGAACCGGTCCGGCGGGACCGTCTCCGGGTCGAAGCCGCGGCCGCGGTCGCGGACGGTCACCCGCACGGCCGCGGCGTCGACCTCCAGGAGGACCTCGGCGCGGTCGGTCCCGGCGTGCCGGACGACGTTCTCCAGGCTCTCGGTCAGCGCCCCGCCGAGCGCCCCGGCCGCCGGGCCCGGCAGGGTGAGGTCGCCGTCGCCTTGCACGTCGACGGGGATGCGCGCGCCGTCCACCACCCGGCGGACGGTCTCGCGGACCCCGGCCGCGGGCGTCGGCACGCCGTGCAGGGCGGAGACGTCCCGACGGAGCTGGCCCGCCAGCCACGGCTCGTCCCCCCGCACGGACCCGAGCCCGACCATGAGCAGGGTGCTGGCGGCGGTGTCGTGCACGGTGGCCCAGTGGGCGCGCTGCTCGCCGCGCCGGGCGCGGGCGAGCACGGCCGCCCGATCCGCCTCGAAGCGGCGGGCGATGCGCTGGTCGGCGCGGGCGCCGCCGCGCCGGACCAGCAGCCACACCAGCCGCGACAGCGCGACCTCGACCGCGGTCCAGAGGCCTCCGACCGCCAGCGCCTGAGCCACGGTGACCTCGGGCGACGCCGCCGCCCCGATCACGAACGACGCACAGACCAGCACCGCCGCGACGGCCCCGGGCAACGGCCGGACGTGCCACTGCAGCGCCACGACGGCGAAGGACGCGATCGGCGAGACCCACCCGAGCGACCGCACCAGCAGCACCGGGTCCACGAGCAGGGGCTGGGCCAGACACAGCCCGCACAGGAAGGCCGTGTCCGCGACCCATACCCAGGTCGCGGGCCGGGTGCGCATCAGGGAGAGGTAGACCGCGCTCCACA
The DNA here is from genome assembly GCF_039541715.1 of Pseudonocardia xishanensis. Classification (NCBI taxonomy): domain Bacteria; kingdom Bacillati; phylum Actinomycetota; class Actinomycetes; order Pseudonocardiales; family Pseudonocardiaceae; genus Pseudonocardia; species Pseudonocardia xishanensis. The sequence goes on from NZ_BAABGT010000122.1 coordinate 266,308, forward strand.
CCGCGAGCACCGCGGCGACGGCGGCCACGCAGGCCATCCCGCCGGGCGGGTCGGCGAACGGGGCGGCCACCGCCATGAGCACGCCGACGACCGCCCGCGCCCCCGCCGCGAACCGCAGACCGAACCGGTCCAGAAAAGCCCCTGTCGACATGTCGCGACGAAGTTCGCGCCCAGCGACGGCCCCGTTACTCGCCGCAGCTCAGAGCTGGACGGTCGTTCAGCTCGGTCCGCCGCTGACGCATGGGGACCCCAAGCGTCGCTGCGTGGTGCTCGGGGACCCCAAGCGTCAGATCACCCCGCGACTCGGGGACCCCAAGCGTCGCTCCGTGGTGCTCGGGGACCCCAAGCGTCAGATCACCCCGCGACTCGGGGACCCCAAGCGTCGCTCCGTGGTGCTCGGGGACCCCAAGCGTCAGGTCGCGACCGGGACGGGGGTGGTCAGGTCCTTGACCAGGGCCGTGAGCCAGTCGAGGAGCTCCAGGTCGCGGAGCGGCGCCCCGCCGATGCGGTTGCCCGCCGCCGGCTTCGGGACCGTGACCAGCCTGGCCGCCGGCTTGTACTGGCCCTTGGGGTGCATCCGTTTGAACCGCATCTGCTTCGAGTCCGGCAGGTCCACCGGCCCGATCCGGATCGTCGTGCCCGCCACGGCGACCTCCGCCAGCCCCAGCTCGCGACAGAGCTGCCGGAACCGGGCGACCGCGAGCAGGTTGAGCACCGGCTGCGGCGGCTCGCCGTAGCGGTCCTTCAGCTCCTCCACGACGGCCTCGAGGGCCGCGGGGTCGCCCGCCTCGGCGATCTTGCGGTAGGCCTCCAGACGCAGCCGCTCCCCGTCGACGTAGTCGTGCGGGACGTGGGCGTCGATCGGCAGGTCCACCCGCACCTCGGCCAGCGGCTCGACCTCGTCGCCCTCCTCGGCCCCGGCGTGCTTGCGGAACGTCGCGACGGCCTCCCCCACCAGCCGGATGTACAGGTCGAACCCGACGCCGGCGATGTGCCCGCTCTGCTCCGCGCCCAGGATGTTGCCCGCGCCGCGGATCTCCAGGTCCTTCATCGCGACGGCCGCGCCGGACCCCAGCTCCGAGTGCTGCGCGATCGTGGCGAGCCGGTCGTGCGCGGTCTCGGTCAGCGGGTGCTCCGGCGGGAACAGGAAGTACGCGTACCCGCGCTCTCGCCCACGCCCGACGCGCCCGCGCAGCTGGTGCAGCTGCGACAGGCCCAGCGTGTCCGACCGCTCCACGATCAGCGTGTTCGCGTTGGAGATGTCCAGCCCGTTCTCGACGATCGTCGTGCAGACGAGGACGTCGTACTCCTTGTGCCAGAACGCGTTCACGGTCTGCTCGAGCAGGTCCTCGTGCATCTGCCCGTGCGCCACACCGATCCGGGCCTCCGGGACGAGGTCCTGGATCGTCTTGGCCGCCCGGTCGATCGAGGTGACCCGGTTGTGCACGTAGAAGACCTGGCCGTCCCGCAGCAGCTCGCGGCGGATCGCGGCGGCGACCTGCTTCTGGTCGTAGGCGCCGACGTAGGTCAGCGTGGGGTGCCGGTCCTCCGGCGGGGTGGTGATCGTGGACATCTCGCGGATGCCCGCGAGGCTCATCTCCAGGGTCCGCGGGATCGGCGTCGCGGAGAGCGTGAGCACGTCCACGTGCGCGCGCAGCGCCGTGATGTGCTCCTTGTGCTCCACGCCGAAGCGCTGCTCCTCGTCCACGATGACCAGCCCGAGGTCCTTCCAGCGGACCCCGGTCTGCAGCAGCCGGTGGGTCCCGACGACGACGTCGACCGTCCCGTCCGCCAGCCCCTCGATCGTCGTCTTCGCCTCGGCGGTGTCGGTGAACCGCGAGAGCCCCTTCACCGTGACCGGGAAGGCCCGCATGCGGTCGGCGAAGGTCGACAGGTGCTGGGTCGCGAGCAGCGTCGTCGGGACGAGCACGGCGACCTGCTTGCCGTCCTGCACCGCCTTGAACGCGGCCCGCACGGCGATCTCCGTCTTGCCGAACCCGACGTCCCCGGTGATCACCCGGTCCATCGGCACCGGACGCTCCATGTCCCGCTTGACCTCGTCGATCGCGGAGAGCTGGTCCGGGGTCTCGGTGAAGGGGAAGGCGTCCTCGAGCTCGCGCTGCCAGGGGGTGTCCGCGGCGAAGGCGTACCCGGGCGACGACTGCCGCGCCGCGTAGAGCTGAACCAGGCCCGCCGCGATGTCCCGGACCGCCTTGCGCGCGCGGCCCTTGGTCTTCGCCCAGTCCGAGCCGCCCAGCTTGTTCAGCGTGGGCTGCTCCCCGCCGACGTAGCGCGAGATCTCGTCCAGCGCGTCCGTGGGCACGAACAGCCGGTCCGCGGGCTGCCCCCGCTTGCTCGACGCGTACTCCAGCACCAGGTACTCGCGGGTCGCGCCCTGGACGGTGCGCTCCTTCATCTCGATGAACTTCCCGATGCCGTGCTGGGCGTGCACCACGAAGTCCCCGGGCTGCAGCGCGGCCAGGTCCACCGCGTTCCGACGACGGGCGGGCAGCTTCCGCGCGGTCGCGTCCAGCCCCGCGCGGGTGCCCGTCAGGTCCGCCTCGGACAACAGGACGAGCCCGATCTCGGGCGCGGTGAACCCGTCCGCGATCCGCCCGCAGGTGACCGTGACCAGGCCCTTCTCCGGAGCCTCGGTGATCTCCTCCAGCAGCGTGGCCGGGACCTCCGCCTCGCCGAGCTGCTCCAGCGACCGCTGCGCGGTGCCCTGCCCCGCGACCACCAGCACCGCCGAGCCGCCGGCCGCGGTGTGCGCGCGGAGGTCGACGAGCGCGCGGTCGGTGTCCCCGCGGTAGGACTCGATCTCGTGCATCCCGGGGACGATCGCGTCCTGGGAGCCGGACAGCAGCGGCGACAGGCTCACCACCGCGCGACCCGTCGTCGTCGCGTGCCGCAGGACCTCACCGAGGTCCTGGTAGGCCGAGGCGCCGACGTCGATCGGCGCGGCCCCACCGGTCCCCGCCGCCAGCCAGGAGGCCTCCAGGAACTCCTGCCCTGTCCGGACGAGGTCGCGGCTGCGGGTGCGGATGCGCTCCGGGTCGGCCAGCAGCACCCGCGCGCCCGCGGGCAGCAGGTCGGTGAGCAGCTGCAGCTCGCCCTGCATGGGGTCGGTTCCGCCGGCTCCACCGCCGCCCACCAGGGCCGGGATCAGCGACTCCATGCCCTCGGTCGGGATGCCCTGCGCCAGCTGCTCGAGCACCTCGCGCAGCTGCGGGTTGTTCTCGTGCTCGCGCGCCAGCCGCTCGGCCCGCTCGCGCACCGGCGCGGTGAGCAGCAGCTCCCGACACGCGGGCGCGACGACCTCGGTGACCTCCGGCTCCTCCATCGAGCGCTGGTCGGCGACGGAGAAGGCCCGCACCTCGGAGACCTCGTCGCCCCAGAACTCGATGCGGACGGGGTGGTCGGCGGTCGGCACGAAGAGATCGAGGATGCCGCCGCGGACGGCGAACTCACCGCGCGCGGTGACCATCTCCACGCGCGTGTACGCCAGCTCGACCAGCCGCTCCAGCAGCGCCTCGAACTCGTACTCGGTGCCCTCGCGCAGGACGACCGGGTCCAGCGTGCCCAGCCCGGGGGCGATCGGCTGGATCAGGCTGCGCGCGGCGGCGGCCAGGATCCGTGGCGGGTTCTCCCCGCCCAGCGCCCGGAACAGGGTCAGCCTGCGCCCGACGGTGTCCGGCCGCGGGGAGAGCCGCTCGTGCGGCAGGGTCTCCCAGCTCGGCAGGACCGCGACCTCCCCGTCGATCAGCTCACGGGCGGCGACGGCGAGCTCCTCGGCCTCCCGGTCGGTGGCGGTGATCGCGAGCACCGTGCCCTGCCCGGCGAGCCCGGCGGCGACGAACGGGCGCAGGGCGGCGGGCCCCTCGACCGTGACGGCCGGCGTCTCGGCGGTCCGGGGATCGACGGCGGCGGAGGCCTCCAGTGCGGCGCGCAGGCCCGCGTCGGACAGGGCGGAGGTGAGCAGACCGGACAGTGCGGCGGGCACGGGACTCCTCGAGCGAACGAGCACATGCGGACACACCCCTGCCTCGGCCGAGGGGCCCGCAGGGGCTCTGCACACGACGATACGCGCGCCGCCGCGCCCGACGGCAGCGCGGGCCGCCGTGACACTGTTTCACCCCGCAGTGACACGGGGGCAACATCCGGGTCGTTCACTCGTACCCGACTCACCTCCGGTGAGGCGCGTCTAGGGTTCCGCCCCGCTCGCGGGGGCCTGGTCCGAGAGACGCAGGCGGTGCGCACGCACGCCGCCCCACGGCGGGACAAAAGCCCGGGAGACAGCTGGCGGTACCGGCTGCTCTCCCGCCGGTGCCCCGACCGTGAGGGAACCGCCCGTGCACTACAACCCGAACCGCCCGGACCACACCCCCGACGGCACGCCGATCGACCCGGTCGAGGCCGAGACGCTGGCCAAGCAGCTGCACGGCAACTACGGGCCGGAGGCCGCGTACGCCGTCGCGGCCGAGGCCGCGCTACCCAGCACCAAGTACGAGCAGGAGATCGCCCGCGGCCTGGAGCTGGGGCTACAGGGCGCGGACTCCATCGTGGACCGCTCGATCCCCACCTTCTCCCGCGGCGAGCTCCCGCACTTCGCAGGCATCAACACGTTCCTCAAGGCCCCGTACGTCGAGGACGTGCGGCGCTGCGGGGAGTACGACGTCGCCGTCCTCGGGGTCCCGTTCGACGGCGGCACCACCTACCGCTCCGGCACCCGCTTCGGCCCGCAGGGCATCCGCAAGATCTCCGCGCTCTACGGGCCCTACTCCTTCGAGCTCGGCGTGGACCTGCGGGAGTCCATCACGATCGCCGACCTCGGGGACGTCTTCACCATCCCCGGCAACATCGAGAAGTGCTTCGACCAGATCACCAAGGCGGTCTCGCACGTCTACGAATCGGGCGCCCTCCCGGTCGTCCTCGGCGGTGACCACTCGATCGGTTACCCGACCGTCCGCGGCGTCGCACCCCACCTGAACGGCGGGAACCTGGGGATCATCCACTTCGACCGGCACGTCGACACCCAGGAGACCGACCTCGACGAGCGGATGCACACCACCCCGTGGTTCCACGCCACGGACATCCCGAACGTGCCCGCGAAGAACCTGGTGCAGATCGGGATCGGCGGCTGGCAGGCCCCGCGGCCGGGTGTGAAGGTCGGCCGCGAGCGCGGTACCACGATCATGACCGTCACCGACTGCGTGGAGATGGGGATCGAGGAGGCGGCGCAGCGGGCGCTCGACGTCGCGTGGGACGGCGCGGACGCCGTCTGGCTGTCCTTCGACGTGGACTGCCTCGACGCCGCCTTCGTCCCCGGCACCGGCTGGCCGGAGCCCGGCGGGTTCCTCCCCCGCGAGGTACTGAAGTTCATCCAGATCATCGCCGACGCCCGCCCGCTCGCCGGGATCGAGGTCGTCGAGTGCGCGCCGCCCTACGACAACGCGGAGATCACGGCGCTGATCGCCACCCGCGTCATCTGCGACACCCTCGGCTGCCTCGTGCGGTCCGGCCACCTGCCGAAGAACTCCTGAGCACGTCCTCCCTCATCCGGACCGGAGACAGTCATGATCATTCTCGGTGTCGCGATCGGCGTCGTCCTCGTGCTCGCGGTGGGGCTCGCCGTCGCCCGCAAGGTCGACGGCGACTCGACCAACTTCCTCGTCGCGGGCCGCGCGCTCGGGCTCCCGCTCGTGGCGGCGGGGCTGATGGGCCAGGCCGTCGACTCGAACGCCACGCTCGGCAACACGGACCTCTCGGCGGGCTTCGGCTTCTGGGCAGGCGCGTCGCTGCCGCTCGGGCTGGGCCTGTGCCTGCTGCTGACGGGCATCTTCTTCGCCAAGAAGATGAACGCGATGGGCCTGCTCAGCCTGCCGGACTTCTACAAGATCAAGTATGGCCGGGGCGTGGAGATCACCTCGTCGATCCTGATGATCTTCAGCTTCTGCATCCTGCTGGCGGGCAACCTCGTCGCGGGCGGGTTCCTGTTCGAGCGGTTCCTCGGCACCAGCTACACGGCAGGCGTGCTGATCATCGTGGGCGTCGTGCTCGCCTACACGATCACCGGCGGCATGTTCTCCGACGCCTACACCGCGTTCATCCAGGTCATCATCACCGTCATCGGGTCGGCGGCCCTGCTGGTCTGGGTCGCGGTCACCTACGGGATCACCGTGCCGGAGGGCATGGGGCCCTTCGACCTCGGCCAGCTCGGCGATCCCGCGCAGGGCGCCGTCGTGAACTGGGCGACGCTGATCGCGCTGGGCATCGGGGACATCGTGGCGATCGACTTCATGCAGCGGATCTTCTCCGCGAAGACCCCGGAGATCGCCCGGCGGGCGTGCTTCGTCGGCGCGGCGGGCACCGCGCTCGTCGGGATCCCGTACGCCCTGGTCGCGCTGTCGTCCGGCGCGATCTTCGGCGACACCCCGGCCGACGGGCCGGTGCTGTTCGTGCTGCTGGAGCAGTACGCACCCGCCGGGCTGACGATCATGGTGCTGTCCGCGATCGTCGCCGCCTCGTGCTCGACGGCCAACGGGGTCATCCTCGGCACCGCCGCCGTCGCCGTCCGGAACATCGCGGGCCGCGAGCAGCAGCACGACGAGAGGACCGGCAAGGACCCGCTGCTGCGTCGGGTCCGGCTGACCATGCCGTTCGTGGTGGGCGTCGCGATCCTGTTCGCGCTGCGCGTGCCGCAGACCGGCATCCTGCTGACCCTGGCCTTCGATCTCATGCTCGCCGGGCTCGTCGTGCCGTTCGTGCTCGGGCACTGGTGGCCGACCCGGATCACGACGGCGGCCGCCGCCGCGGCGATCACGGTCGGCCTGGTGGTGCGGCTGGCTCTGTTCGTCCTCACGCCGACCATCTACGGCGTCGACAACACGCTGCTCCACATCCCCAACGACGTCTTCGGCCCCGGCTTCGACGGCTGGCCCACCTTCATCGCCCCGGCCCTGAGCCTGGCGGCGTTCGTCGGGGCCGCCCTGCTGCGCCCCCGCAAGGCGCCGGTTACGGCCCCGCAGCCCGCGACGGCGGCCGAGCCCGCCTGACCAGCCCCGGCGTGGCAGGCGCCGGTTCCGTACGCCCCCAGTTTTCGCACGAACGGCACTTTTGTGCGGACCTAGCGCACAAACGGCACTTTCTTGCGTAAAGGCGGGGGTCAGGGGCGGGGCGGCAGGGGGCGTTTCGCGCGGCTGGGGCGGGTTCCGGGGTCCGGTGGGGTGACCGCCGGAGTCCGCTCCAGGGCCTCCAGGGCCAGATCCACCGCCGTCTCCAGTTGGGGGTCGCGGCCCGCCACCCAGTCCTGGGGCGTGGTGACCACCTCGACGTCCGGGTCGACGCCGTGGTTCTCCACCGACCAGTGCACGTCGTCGAACCAGAACGAGTACCGCGGCTGGGTGACGCGCGTGCCGTCCACCAGCGAGTAGCGGCTGTCGATGCCGATCACCCCGCCCCAGGTCCGCACGCCGACCACCGGCCCGAGCCCCATCCGCTTGAACGCGGCGGTGACGATGTCGCCGTCCGACCCCGCGTGCTCGTCCGCGACCAGCACGATCGGCCCACGCGGCGCGCCCTCGGGATAGGTCGCGGGCGCGGCGTGGCGCACCACGTCCCAGCCGATCACCTTGCGGGCCAGCTTCTCGATCACCAACTGCGAGGTGTGGCCGCCGGAGTTGTCCCGGACGTCGAGCACCAGGCCCTCGCGCCGCGCCTCGCGCGCGAAGTCCCGGTGCAGCTGCGCCCACCCGCTGGCCACCATGTCCGGCACGTGCAGGTACCCGAGCCGCCCCGCGGAACGGTCCGCGACGAAGGCCCGCCGCCCCGCGACCCAGTCGTGGTAGCGCAGGTTCTGCTCGCCGGCCAGCGGCCGGACCACCACGCGTCGGATCTCGCCGGAGGTCTTGCGCACGGTCAGCTCGGTCAGCGTCTCCGCGCGACCCAGCAGCAGCGGGTTCGGACCCAGCTCGGGGTCCACGCGGCGACCCGCGACCTCCAGCAGCACGTCCCCGGCCCGGACGTCCACGCCCGGCTCGGTGAACGGGCTGCGCGCGTCCGGCGCGGAGGTCTCGGGCGGGAGGACCCGCGCGACCCGCCATTCGCCCCCGCTCGGCTCCAGGTCCGCGCCCAGGAAGCCGGGGCGCCCGCCGAAGTCCCCGCCGCCCCCGCGGCCGACGACGTAGGCGTGCGACGAGCCCAGCTCGCCCTGCAGCTCGTAGAGCAGGTCGACGAGGTCGTCCGTGCTGCCGACGGCGTCCACCAACGGCCGGTAGCGCTCCAGCTCGGCCGCCCAGTCGACTCCTGCCATGTCCTCGATCCAGTAGTGGTCCCGCATGAGGCGGCCCGCCTCGTCGAACATCTGGCGCCACTCGGCGGCCGGGTCGATCGTCACCGAGATGCGGCGGACGTCGATCTCGAACTCGTCGCCGTCGGAGTCGGACGGGGCGGCGGAGCCGGTGCGGTCGCTGCGCAGGACCCGCAGGGTGCGGGACTCGCGGACCACGAGCCGAGCGCCGTCCCCGCTGACCGCGTAGCCGTGGGCGGGCTCGGCGATCGCGTCCACCTTGCGCTTCTTCAGGTCGAAGCGCTCCAGGACGGGATGGGGGTCCTCGCCGTCCGCGCGGCCGTCACCGAGCACCCCGGTGACCGGCACGGACAGCCACAGCAGGCAGTCCTTCGCCGCGCCCAGCCCGCGGTAGCGGCCCTCGGCCACCGGGATCGGGACGACCCGGTCGACCAGGCCCTCGACGTCCACCACCGTCTCCGGCGGGCCGTCCTCGTCGGCCTTCGCCGCGGGCTTCTCCTCGGCCGCCTCCGACTCCGACTCCTCGATGGCGGGCGGGTCCTCCGGGTCCTCGTCCTCCCCCGAGGTCGGGCGCCCATCCGGCCCCGCCCCGAACGGCGACGGGGTGCGCGCCGCGAGCGGCACCAGGAACGGACGCCACGAGGCCGGGAAGGTCAGGTCGAACGAGTGCTCGTCGTAGATCGGGTCGAAGCTGCGTCGCGACAGGAAGGCGAGGTACCTCCCGTCGGTGGTGAACACCGGGTCCGTGTCGACGAACCGCGGCTCGGTCACCGCGACCAGCGAGTCGTCCCGCAGGTCGACCAGCATGATGCGGCTCAGGCCGGGCTCGACCGGGTCCTCGTAGGCAAGCCAGCGCGAGTCCGGTGAGAACGCCAGCCCCGCGATCTCCCCCGCCGCCCCGCGCGCGGGCTCCCGGACGGCACCGGTGGCGGTGTCCAGCAGCAGCAGCCGGTTGTCGTGCGTGGCCAGCGCGGCGAGCGTCCCGTTCGGTGCGGCCGCCAGCTCCAGCACCCGTCCGACCTGCCCGTCCGCGTACCGGACGAGGTCCGGCGCTCCCGCGGCGTGCGGGTCCAGCGGCGAGATCGCGACGGCGTCCTCGCCGGTGTGGTCGTCCACCCAGATCGCCCGGTCCCCGCCCAGCGGCTGGGCCATCCGCGCGCGGACGCCCTGCTCGGCGAGCAAGGTCCGCGCAGGCCCGTCCCGGTGGGTCAGCCGGTGGACGGTCCCCCGCACGGTCACGACGCTGGACCGCCCGGTCGTGTCCGGCACCGCGCCGCCGAGCCAGCGGGCGGTCGGGACCCGGTGGGGCTCGCGGCCGGTGCGCGGTCCGCCGAGGCGGATGTCCAGGCGGCGCGCCGTGCCGTCCAGGGAGTCCAGCAGGTACAGCTCGCCCGCGGCCTCGTAGACGATCCGCTCGCCGTCCGTGCTCGCGTGCCGGGCGTAGAACTCCGGGGCGCCAGGGAGACCGTGGTCGGTGTGCCGGCGCAGGTCGCCCCCGGCCGCGTCCACCGAGTAGACGTTGCCCCAGTCCTCGTGGTCGGAGAGGAAGGCGATCCGGTCCCCGACCAGCATCGGGGCGTCCAGCTGCCCGTCCAGGTCGGCGAGGATCCGGGTGAACGCACCGGCCCCCGCCGGGTCCCACCAGATCTTCCCGGCCGTGCCCCCGCGGTACCGCTTCCACCACGCCATGTCCCGGGCCATGGTGCGGCCGATCAGCACGCCGACGCCGCGGTAGGACACCGCCGACACGGGCCCGTAGGGCAGCTCGTGGGGCCGCCCGCCGAACGCGGGGACGGCGTAGGCCCAGGTGTGGGCGGAGGTGTGCCTGCGCGTCGCCGAGGTCGCGACGACCCGCCCGTCCGGCGTCCACCCCGCGAGCCGGGTGCGCAGGTCGCCCCAGAACGTCACGCGGCGGGCCGCGCCGCCGTCCGCCTCGGCCACGCGGATCTCGGGCGCACCGTCCTTGGTGCTGCTCCACGCGACCAGCGCGCCGTCCGGGGAGAACCGCGGGTTCCTGGCCGGGACGCCGTCCGCCGTCAGCCGGGTCGCGCGACCACCTGCGAGCGGAGCGGTCCAGACGTCGTCCTCGGCCACGAAGACGACCGTGTCACCGGACAGGTGCGGGAAGCGGAGGTAGCTAAGGGCCACCATGCGACATTAGTCGCGGGCGTACCGTTCCTGAGCACGGGCGCGGGCCTTCGCCGCCTCCACCTCGCGGTCCTTCGGCGGGGCCGTGGTCACGAGATCGTCCAGCAGGTGCCGGGTGACGTGCGCGATCTCCGTCACCGCCCGGTCGAACGCCTCCTGGTTGGCCTGCGAGGGCTTCGCCGCCCCGCTCACCTTCCGGACGAACTGCAGCGCCGCCGCGTGCACCTCGTCGGAGGTCGCCGGCGGGTCGAAGTTGTGCAGGGTGCGGATGTTGCGGCACATGACCCGAGTGTCCGGGCCCGATGGTCGGCGCCGCAAGCTCCGCCTCCGGGCCCGATGGTCGGCGCCGCAAGCTCCGCCTCCGGGCCGGATGGTCGGCTCCGCAAGCTCCCCCTCCGGCCCGATGGTCGCTTTGCGAGCTCCGCCTGTCAGAGCGGGTCGAGTCCGGTCAGCGGCGCGACCCCGAGCACGATCCGCCCCGTGTGGAAACCCTCGGCGTAGCGAGCGTGGCACTGGGCCCCGCGGACCCGGGCCAGCCCGGCGAAGGTCTCGGCGTCGAACCACGCGCGGTCCTGCTGGCTGCCGTAGTGCTCGTGCAGCTTCGCGATCTTCTCCCGCAGGACCGGCTCGGCGAGCGGGAGGAACGCCGTGGGCTGTACGAGGTCGCCCTCCCAGGTCAGCAGCTCGTAGCCCAGCGTCAGGTGGTCCCGGAACACCGACGGGACGATCCCGGCGAGGACCCGACGGTCCGGTTCGGCGTCGTGCGGGGAGGGGCCGAGGACGAGGTCCGGCTCGCCGCGCCTGCGGACCTCCTCCACCGCCTGGCTGACCCGCTCCCAGCGGACCGGGAGGCGCCCGTCCGGCAGGTCGAGGACCACGACCTCGAGCGCCGCGCCGGGGCAGAACGCCGCGAGCGCGGCCCGTTCCTCCTCCTCGCGCAGCGACCCGCCGCCGGTCAGCACGAGCGCGGTCACCGTGACGCCCGGATGGGAGCGGCACAGCTCCAGCAGCGCCCCGCCCGCCCCGACCGCGATGTCGTCGCAGTGGGCGCCGAGCAGCACCATCCGGTCCAGACGTTCGGGCAGCAGGCTCAGCACGCCCCCACCTTCTCGTCTGGGGCCGTGCTCCGGAAGGCCGACGGGGAAGATCTCCTCATCCTGGCTGAGGAGATCACCTCATCCGTGACAGGATGGACGCGTGGTCCGCCGTGGTGTAACGGCAGCACCTCTGATTTTGGTTCAGATGGTTCAGGTTCGAATCCTGGCGGCGGAGCGGACGACGAAGGGCCGCCCACCGGATCCCGGTGGGCGGCCCCGTCTGTCAGTCGGTCGGTTTCGGTGGCGGGGGCGGCGGCTCCTCGCGGCCGTTCCCGGTGCACCCGAGGACGTTCATGGATCGCATGTCGTCTCCTCCCTGCCCGATCTCACTCCAGGGCAGCGTCCAGCGTGATCGTGGTGCCGGTCAGCGCCTTGCTGACCGGGCAGCTCTCCTTGGCGGCCTGGGCCGCCTTCCCGAACGCGGTCGCGTCCATTCCGGGAACCTCGCCGCGGACCTTCAGGGCGATCCCGGTGATCCGGAACCCGCCCGCCGAGTCCGGGCCGAGCGAGACGTCCGCCGTCACGTCGAGCGACTCCGGCGTAGCCCCCTCCTGACCGATCAGCGCCGAGAGCTGCATGGCGTAGCAGGACGAGTGCGCCGCCGCGATCAGCTCCTCCGGGCTGGTGGTGCCCCCGGCCTCGTCGGCCGCGCGCTTCGGGAAGCTGACCTCGTACGTGCCGACCCTGCTGCTGGTCAGCTCGACCTGCCCGGAGCCCTCCTCGAGGGAGCCGTTCCAGGCGGTCCGTGCCGTGCGGGTGGGCATCTGCGCATCCTCCGATCGGTCGAGCGACTCCGCTCAGAGGAACCCCGGTCTGTCGCTCCGACACACCCGCAGGCTCGCCGCAGGCGACGAACGGTCGTCTGCGGGCGACGACCGGCCCCGCACGGCGTCCGAGCGGCGGGCCGTGGCGCCGCTGCCCGGGTTCGCCCAGGTCGTCGACGCGGGACGGATGCCCCGGGCGGCGCGCGTAGGATCACCGCGCCGAGGTCCCGAGGCGAAGGAGTACCCATGCCCGACTCCCCCCGACCGACCGCGTCGGTGGTGCTGGCCGCGGGCGAGGGCACGCGGATGCGCTCGGCCACCCCCAAGGTCCTGCACGAGCTGGGCGGGCGGAGCCTGCTCGGGCACGCCGTGCACGCCGTCGCCGAGCTCGAGCCCGAGCACCTCGCGGTGGTCGTCGGGCACGGGCGGGCGGAGGTCACCGCGGCACTGCTCGGGATCGGCGAGGAGATCGCCCGGGACGTCCGCACCGCCGTCCAGGAGCAGCAGAACGGCACCGGGGACGCGGTCCGCTGCGGGCTCTCCGCACTGCCCGGCGGCCTGACCGGCACCGTGCTCGTCACCTACGGGGACGTCCCGCTGCTCGACGCCTCCACCTTCGGCCGAGTGCTCGACGCGCACTCCGGGGCCGCCGTCACCCTGCTCACCACGGATCTCCCCGACCCGACCGGGTACGGCCGGATCGTGCGGGCCGAGGGCCGGGTGACCGCGATCGTGGAGCAGAAGGACGCCACCCCGGAGCAGCAGTCGATCACCGAGATCAACTCGGGCGTGTACGCGTTCGACGCGGAGTTCCTCACCGCCGGGCTCGCCCGCCTCGACACCGACAACGCGCAGGGCGAGCGGTACCTCACCGACCTCGTCGCGCTGGCCGTGGCGGACGGGCTGCGGGTCGAGGCCGTGCGCGTCGACGACCCGTGGCTGGTCGCCGGGGTGAACGACCGCGTGCAGCTCGCCGAGGTCCGCGCGGAGCTCAACCGCCGGGTGCTGCGCCGGGTGATGCTGGGCGGGGCGACCGTCGTCGACCCGGCCACGACCTGGGTGGACGTGCAGGTCACGCTCGGGCGGGACGTCGTCGTCGAGCCGGGGACGCAGCTGCGCGGCCGGACGACCGTCCGGGACGGCGCCGTCGTCGGGCCGGACACCACGCTGGTGGACTGCGAGGTCGGCGAGGGTGCGTCGGTGATCCGCACGCACGGCTCGGCGTCGGTCGTCGGGGCGGGCGCCAGCGTCGGCCCGTTCGCGTACCTGCGGCCCGGGACCCGGCTCGGGGAGAGCGGCAAGATCGGCACGTTCGTCGAGACCAAGAACGCGGAGATCGGGCGCGGCTCGAAGGTCCCGCACCTGACCTACGTGGGGGACGCGACGATCGGCGAGCAGAGCAACATCGGGGCGTCGTCGGTGTTCGTGAACTACGACGGTGTCAGCAAGCACCGGACCAGCATCGGTTCCCACGTGCGCACCGGATCGGACACGATGTTCATCGCCCCGGTGAGCATCGGCGACGGCGCTTACACGGGGGCGGGGACGGTGGTCCGCGAGGACGTCCCGCCGGGGGCGCTGGCGGTGTCGTCCGGGCCACAGCGCACCATCGACGGGTGGGTCGTACGGAAGCGACCCGGAACGCCGGCGGCCGAGGCCGCCGAGCGCGCCACGAACGCAGCCGGAAGCGGCCAAGGAGGCTCAGCGCAGTGAGTGCCATGTCGGGTCAGCCCAAGAAGAACCTGATGTTCTTCGCCGGGAGGACGCACCCGGAGCTGGCCGAGCAGGTCGCCAAGCACCTCGATGTCACCGTCACGCCGCAGTCGGCGTACTCCTTCGCGAACGGCGAGATCTTCGTCCGCTTCGAGGAGTCCGTCCGCGGGTGCGACGCCTTCGTGCTGCAGGCGCACTCCGCCCCGATCAACGACGCGATCATGGAACAGCTGATCATGGTCGACGCGCTCAAGCGCGCCTCGGCCAAGCGGATCACCGTGGTCATGCCGTTCTGGGGCTACGCGCGCCAGGACAAGAAGCACCGCGGCCGTGAGCCCATCACCGCGCGCCTGGTCGCCGACCTGTTCAAGACGGCGGGCGCGGACCGGATCATGACCGTCGACCTGCACACGTCTCAGATCCAGGGCTTCTTCGACGGCCCGGTGGACCACCTGTTCGCCCTCCCGGTGCTGGCCACGCACATCAAGGAGCGCTACTCCGGCGCGGACCTGGCGGTGGTCTCGCCGGACTCGGGCCGCGTGCGGCTCGCGGAGCGCTGGGCGGAGACCCTCGGCGGCACGCCCCTGGCCTTCATCCACAAGACCCGGGACCCGCGCAAGCCGAACGAGGCCGTGGCGAACCGGGTGGTCGGTGAGGTCGAGGGCCGCACCTGCGTGGTGATCGACGACATGATCGACACCGGCGGCACCGTGGCCAAGACGGTCGAGGTGCTGCTCAAGGAGGGCGCCCAGGACGTGATCATCGCGGCCACCCACGGCGTCCTCTCCGGCCCCGCGGTGGAGCGGCTGAGCACCTGCGGCGCGCGCGAGGTCATCTTCATGGACACCCTGCCGATCCCGGAGGAGAAGCGCTTCCCCGGGATGACGGTGCTGTCCATCGCCCCGCTGCTCGCCGAGGCGATCCACCAGGTCTTCGACGACGGCTCGGTCACCAGCCTGTTCGACGGCAACGCCTGACGGCCAGACCGGCGGTCACCCAGGGCAGGCGGCGGCGCTTGCGCTCCGCGGCCTTCTTCTCCGCGCGGCGCGAGAGCGTGGTCGGCCACGGCTCCGCGGCAGGGATCGGGTTCGCAGGCACACCCCGGTCGCCCGTGGCGTTCCACGCCGCCCCCGGGTCGACGGCCCCGGTCGACCCCACCTCGGGCCCCGGGGCGGGGGCCCGACCCCGCGTCCACATCCGCGCCCCCGCGGCCTCACCGACGGTCATGACCCGGTAGCCCTCGGCGGCGGACGGCCGGTCCCCCGGCGAACGCTGGGCGGGGACCGCCGCGAAGGTCGGGACCGCCGGGATCGCCTCGGTCGCGGAGTCGACGTCGCTGAGCCGGTGCGGCGTGTTGGTCGGCGTGGTGGTCATGGCGTTCCCCCGAATGCCTGGAGTGTGTGCGGACATCCGGCCCATCGCGACACGCGGCGGCGGCCGTAGCAGCGACACGCCGAAATCGTCGAAACTGACGAGAACACCCACCTCCGGGGGGCTGCGGGCGCCGGCGTACGCTCGTCACCATTCCGCGGCGAGGGCGGGTGTTCGTCGAGCCCGCCGTCATCGACGTGGTCGGCCCCTCTCGGTCGTCCCTCCTCGCCGCGCGCACGTCATCCGCAGTACCGAGGAGAGAGACCCACCGTGGCCCAGTCCAAGATCGCCGCCGAGACCCGGACCGAGTTCGGCAAGGGCGCAGCGCGCCGCACCCGCAAGGCGGGCAAGATCCCCGCCGTCCTGTACGGGCACGGCACCGACCCGCAGCACCTGGCGCTCCCGTCGCTGGAGTTCGCCGCCGTCGTCCGCGAGCAGGGTCGCAACGCGATCCTCGAGCTGGACGTCGCCGGTGGCGCGCAGCTCGCGCTGACCAAGACGGTCACCTTCCACCCGATCCGCCCGTACATCGAGCACGTCGACCTCCTCGTGATCAAGAAGGGCGAGAAGGTCGTCGTCGAGGTGCAGGTCATCGTCACCGGCGAGGCCGCCCCCGGCTCGCTCGTGACCCAGGAGCTCAACACCATCGAGCTCGAGGCGGACGCCCTGAACATCCCCGAGAGCATCGAGCTCTCGGTCGAGGGCGCCGAGGTCGGCACCCAGTTCCTCGCGGGCCAGCTCGTCCTCCCCGAGGGCTCCGAGCTGCGCACCGACCCCGAGTACCTGGCCGTCAACGTGGTCGCCGCGCCGACCGCCGAGGACCTCGAGGCCGAGATCGACACCGAGGGCGCCGGCGTGGTCGAGGACCAGCCGGAGACCCCGGCCGCCGAGTCCTCCGAGGGCTCGTCCTCCAACTCCGAGAGCTGATGGCCGCAGCGGGCACCGCGCTGGTGGTCGGGCTCGGGAACCCCGGGCCCGGCTACGCGGAGACCCGGCACAACGTCGGGTTCGCCGTCGTCGAGCTGCTCGCCGACCGGGCAGGGGCGCGGTTCTCGCTGCACAAGCGGTCCAACGCCGAGGTCGCCGAGGGCAGGCTGGCGGGCCGCAAGGTCGTGCTGGCCAAACCGCGCACGTACATGAACGAGTCCGGCG
This sequence comes from Pseudonocardia xishanensis, assembly GCF_039541715.1. Lineage (NCBI taxonomy): Bacteria > Bacillati > Actinomycetota > Actinomycetes > Pseudonocardiales > Pseudonocardiaceae > Pseudonocardia > Pseudonocardia xishanensis. The sequence goes on from NZ_BAABGT010000122.1 coordinate 282,861, forward strand.
GCCCCGTCGCCGGGCTCGTGCGGTACTTCTCGGTTCCCCGGGAGGACCTCGTCGTCGCGCACGACGACCTGGACCTCGGCTTCGGCGTGGTCCGGCTGAAGCGGGGCGGCGGCGAGGGCGGGCACAACGGGCTGCGCTCGATCAGCCGCTCGATCGGCACGAAGGACTACCTGCGGCTGCGCTTCGGCATCGGCCGCCCGCCCGGCCGTCAGGACCCGGCGGACTTCGTGCTCAAGAAGTTCTCCCCGACCGAGCGCAAGGAGCTGGACTTCGCGGTCGACCTGGCCGCGGACGCCGTCGAGGCGCTGCTGGAGCAGGGCCTCGAGCCCACCCAGAACCGCTTCCACGCCCTCTCCTGAGCCGTGCGCGGTGAGTGGCACTCACCGCGCACGGTCTAGAGGAGATCGGCGGTCGCGGCGCGGCGCAGCTTGCCGCTCGGGGTCTTCGGCAGCGAACCCGGCGCCAGCACCTCCACGCGGGCGGGCCGCACCCCCACCGCGTCCATCACCCGCGAGATCACGTCCTTGCGGATCACGTCCACGTCGTCCGTCCGCCGGGACTCCACGACCACGGCGAACGACTCCCGCCGCTCCCCCGCGGGCAGCCGGACGGCCACGGCGTTGCCCGCGCGGACGCCGTCCGCCTCCGCCGCGGCCCGCTCGATGTCCGTGGGATAGATGTTGCGGCCGCCCATGATGATCACGTCCTTGCGCCGGCCGCACACCACCACCTGCCCGTCCTCGGTCAGGTAGCCCTCGTCCCCGGTGTCGAACCAGCCGTCCGCGTCCTGGGTGGCGAGCGGGCCGTCGACGGTGAGGTACCCCGGCGTCACGGACTCGCCGCGCAGCTGGATCACCCCGACCCCCCGGGTGCCGAGCACCTCGCCCGCCTCCCCGACCACGCGCGCCTCGATGCCCGGCAACGGCGGCCCGAGCAGCGGGAAGACGCGCCCTGTGCCGGGCTCGGCGCGCCGGCCGGACTCGAGCGCCTCGGCGTCGATCTCGTCCACGGCCAGCCCCGCCTCGACCGGCGCGAACGCCACCCCGAGCCCGGTCTCGGCCATGCCGTAGGCGCACAGCACCGACTCCGGCCGCAGCCGGAACCGCGCGCCGGCCTCGACGAACGCGGCGACCGCGGCCGGGTCGACGGGCTCGGCCCCGTTCAGCGCGATCCGCAACGACGAGAGATCCAGGTCGGAGGCCCGCGCGAGCTGGCGGGCGAGGACCGCGTAGGCGAAGTTCGGGGCGGCGGTGACGGTGCCGCCGTACTTCGAGATCAGCTCGGCCCACAGCAGCGGCCGGGACAGGAAGTCCACCGGCGTGACCGTGACCAGCTCCAGGCCGGTCACCATGGGGATGGTCAGGAACCCGACCATGCCCATGTCGTGGAACAGCGGCAGCCACGAGACCATCACGTCCCGCTCGACGTCCAGCCGCGCCGCCTCCCGCATGCCCGAGATGTTGGCGTGCAGGTTCCCGTGGGTGATCCGCACGGCCTTCGGCTCGGCCGTCGACCCGCTCGTGAGCTGGAGCAACGCCGTGTCGCCCTCGGCGGCGACGGCGTCGTCCGGGGCGAACGCCCCCGGGTCCCCGGTGAGCGCGTCGATCAGCAGGAACGGGACGCCGCGCTCCTCCAGGACCGGGGCCAGCGCGTCGAACGGGGCACCGAGCAGCACGGTCTTCGCGCCGATCATGTGGAGCACCTGGACGGTCTCCTCGGCCCAGCGCGCGAGGTCGGTGCGGGCCGTGGGTTGGTGCAGCATCGTGACGCTCCCGCCGAGCAGCCAGACGGCCTGCGCGAGCGGGGCGATGACGACCGGCTCCCCGGCGAGCACCCCGACGGCCTGCCCGGCGCCCAGCCCCTCCCGGCGCAGTGCGTCGGCCCGCCCGCGGGCGACGGCGTGCACCTCCGACCAGGTGCGACGGGCGGGTTCGGCGGGTTCGCCGGTGGTCATACCGCGGGTCGTCACGCGGGCGGAGTCCAGCAACGACACCAGGAACCGGGACATATCCCCAGCCTACGGCCGCGGGGGTACCGTCGCCTCGTGTCCGACACCCGGGAATCCCTGGCCGCGGCCGTCGAGGCGGTCCTGCCCGCCGCCCGCGCCGACCTCGAACGTCTCGTGCGGATCCCCAGCATCTGGGCCGATCCCGCGCACGCGGCGGACACCGAGGCCAGCGCCGCGGCCGTCGCCGAGCTGGCCGGGGCGCTGAACCCGACCACCCTGCAGATCCTGCGGGCGGGGGACGGGGCACCCGCCGTCGTCGCGCGGTGGCCCGCGCCCGAGGGGCAGCCGACGGTGCTGCTCTACGCCCACCACGACGTCCAGCCCACCGGCGGGGACGACCAGTGGACCAGCCCGCCGTTCGAGCCGACGGAGCGCAACGGTCGGCTCTACGGGCGCGGCGCCGCGGACGACAAGGCCGGCGTGATGACCCACCTCGGCGTACTGCGGGCGTTCGACGGGAAGCCCCCGGTCGGGGTCACGCTGTTCATCGAGGGCGAGGAGGAGTCCGGCTCGCCGACGCTGCCCGCCCTGCTCGCCGAGCACCACGAACTGCTGGCCGCGGACGTCATCGTCATCGCGGACGCCGCCAACCCGGCGGTGGACGTCCCGGCGCTGACCACGAGCCTGCGCGGCCTGGTGGACGTGGTCGTGGAGGTGTCGCTGCTGGAGCGGCCGCTGCACTCCGGGGTCTTCGGCGGCCCGGTCGGGGACGCGCTCACCGCCCTCACCCACACGCTCGCGAGCCTGCACGACGAGAAGGGCGAGGTCGCCGTCGCCGGTCTGCGGCACAACGAGGGGACGGACGCCGCGGCCACCGACATGCCCGAGGCCGAGTTCCGGGCCGAGGCCGGGCTGGTCGAGGGCGCCGAGCTGCTCGGGACCGGCACGCTCGCCGAGCGGATCTGGCACAAGCCCGCGATCGCCGTGCTGGGGATCGACGCGCCGAGCGTGGCCCAGTCGGCGAACGTGTTGCTGCCCAGGGCCCGCGCGATGGTCAGCATGCGGCTCGCGCCCGGCGAGGACACCCTCGCGGCGCGGGACAAGCTGGCCGAGCACCTGCGTGCGCACACTCCGTGGGGCGCCCGGGTCACCATCACCCCGGGCTCGGGCGTGGCCGAGCCGTTCTCGCTGGACGCGAACGGCGGCGCGTACGACGCCGCCAAGCGCGCCTTCTCCGAGGCCTACGGCAACGCCGCGGTGGAGACCGGCATCGGCGGGTCCATCCCGTTCATCGCCGAGTTCGCGCGCACCTTCCCGGGCGCGGCGGTGCTGGTCACCGGCGTCGGCGATCCGGCCAGCCGGTGGCACGGCATCGACGAGAGCCTGTCGCTGTCCATGTTCGGCACGGGAGTGAAGGCCGAGGCGTTCCTGCTGGACGAGCTCACGTCGAGATGAACCGGGGTGTGGGCCAGACCATGATCGAACAGCACTGAGGTTCCTCTCGACGGCGGTTGAGCGATATATCGCTAGCGCTGGCACGGGTCGCGCGGCAGACTGGGGCGATGCGGATCGGCGTGCTGGGCCCGGTGGCGGCGTGGGCCGCCTCGGGCGCGGACGTCGCGCCCGCGGGCCTGCGGCTGCGCGGCCTGCTCGCCCGGCTCGCGCTCGCCCCGGGCCGCACCGTGACCGGCGAGACGCTGGTGGACGACCTGTGGGGCGGCGAGCCTGCGAGCGCGAACGCCCTGCAGGCCCTGGTCTCGCGGCTGCGCCGAGCCCTCGGGCCCGAGCTCGTGGCCACCGTGCCCGGCGGGTACCGACTGGAGATCGGGCACGGCGACGTGGACGCGGTGCGCGCCGCCGGACGTCTCGCCGAGGCCACCCACGAGCCCGATCCCGCGGCCGCGCGGGAGCTGGTGGGGCAGGCCCTCGCGCTCTGGCGGGGCCCCGCGCTGGCGGACGTCCGCAGGCTGCCGTTCGCGACCGTCGCCGCCGACCGGCTGGACGAGCAGCGCGCGGCCGCCGTCGAACGGGCGGCGGGGCTGGACCTGCGGCTGGGGCACGCCGCGGCGAGCGTGGAGCCGCTGACCGTGCTGCTCGGGGAACAGCCGCTGCGGGAGAGCGCCGCCGCCGCGCTGGCCCGCGCCTTGCACGCCACCGGTCGTCAGGCGGACGCCCTCGCGGTCCTGGACCGCACCCGCGCGCGGCTGGCCGGGGAGCTCGGGGTCGATCCCGGACCGGAGCTGGACTCGACCCGGCTGGACGTCCTGCGGGGGGTCTCGGCGCCGGTGGCGCCCGCGCCGCCCCGGCCGACCCGGTCCGCTCCCCCGGCCGCGCTGACCAGCTTCGTCGGCCGGGACGCGGACGTCACCCGGCTGCGTGAGCTGTTGGACACGGCCCGGCTGGTCACCCTCGTGGGGCCCGGCGGGGCGGGCAAGACGAGGCTCGCGCGGGAGGCCGCGCCCGCAGCGACGGTCGCCGAGCTGGCCCCGCTCACCGGGCCGGACCAGCTGGTCGAGACCGTGCTGGCGGCGGTCGGCACCCCGGAGCTGGTCATCCGGCAGGAGGAGCACACGGACGCGGTCGACCGGCTCGTCGCCGCGGTCGGCGGGCGCGAGCTGACCCTCGTCCTGGACAACTGCGAGCACCTGGTGCACGCCGCCGCCGGGCTCGCGGGCACCCTGTTGGACCGCTGCGCCGCGGTGCGGATCCTCGCGACGAGCCGGGAGCCGCTGGCCGTCCCCGGCGAGCGGCTGCACCCCGTGGAGGCGTTGGACGAGACCGCGGCCGTCCGGCTGTTCGTCGACCGCGGGGCCGCCGTCGCCCCGGACTTCGACACCGCCGACCCGGCCATCCCGGAGATCTGCCGCAGGCTGGACGGCCAGCCGCTGCCGATCGAGCTCGCCGCCGCTCGGCTGCGGATGCTGACCCCCGCGGAGATCCTCGCTCGGTTGGACGACCGGTTCCGGCTCCTCACCTCCGGCTCGCGCACCGTGCTGCCCCGCCACCAGACCCTGCGCGCGGTGGTCGACTGGAGCTGGGACCTGCTCACCGAGCCCGAACGCGCCCTGGCCCGCAGGCTGTCCGTGTTCGCGGGCGGCGCCACAGCGGACGCCACCGACCAGGTCTGCGGGGACGGGCTGGACGACCCCTTCAGCACGCTCGCCGCCCTCGTCGACAAGTCGCTGGTCGTCACCGTGCCCGGCAGCCCGACCCGCTACCGGATGCTGGAGACGATCCGGGAGTACGCACGGGAAAGGTTGGTCGCGGCGGGCGAGCAGCCGCGGACGGAGGCGCGGCACGCGGCCTGGACCGTCGCGCTGGTCGAGCGGGCCGAGCCGGAGCTGCGCGGCCGGGACCAGCTGCGGTGGCTCGCGGTGCTCCGGGCGGAGGCGGGCAACATCACCGGAGCGCTGCGCCGGGCCGTCGGGCAGCGGGACTCGGCCATGGCGTACCGGCTGGTCGCGGCCATGTTCTGGGCCTGGCTCATCCGTGGCGCCACCGAGGAGTCGATGAGCTGGGTGCGGTCCGTCGGGGAGCTCCCCGCGGCGGAGGCGCCCGCCTCGGCCGTCGCCCGCGTGACCGCCTTCCAGGCGATCGAGTCGCTCGGCCGCGGGCAGATGCCCGCCGCGCAGCGGTACATCGCGACGGCCCGGCACCTGGCCGAGTCCGTGCCTCAGCCCCGACACCCGGCGCTGGACCTGCTGGCGCCGATCAGCGAGGCGTTCCTGGTCAGGGACCAGGAGCCGCTGACCGCGATCAGCACCACCCACCCCGACCCCTGGGTGCGCGCGTTCGCACTCGAGATCCGTGCCACGCTGTCGGAGAACTCCGGCCTGATCGACCTCGAGCGGGAGCTGGTGCGCGCCGCGCACACCCTGTTCACGCAGGTCGGCGACCGGTTCGGGCTGGGCATGACGCTGACGACCCTCGGCGAGCTGGAGAAGTGGGCCGGGAACGCCGACGCGGCCGCCGCCGCCTTCGACGAGGCGATGGCCCTGGCCACCGAGCTCTCCAACGACGACGACCTCCCGCAGTTCATGGTCCAGCGCGGGGCCCTCGCGGCGCGCTGCGGCGACCACGCGCTGGCGCGCAAGCTCTACGGCGAGGCGCTGGACCGGATGAGCGGGTCGGCCTACGCCACGCCGGAGATGGTGCTGGTCTCGCTGGCCGAGCTCGACCGGCTGGAGGGCGACCTCGACGGCGCGCGGGCCCGGCTGGCGGAGGTCGATCCGGCCGCCGGCAGCGGGATCGCGGTGGCGCAGCGGGTCGCGCACCTGCACGTCCAGCAGGCGTTGCTCGAGCTCGCGGCGAACGCGCCCGCCGCGGCGGCCGCGCTGCTCGCGAAGGCCGTCGACGCAGGCGAGACGAGCCGGGACGGGCCGGTGGTGGCGGTCGTCGCCGAGACGGTCGCGCAGCTCGCCATCGCCCGGGGGGACGCCGCGGGTGCGGCGCGGGCGCTGGGGGTCGCCGAGGCCCGCCGCGGCACGCTCGACCTGAGCGATCCCCCCGTCCGTGCCCTACTGCGGGAGACGGACGAGGGCCTGCGCCGGGAGGCGGCGAGCCTGCCGACGCAGGCCGGGCTGGACCTGCTGCGGTCCGTCTGCGTCGTCCCGGTCAGGTCCGACGGCGGTACAGGGCCACCGCCACCGGCGCGAACACCAGCGTGATGCCCGCGGCCCAGATCAGGGCCGTCCCGGCGGGGCCTGCGACCGGGCCGCCCAGCAGCAGGCCGCGGACCGCGTCGGCGGTCTTGGACACCGGGTTGACGTTCACCCAGCCCTGCAGCCAGCCGGGCATGGTGCTCGCGGGCACGAACACGTTGCTGCCGAAGGTCAGCGGCAGCGAGATCAACGCGCCCAGACCCTGCACCGAGCGCGGTTCCTTGACGACCATCGCCAGCGCGGTGAACACCCAGCACAGGGCGAACGCGAAGGCCATGACCATCGCCAGCGAGGCGACGATCGCGAGCGGGCCCGCCTCGGTGCGGAAGCCGAGGATCGCGCCGAACACCAGCATGATCACACCGGAGGTGGCGTACCGCGCGAGGTCCGCGGTGATCGCCCCGAGCAGCGGCGCCGACCGCGGGATCGGCAGGCTGCGGAAGCGGTCGAAGATACCGGTGTGCAGGTCGTCGGCCAGCGCGGTGCCGGTCCCGGCGGACGCGAAGATCACCGTCTGGACGAGCACGCCGGGCAGGGCGAACTGCAGGTAGGCCGAGGGGTCGCCGGCGATCGCGCCGCCGAAGACGTAGACGAACAGCAGCAGGAAGATGACCGGCTGCAGCGTCACGTCGATCAGCGCCTCGGGCGAGTGCACGGTCTTGACGAGCCCGCGCCAGGCGAGCGTCATCGCGTGCCGGAGTGGCCCGTGGCGGGCTCCGGTGCGTGGCATCGGTTCCCGGACGGGCGTGGGGACGGGCGCGAGGCTGTCGGTGCGGGTGGTCATGCGGTGATCTCCTCGGCTGCGTGGCCGGTCAGGGTCAGGAAGACGTCGTCGAGGCTGGGCAGGCGCAACCCCAGCTCGGCGATCGGCACCCCGGAGCCGGCACCGAGCCGCGCACCGAGGGCTTGGAGCAGCTCGGGCGAGCCTGCGACGGTCAGCTCCCCCGTCGGGTCGATGGCGGGCGCCTCGGGGGTCAGCTCGGCGAGCAGGGTCGCGACGGCGGGCACGTCCGTGCGGTGCAGCGGCCGGACGTGCAGCAGCTGTCCGCCGACGTCCGACTTCAGCGACGCCGGGGTGCCGGTCGCGATGACCCGACCCCGGTCGAGGACGACCAGGTCCTCGGCGAGCTGGTCGGCCTCCTCCAGGTACTGCGTGGTCAGCAGGACCGTGGTGCCCTCGGCGGCGAGCGTGCGGACCTGGTCCCACACCTCGTTGCGGTGCCGGGGATCGAGGCCGGTGGTGGGCTCGTCGAGGAACAGCACGTCCGGCCTGCCGACCAGGCTCGCGGCCAGGTCCAGCCGCCGACGCATGCCGCCGGAGTAGGTCTTGACCCGACGTCGGGCGGCGTCGGCCAGGCCGAAGCGCTCCACGAGCTCGTCGGCGCGGGCCTTGGCGTCGCGCCGGGAGAGGTCCAGCAGCCGGGCGATCAGCTGCAGGTTCTCCAGGCCGGAGAGGGCGTCGTCGACCGCGGCGTACTGGCCGGTCAGCCCGACGACGGCGCGGACCGCCGCGGCCTCGGCCACGACGTCGTGGCCCAGCACGGTGGCCCGCCCGCCGTCCGGACGCAGCAGGGTGGACAGGATGCGCACGGTGGTGGTCTTGCCGGACCCGTTGGGGCCCAACAGACCGAGCACCGAGCCGCGGCGCACGGACAGGTCGATGCCCGCCAGCGCGGTGGTGTCGCCGAAGGTCTTGCGCAGGCCTTCGACGCAGAGGACAGGTTCCATGCCGACGAGCATCGCGGCCGGCCCTGCGATCTCCCTGACACGGCACTGACGCCATCGACTCCGCCACCGCGCCGAGATGTCAGCGGGCCGGCCCGGGGCCCGCAGGCCCCGCGACCACCACCTCGAGCAGGACAGCGCGGGAGGCCGCCGAGTCCGCGCGAGTAACGACTACATGGACCCGATCGCGAGCGCCGCCCTCTTCGGCGCCACCGCGCAGCTCGCGGCGGCCCCCACGTCCTGACGCGGGTCAGGCCTCGGCGCGCTCCGCGGCCTCCAGCCACTCCACCTCGACCTGCTCCTGCTCCGCCTGGACCTGCTTGAGCTCCGACGAGAGCTCGATCAGCTTCTGCGGGTCCGTGGCGGCCTCGGCGAGCTTGGTGTGCAGCTGCTCGGCGCGCTTCGTCAGCTGTGTCATGCGGCGCTCCAGACGCTGGGCCTCCTTGCGGGCGACCCGTTGGGCCGCGGCGTCCACCGCCTTGGGCGCAGCGGAGCCGGTGGCCTTCGCCGACGGGCCGGTCTGCGGGGCGGACGTGTCGGTGCCCTGGATCGCCCGGCGGCGCAGGTACTCCTCGATCCCGCCCGGCAGGTGCGTGATCCTGCCGTCCCCGAACAGCGCGACCACAGTGTCGCACACCCGCTCGGTGAGGTACCGGTCGTGGCTGACCACGATCAACGTGCCCGGCCAGCCGTCGAGCAGGTCCTCGAGGTTGGTCAGGGTGTCCACGTCCAGGTCGTTCGTCGGCTCGTCCAGCAGCAGGACGTTCGGCTCGGCCATGAGCAGCCGGGTGAGCTGCAGCCTGCGCCGCTCGCCGCCGGAGAGCCGCCCCACCGGCGTCCACTGCCGCGCGGGCGGGAAGCCGAGGCGCTCGGCGACCTGGGAGGCCGTCATCTCCTCCTTGCCGAACCGCACGTACTTGGCGACGGCCTCGACCGCCTCCAGCACCCGCATGTCCTTCGGCAGGTCGACGAGGTCCTGCGTGAGCTGCGCGAGCTGCACGGTGGTGCCCTGCACGCGCTTCCCGCCGTCCAGCGGGCGCTCGCCGGTCAGGGCCCGCAGCAGCGTGGTCTTGCCGGAGCCGTTCACCCCGACGATCCCGATCCGGTCCCCCGGGCCGAGCCGCCAGGTCTGGTGGTCCAGCAGCGTCCGCTCGCCGATCTTCACGGTCGCATCCTCGAGCTCGAGGACGGTGCGGCCCAACCGGTTCGTGGCGAAGTTCAGCAGCTCCACGGAGTTCCGCGGCGGCGGGACGTCCGCGATCAGCGCCTCCGCGGCCTCGATCCGGTACCGGGGCTTCGACGTCCGCGCGGGCGGTCCGCGGCGCAGCCAGGCCAGCTCCTTGCGCGCCAGGTTCCGCCGCCGGGCCTCCGCCGCGTCCGCCTGCTTGGTGCGCTCGGCCCGGGCGTAGACCCAGTCCTGGTAGCCGCCGAGGTAGCTCTCGACCTGCCCGTTCGCGACCTCCCAGGTCCGCGTGCAGACCGAGTCGAGGAACCAGCGGTCGTGCGTGACCACCACGACGCCGCAGCGCCGGGCGATCAGGTGCTCCGCGAGCCAGGTGACGCCCTCGATGTCCAGGTGGTTGGTCGGCTCGTCCAGCACCACGAGATCGGGCTCGCCGAGCAGCGCGCGGGCCAGCGCGACCCGGCGCTTCTCGCCGCCGGACAGCCCGTCCGTGGACCGCTCGAGGTCACGGATCCCGAGGCCGCCCAGCACGTCCCTGGCCTTCGCGTCGCTCGCCCACTCGTGGTCGGAGCCGTACTCGGCGAGCACCACGTCCCGGACCGTGGAGCCCTTCGGGAAGTCGTCCCCCTGGGTCAGGTAGGCGAGCTTGAGCCCACCGAGCCGGGAGACGCGGCCCGCGTTGGGCTCGCGGCGCCCGGAGAGGACCTCCAGGAGCGTGGTCTTGCCGCCCCCGTTGAGCCCCACGACGCCGACGCGCTCGCCCCGCTCGATGCCGAGCGACACGGCGTCCAGCAGCACGCGGGAGGCGTCCCCCGGGACGTGAGCGGTGACGCTCTCCAGGTTGACGAGGTTCTGACCAGCCATTATCACGCTCTCGCAGGCGGCCAGGAGCCGCTCGGGGTGGGTGGGGTGTCGGAGCCGTCCGACGCGACGACGCGCGCGCCCGGCACCGGGCCGTGCGCGACGCGGACGGTACGGCACACGCCGACACCCGCCAGCTCGGCGGCGACCTCGACAGCGGAGTCCGCGCTGGGACAGAGGAAGGCGCAGGTGGGACCGGAGCCGGAGACGATCCCGGCGAGCGCGCCCGCGCTCACCCCGGCCCGCAGGGTGCGGCGCAGGTCCGGCGCCAGGCTGACGGCCGCGGCCTGCAGGTCGTTGCCCAGCGCCAGCGCCAGCACGCGGGGATCGCCCTGGGCCAGCGCCCCCAGGACGGGTTCGACCGGTCGCTCGGGCGGCTCGTCCGCCCCGCGCAACCGGTCCAGCTCGTGGAAGACCGTGGGTGTGGAGAGCCCGCGGCGGGCCAGGGCGATCACCCAGTGCAGCGGGTGCCGGGAGAGCACGGGCACGATCTGCTCGCCGCGCCCGGTGCCGAGCGCGGTGCCGCCGTGCAGCGCGAACGTGACGTCGCTGCCCAGCTGTGCGGCCATCTCGGACAGCTCGTCCCGGGAGAGGTCCAGCTTCCACAGCGCCGCCAGCGCGACCAGCGTCCCCGCCGCGTCGGCACTCCCCCCGGCCATGCCCCCGGCGACCGGGATGCCCTTGCGGAGCACGACCTTCACCTCGGGATCACGCCCGGAGTGGCGGGCCAGCAGGTCGACGGCGCGCCAGGCGAGGTTGGTGTCGTCCACCGGGACCTCGGAGACTCCCTCGCCGAACACCTCGAGCCCCGGCTCGTCGCTCGCCGAGACCGCGACCTCGTCGAACAGGCTCACGGCGTGGAACACGGTGACCAGGTCGTGGTACCCGTCCTCGCGCACGCCACCGACCGCGAGGTGCAGGTTGATCTTCGCAGGCACCCGGACGGTGACCGGCGGTCGGAGGGCGGAGAGCACCACCCAACCCTACTGACCGCGGCCGGGCCGGAGGCTGACGGTGAAGGTGAGCACGGCCACCAGGCCCAGGACCAGCACGCCGGCCGGGAGCAGCAGGGACTGCGCCATCGCGGTGCTGAAGCCCGCGTGCAGCGCGGGCGGGATGGCGGTGATGGTCTCGCCCGCGGGCGAGGCCCCGCCGCCCGAGAACTGGGCGGCGATCCGGGACTCCATGAGCACGGCGATCCCCGCGCTGCCCAGCACCGCGCCCACCTGGCGGGTGGTGTTGTAGACACCCGCGCCCGCACCCGCCTGGTCCTGCGGCAGGTTGCGGTTGGCGGTGGTGGACACCGGCCCCCAGACGAACGCGTTCCCGACGCCGAGCAGGGCGATCGGCAGCAGCAGGACCCACACCGCGGTGCCCGGCTTCATCACCGCCGCCAGCCAGACCAGCGCCACCACCCAGGCCGCGATGCCGAACCCGGCGATCCAGCGGGGGTGCGCACGGTCGGTGAGCCTGCCGACGAACGGCGCCAGCACCCCGGAGAACACCGCCATCGGGATCAGCAGCAGGGCCGCGCGCGTGGGGCTGAGCCCCATGACCCCCTGCGAGTAGAAGGTGATGGGGAACGCCATCGCGGTGATGGCGAAGCCCACCGTGGTGATCGCGATGTTGGCGAGGCTGAAGTTCCGGTCCCGGAACAGCGACAGCGACATCAGCGGCTCGGCGCGGTTGCGCGCCTGCCAGAACACGAAGCCCGCGAGCACCACCACACCGGACGCGATCAGCGCCCACACCCCAGCGCCCCAGTCGTAGCTCTGCCCCTCCTGGATCCCGAAGACCAGCAGGAACATGCCGACGCCCGACAGCACGACGCCGAGCACGTCGAACCGGCGCACCGTCGTGGGCAGCGCCGGGACCAGCCGCATGGCCAGCACGAACGCGACCACGCCGATCGGGACGTTGATGAAGAAGATCCACTCCCAGCCGAGCCCGTCCACCAGGACGCCGCCCAGGATCGGGCCGACCAGCGTGGCGACCCCGGCGCTGGCGCCCCACAGGCTCATCGCCTGGCCGCGCTTGTGCGGCGGGAACGTGCGGGTGATCACGGCCATGGTCTGCGGGGTCATCAGCGAGGCGCCGAGGCCCTGCACCGCCCGGGCCGCGACGAGCATCTCGATCGACGAGGTGAGCCCGCACCACAGCGACGCCAGCGTGAAGACCGTCAGCCCGACGAGGTACATCCGCCGCGGGCCGAACCGGTCCCCCAGCCTGCCGGTGATCAGCAGCGGCACGGCGTAGGCCAGCAGGTAGGCGCTGGTCACCCACACCACCGCATCCACGCTCGCCCCGAAGTCCCGCTGGATCGCCGGGGTGGCGATCGACACGATCGTCATGTCGATCAGGATCATGAAGAAGCCGACCACCAACGCCCAGAGGGCCGGCCACGGGCTCACCTCGACGGGAGCGGTGGCACGGGTGCCTGAGTCACTGACGGCCATGGGTGCACCTTCGGGACGGGTTCGGTTCGCCGTGAAAGCCTAGGCCGGACCCCCGACACTTCTCGCGGCGGAGGCGGCCCGACCCGGGCGCCTATCTCCGCGCGGCGGCGATCCGGGCGAACTCGTCGATCCCGAGCGTCTCGGCCCGGGCCATCGGGTCGACGTCCGCGGCCCGCAGGATCTCCTCGGCCGCTGCGGCCGAGCCCGCCCACCCCGCCAACGCGGGCCGCAACGCCTTGCGGCGCTGGGCGAACGCCGTGTCGACGACGGCGAACACCGCGGCCCGGTCCCCGGCGGGCGGCTCGCGGCGGGTGAAGGCCAGCAGGCCGGAGTCGACGTTGGGCACGGGCCAGAACACCGCGCGCGGCACCGGTCCGGCCTTACGGGCGGTGGCGAACCACGCCAGCTTCGCGCTGGGCACGCCGTAGACCTTGCTCCCGGGCCCGGCCGCCAGCCGGTCCACGACCTCCTGCTGCACCATGACCAGCCCCTTCTCCAGGCTGGGCAGCGCCCCGAGCAGCGTCAGCAGGACCGGGACGCCGACGTTGTACGGCAGGTTCGCGACGACGGCGGTGGGCCGGGGATCGAGCTCCCGCACCGTCATCGCGTCCGCCTCGGTGACGGTGAGCCGGTCGACGAGGTCCGGTGCGAACTCCGCCACCGTGCCCGGCAGGGCCGCGGCCAGCGCCGGGTCGATCTCCACCGCGTGCACGTGCGCCGCCGCGGGCAGCAGGGCGAGGGTCAGCGAGCCGAGCCCCGGCCCGACCTCGACCACCACGTCCTCCGGGGTGAGGCCCGCGGCCTTGACGATGCGCCGCACCGTGTTCGGGTCGTGCACGAAGTTCTGCCCGAGCCGCTTGGTGGGTCGGATCCCGAACCGCTCGGCGAGCGCACGCACCTCGGCCGGGCCGAGCAGGCGGGAGGTGGTCACGGGCCCCATCTTCCGGGATGGCCCGGAACGGGCACACTGCCGGGTGTGCTGAGGCTGCGCTGGCTCACCCTGCTCACCGGGGACCGCGACGTGCGGATCGGCGGGGTCGACTTCGCCCTCCGCCGTAATACAGTTGCATCATGACTGATCTCCCGGCTGTCGTGTTCGACTTCGGTGGCGTGGTGACCTCGTCGCCCTTCGAGGCCTTCGCCCGGGTCGAGGCCGAACGCGGGCTGCCGAAGGACCTCGTCCGCCGGATCAACGCGACGAACCCGGACACCAACGCCTGGGCGCGGTTCGAACGCGCCGAGATCGACGCGGCCGCGTTCGACGCCGAGTTCGCCGCCGAGGCACGGGCGCTCGGCCACGACCTGCCCGGCAGCGTGGTGCTCGCCGTGCTGTCCGGCGCGGTGCGGCCGCGGGTGGTCGCGGCGATCGACCTGCTGAAGGAGCGCGGGCACCGACTGGGCTGCATCACCAACAACGTCCCCGCGGGCCACGGCGCGCAGATGTCGGCGACGGCGGAGCAGGCCGCCGAGATCGCCGCGGTCATGGCGCGGTTCGACCACGTCGTGGAGAGCAGCAAGGTCGGCGTGCGCAAGCCGGACCCGCGGATCTACGAGATGGCCTGCGCGGGGCTGGGCGTGCGCCCCGAGGACTGCGTGTACCTGGACGACCTGGGGATCAACTGCAAGCCCGCCGCGGCGCTGGGCATGCGGGCGATCAAGGTGACCGGCGAGGAGCAGGCGTTGCGCGACCTCGGGGCCGCGCTCGGCCTCACCTTCTAGCGCGGCAGGCCGAGCTTGCGGGCGCAGGCGGGCCAGGCGCCGTAGCCGCCGCGGTCGTCCCTGACCTTCTCGGCCACCGCGATCTGCTCCTCGCGGGAGGCCTGGTGCGGCAGCGGGGCGTACTGGTTGCCGCCGTAGGCGCGCCAGGTGGAGGCGTCGAACTGGACGCCGCCGTAGTAGCCGTTGCCGGTGTTGATCGCCCAGTTCCCACCCGCCTCGCACTTCGCGAGCTTGTCCCAGGTGGCGGTGTCGCCGATCTCGGGCGCGGGCGGCTGCTCGTCGTTGGTGCCGACCTTGACGATGCGCGGGCTGGGCGGGGTGCTGGCGCCGCCGCGGATCTGCTCGCGCCGGACCTCCTGGCCGTTCTGCACGTACACCCGCATCACGGCGGTCTGCTCGCCCGGCTTGCCCGGGTCCACGACCTTCTTCTCGCCGCGGGGCATGTCCGGGTCCTCGATCTCCTGCACCGGCGGGTCGGTCCTGCGGACCTCGACGACCTCGCCCTCGCCGTTGCGCACCAGGTGGACCTGGAGGCCGTCGGTCAGCGGGGTGTCGCCGCTGGGGACCGAGACGTCGTCCGGGCCGAGGGTGATCCCGCGCTGCTCCAGCAGGCCGCCCACGGTGCCCGCGTTCGTGCGGACGTCCTCGGGGGCGCCCGTGCCGTCGACCAGGGTCACCGAACGCGTGACCTCGATCTGCACGGCGAGCCCCGCCATGGGGATCTCGGTGTCCGGGGACAGCGACATCTGGATGGGCGCCACGCTCACACCCATGCCCTGCAACGCCTCCTCGACCGACGCCGCGGTGGTCCAGATCGTGCGGGTCCGGCCGCCCTCGGTGAGGGTGAGCACCCGGGCCCGGTTGACGATCACCTGGTCGCCGTCGGCGAGGTCGGTGGTGGGGGCGGGCTCCACCCGGTCCTGCGGGGACGCCGCGACGCCCGCCGCGGCGAGCACGCCCTGCACGTCCCGGGCGAACGTGTGGACGGTGCGGTCCCGCCCGTCCACGGTCACCGTGATCGTCTTGTCCATCGCCAGCGCGGTCCCGCTGACGCCGGTGAGCATCAGCAGCGCGACCATCACCGCGACCTTGGCCCCCCTGCCCCGGCGCGGCGCGGCTGTCCGGGGGTGGCGGGGTGCGGCACGACGAACGGGCCGCTCGGCCCGTTCCGGAGCGGGGGCGGGCTCCGCGGGGGTGACCCGGCCGGGCGCCCCGGGCGCCCCGGGAGCCGCGACGGCGGCGAAGGCCTCGGTCGGCGGCTCGTCCTCGACGACGGGGAGCGCACCGGAGGCGACCGTGGGGAACGAGCCCGTCGCGGGCTCCGCCACGACGGTCGGGAACGCACCCGTCGCGGGCTCGGACCGGACCGCCGGGAAGGACCGGGACCGCGGCTCGGACTCCGACGCCGAGACGGCGGCGAACGCGCCGGTGGCGGCCTCGAAGGTGCCGGTCGCGGGCTCGACCCGGGGCAGCCCGCCCGTGGGGGCGTCCTCGGTGAACCAGTCCCGCACCACGGGGACCGGGGAGGTGAGCGGCTCGTCGACGACCGGGAACGGGTCCGAGGGGAGACCGTCCTGCCAGGAGCCGGGGACGTAGCCGGTCGCGGTGGTCCCCGCCGGGACGCTCGCCCAGTCGACGGCGCCGGAGTCGGCGCCGGAATCCGCGTCGGAGTCCGCGCCGGAGTCCGCCTCCGCGTCGCGCTCCAGCCACGGGCCGACGCGGTCCTCGGCGCGCTCGTCCAGCGCCTCGAGCCCGAGGCGCACGCGGACGGCGCGGCGTCGCGCGCGTGCGGATACGTCGACCACTGGCTTCCAGACGCTCGGCGGACCGGGCAGGGGTGGCGCGCGACGGACGACCGGGGAGCGTGGCCGACCCTCGCGACACCGGTGCTGGGGAGCGTCCCATCCCGGCTGGGCGAATCACGGAACCGTAACGGGGCGTGGTCGCCTACTTCGACCCCCGACACGCGAGCGGCGCCGAACGGTGCCCCTGCTACGCCGAACGAGACCCCGGACCGCCGGGCGACGTCACACCCGTCCACAGGTCCGCGCCGAAGACGCGGCGGGCGTTGCGCAGCGTGACCTCGGCCAGCGAATCCGCCTGTGCGCCACGGAGTTCGGCCAGGCCGCGCACGGTCCAGGGCAGGCAGAACGGCTCGTTGCCGCGACCCCGGTTCGGGTGCGGGGTGAGGAAGGGCGCGTCCGTCTCGACCAGCAGCAGATCCTCCGGTGGGACGACGGCGGCCTCACGCAGGTCCTCGGCGTTACGGAACGTGACCGTCCCCGCGAACGACAGCACGTACCCCGCCGCGGCGCACTCGCGCGCCATCGCCGCGTCCCCGGAGAAGCAGTGGAAGACCACCGTCTCCGGCGCGCCCTCCTCGCGCAGGATCCGCAGGACGTCCGCGTGGGCGTCCCGGTCGTGGATCATCAGCGGCTTGCCCAGCCGCTTGGCGAGGTCGATGTGCCACCGGAACGACTCCTGCTGCGCCGCGGGCGGCGAGTAGTCCCAGTAGTAGTCCAGCCCCGTCTCCCCGACCGCGACCACACGCGGATCGGCGGCGAGCCGCTCGATCTCGGCGAACTCGTCGTCGCTCACGGCGGCGGTACGGGTCGGGTGCAGCGCGACGGCCGCGTACACCCGCGGGTCCCAGTGGGCGGCCTGCACGGCGGACCGCGCCGCGGGCAGGTCGTCGGCCACCGTCACGGCCCCGACGACCCCCACGGCCGAAGCACGGTCCATCGCGGCGACGACGGTCTCCGGGGAGTCGCACCCACACGCGTCGAGATGGGTGTGGGCGTCCACGGTGGGCGCCCCGAGCGGCTCCGGCGGCGCGGGCGGTTCACGCCGGCTCATGCGTCTCCCTACGAGGTCGAGAGGAACCTCCGTGCTGTTCGATCACGGTCTCGACAGCACTGGGGTTCCTCTCGGCTACTTCTGGATGGGGGCCCACTCCGGGCCGTCCTCGCCCAGGCCCGGGTCCAGCTTCCGGAACAGTGGGCTCGGCTTCTGCAGAGGCTTGCCGACCTCGATCGGGCGGGACTCCCACACGGCCTGCTGCTCGGCGTACTCCCCGGTCAGGACGTCGTAGTCCGGGCCGTCGCCGAGGTCTTCGACGGTGCGGATCGCCGGCTGCGCCGCCCACACGCCCTCGCCGCCCAGCGCCTCGTGCACCTTCTGCGCGGCGTGCGGGAGGAACGGGGTGAGCAGAGTGTTCGCGTCCGACACGACCTGCAGGGCCGTGTGCAGGATCGTGTCCCGGCGGTCCGGGTCGTCCTTGCGCTTCCACGGCTCCTGGTCGGAGATGTACTTGTTCGCCGAGGACACCACCCGCATGGCCTCGCCGACCGCCTGCTTGAACCGGTTGCGCCGCAACAGGTCCCCGACGACGTCGAAGCTCGCCCGGGAGGCCGCCAGCAGCTCGGCGTCCTCGGCGGTGGGCGCGGTGGGCTTGGGGATGGCGCCGACGTTCTTGTGCGCCATCGACACCGAGCGGTTGACCAGGTTGCCCCACTCGTTGGCCAGCTCGAAGTTCGTGCGCCGCACGAACTCCTCCCAGGTGAAGTCCGTGTCCTGGTTCTCCGGCCCGGCCACGGCGATGAAGTACCGCAGCGCGTCCGGCCCGAACTCCTCGAGGAAGTCGCCGACGTAGATCACGGTGCCGCGGGAGGTCGAGAACTTCGACCCGCTCATCGTGAGGTACTCCGAGGACACGATCTCGTTCGGCAGGTTCAGCGTGCCGAACGCGCCGGGCTCGCCGCCGTGGTCCCCGGCACCGTTGTGCCCCAACAGGATCGCGGGCCACATCACCGAGTGGAAGGTGATGTTGTCCTTGCCCATGAAGTAGTAGCCCTGGGCGGCCGGGTCCGTCCACCACTGCTGCCAGGCGTCCGGGTCCGGGCCGCGGCGGGCCCACTCGATGGAGGCCGAGAGGTAGCCGATGACGGCGTCGAACCAGACGTAGATCTTCTTGAGCGGGTTGTCCGACCAGCCGTCCAACGGGACGGGGACGCCCCAGTCCAGGTCGCGGGTGATGGCCCGCGGCTTGAGGTCCTCGATGAGGTTCGCGGAGAACTTGAGGACGTTCGGCCGCCAGTCCGTGCGCGTGGACAGCCAGCGCCCCAACGACTCCGAGAAGGCGGGCAGGTCCAGGAAGAAGTGCTCGGTCTCGACGAACTTCGGCGTCTCGCCGTTGATCCGCGAGCGCGGGTTGATCAGGTCGGCGGGGTCCAGCTGGTTGCCGCAGTTGTCGCACTGGTCGCCGCGCGCGCCGTCGTACCCGCAGATCGGGCAGGTGCCCTCGACGTAGCGGTCCGGCAGCGTACGGCCCGTGGACGGGCTGATCGCGCCCATCTGGGTCTTCGCGACGATGTAGCCGTTCTTGAACAGCGACAGGAACATCTGCTGCGTGACGTCGTAGTGGTTGGACGTCGTGGTGCGCGTGAACAGGTCGTAGGACAGCCCGAGCCCCTGCAGGTCCCGGGTGATCACGCCGTTGTACTTGTCGGCGAGCTGCCGCGGGGACAGCCCCTCGGCGTCCGCCTGCACCTGGATCGGAGTGCCGTGCTCGTCCGTGCCGCTGACCATCAGGACCCGGTCGCCCGTCATCCGCCGGAAGCGCGAGAAGACGTCGGAGGGCACACCGAAACCGGAGACGTGGCCGATGTGTCGCGGACCGTTGGCGTAGGGCCACGCCACGGCGGTCAGCACGGCACTCGACGGGCTGGAACTCATGCCGACCAGCGTATGCCCGGGCGGGAAGCGGCTTTCGGCCGCCCACGACCGGGCGGATCACACGGCCCGGTGGCCGGGCGGGCGATACGGTGAGGTCATGGACGCCGCAGAGCCGCGCGCGGTCGGGGCCGAGGACCGGCGGGCCGCGATGCGCGACGCCGGCCTGCAGATCTGGGCGGACGAGGGCTGGGCGGCGGTCACCGCGCCCGCCGTCTGTGCCGCCACCGGGGTGTCGCCGTCGGCCTTCGCCGCCGAGTTCGCCACCGCCGAGGAGCTGCTCGGTGAGATCTTCGACGAGGGCACCGAGGAGCGCACCGCGGTCGTCCTGGCGGCGATGGAGGCGGCGGGCACGAACCTGGTCGCCCGCATCCACGCCTGCCTGGACGCCGTCGCGGGCTGCTTCGAGCGGGATCCCCGGCAGGCGGTGGTCCTGATCGAGGCGATCGGGTCACCCGTCCTGCGCACCCGGCGGCGTGTCGCGAACCGCGGCTTCGCCACGCTGATCGCGGGCGAGCTGCGCCCGGTCGCGCTGCCGATCTCCCCGGAACAGCTGCACGTCGCGGCCCACTTCTGCCTCGGTGGCCTCGCCGAGCTGGTCCTGTCCTGGCAGGACGAGGGCACGGCGGTCGACCGCGCCCGGCTCGTCGAGCACGGCACGCTGCTGTTCGAGGCCTGCCTGACCGCCCGCTGACCGGTCAGCCCTGTCGGGTCGGCCGCAGGGTGATGTCCCCGATCTCGACGTCCGCGGGCTGCTCGACGGCGAAGGCGACCGCCCGCGCGACGGCGTCCGGCCCGATCCCGAGCGCGGCCATCGCCTGGTGGGCCTTCTCCCGCTCCACCGGGTCGTCGACGTGGTCCACGAGCTCGGTGCGGACGTACCCCGGCGAGATCGAGGTCGTGCGCAGGACGCCGTCGGTGGACTCCTGGCGCAGGGCCTCCATCAGCGTGCGCACGGCGTTCTTGGTCCCCGCGTAGACCGCCTGCGTGGGCACGATCTTCAGCCCGGACGTCGACACGACCGTGACGAGGTGCCCGCTCCCCTGCCGCCGGAACACGGGGAGGGCGGCCGCGACGCCGTGCAGCACACCCCGCAGGTTGACGTCGATCATCGCGTTCCAGTCGTCCACGTCGAGGGACGCCATCGGCGCGATCCGTGCGACCCCGGCGTTCCCGACCAGCACGTCGAGGCGCCCGAACCGGTCCACCGCCAGTGCCACCAGCTCGGTCAGGTCACCGCGCCGGGTCACGTCGACCCGCTGCATCTCGGCCCGCCCGCCCGCGGACCGGATCCGTTCCACCAGAGCCTCGAGCCGATCGGTCCGCCGCGCACCCAGCACCACGGCGGCACCCCGCCCCGCCAGCTCCAGCGCGGTCGCCGCACCGATCCCACTGCTCGCCCCGGTGATCGCGACGACCGTCCCGTCCAACCCGCTCATGGCCCACTCCTCGGTCTAACCTGACAACTGTCCGCTTAGCCGACCGTACCGGACAGTTGTCCGACAAGGAGGTGCGCCCGTTGTCCCCCCGCGAGCCCCGGTCCGACGCCGTCGCCAACCGCCGCCGCATCGTCGAGGCCGCGCGCGCCGAGCTGAGCAGCGCCAACGGTGCGACCGACGACCTGAGGCTGCACCGGGTCGCCAAGGCCGCCGGTATCGGGCAGGGCACCCTGTACCGGCACTTCCCGACCCGCGAGCACCTGCTGGCGGAGGTCTACCGGCAGGAACTGACCGAGCTCGTCGACGCCGTGGGCCCGTTGCTCGCCGAGCACCCGCCGCTGCGCGCGCTGGAGTGCTGGCTCGATCACCTGCTCGCCTACGCCCGCGTGAAGCGCGGCGTGATGGCGGCGATCGAGGCCTCCACCTGGGAGGACCTCTACTCCGCGCAGCACCATCGACTCGACGACGCGCTCGACGAGCTGCTCGCCCGGGGCCGGGCGGCGGGTGAGGTCCGGGAGGGAATCGACGCCACCGACGTCGTCCTGCTCCTCGGCGCGCTGTCCCGCATCCCCGGTCCGGAGTGGGACACCCGGGCCCCCACCGTCGTCGCGATGGTGGTCGAGGGTCTGCGCGCCACCCCAGCGCGCGGTCCAGGTTGATCGCGCTGCTGATCACGGCGAGGTGGGTGAAGGCCTGGGGGAAGGTGCCCAGGTGGGTGCCGGTGAGGCCGATCTGCTCGGCGTAGAGGCCGAGGTGGTTGCCGTTGGTGAACATCTTCAGCAGGGCGATCCGGGCGTCCTCGAGCCTGCCCGCGCGGGTCAGGGCCTCGACGTACCAGAACGAGCAGATCGAGAACGTGCCCTCGGAGCCGTGGATCCCCGAGCCGTACTTGTCGAACGGGTAGACCGAGTCGATGATCTCGCCGTAGACGTCCAGCTGGAGCTGGTCGGACCGGTGTAGGTGGACTGCGCGAGCCACCGCCGCCAGAACGCCATGGTGGCGTCGAGCAGCCCCGCGCCGTCCTCCGGGGTCAGGTCGTCCGCGCCGGTGTCGGTGGTTTCCAGGACGAAGGTGACCGACTCGCCGTCGGAGACGGTGAACTCCGCCGAGGCGGTGCCGTCGGCCACGGTGAGGTCCACGGTGGCGTCCAGCTCACAGCCGTCGACGAACCGCACCCCGCCCGCGACCACCTCCACCGTGGGCACGACCCGGCCGTAGTCCGACCGCGGCGCGACCTCCACCCGCATCTCGACGGTCCCGCGCACGTTCAGCACGCGGCGCACGATCCGCTGCCGGTGGCGGGCCGCCTCGCACGGCGACGGGGAGGGTCACCGAAGGCGCCAGCCGCGGTCCCCGGGCAGGTCCAGCGCGGCCTGCGGACCCCACGAGCCCTGGGCGTAGGACTGCACCTGCGGCGGGTCCGCGAGCACCGGGTCGCACAGCGCCCACAGCCGCTCGACCTCCTCGGTGGAGGTGAACAGGGTGTGGTCGCCGCGCATGGCGTCGAGCAGGAGGCGCTCGTAGGCCTCGACGGCGGTGTCGTCCGGGAAGGCCTGCTCCAGCTCGAGGCTCAGCCGGGCGTGCGCGATGTCCAGGGCGGGCCCGGGCTTCTTGGCGCGCAGGTCGACGTAGACCTTCGCGTCGTCGGTCAGCTCCAGGACCAGCTCGTTCGGCTCCCCGTCCGCGGTGCAGGGGAAGACCTCCAGCGGCGGCTCGCGGAAGCCGATCGTGATGGTCCGGCGGCCCTCGGCCAGGGCCTTGCCGGTGCGCAGGTAGAAGGGCACGCCCTTCCATCGCCAGTTGTCGATGCGGGCCTCGAGGGCCACGAACGTCTCGACGCGGGAGTCGTCCGCGACGCCGTCCTCGTCCCGGTAGCCCTCGTACTGGCCGAAGACGACCTTGGCGGGGTCGAGGGCGCGGATCGCGCGGAAGGCCTTCGCCTTCTCCTCGTGCAGCCCCTTCGCGTCGATCACCGTCGGCGGCTCCAACGCGACGAACCCGAGCAGCTGGAACAGGTGCGTGGAGATCATGTCCCGGAAGGTGCCGGTGGACTCCATGAACGAGGCGCGGCCCTCGATGCCGATCGCCTCCGGGACGTCGATCTGCACGTACGCGACGTGGGCGGCGTTCCAGACCGGCTCGAACAGCCCGTTGGCGAAGCGCAGGACCAGGATGTTCTGCACGGCCTCCTTGCCGAGGAAGTGGTCGATCCGGAACAGCTGCTCGGGGGCGAAGACGTCCAGCAGCACCTCGTCGAGCTCCTTGGCCGAGGCCAGGTCGGTGCCGAAGGGCTTCTCCAGCACCAGGTGGGCCCGCTCGTGGAGACCTTCGCGCTCCAGCATCCGGACCATGCCGCCCGCGGCCGACGGCGGCACGGACAGGTAGACCAGCCTGGTCGCCTCGTCCCCCAGCTCCTTCTCCGCCACGGCGACGGCCTCGGCCAGGTCGGAGCCGTCGTCCGCACTCGACGCCACGAAGGTGATCCGGGAGGCGAACTCGTCCCAGTCGTCGCCCTCCTGGCGGACCAGCTCGCGCAGGTCCTCGTCCGGGGTGTGCCGCCCGGACCCGATGATCCGCACCTCCGGCAGCAACCCGTTGCGCCACAGGAAGAACAGCCCGGGGAAGAGCTTGCGCGCTTGGCGAGGTCGCCGGTGGCCCCGAACAGCAGGAGAACCTGGGGCGCGAGATCGGTCATGGTGAGGGGACTACCCCGGGGGTCGGTGACCTACGCTGGGACGTGTGAATGTCGAGGTCACCCCGCTGCCGGGGATCGGGGTCCGGAAGGACTTCGCCCTGCGCAACGGCAGGCGCATCGGGGTCGTCACCCACCGGGACGGGCAGCTCGAGCTGATCCTGTCCAAGTCGGACGATCCGGACGCCTGTCTGGCCGAGCTCCCGCTCACCCCCGACGAGGCCTCGGCGCTGGCCAACCTGCTCGGCGCACCGCAGCTGGTCGCGCAGCTCAACGAGGAGCACAAGGACCTGCCCGGCATCCACACCCGGCAGATCCCGGTGCGGGAGGAGAGCCCCTTCGACGGGCGCACGCTGGGCGACACCGCCCTGCGCACCCGGACCAGCGTGTCGGTCGTCGCGGTGATGCGAGCGGGCCAGGCGCACCCGTCCCCCACACCGGACTTCACCCTGACCGCCGGGGACCTGCTGGTCACCGTGGGCACGTCGGAGGGACTCGACAACGCCGTCAAGATCCTCACCCACGGCTGAGCCGTGGACCACACCGCGCTCGAGCTGATCGA
Source organism: Pseudonocardia xishanensis (assembly GCF_039541715.1). Lineage (NCBI taxonomy): Bacteria > Bacillati > Actinomycetota > Actinomycetes > Pseudonocardiales > Pseudonocardiaceae > Pseudonocardia > Pseudonocardia xishanensis. The sequence continues at coordinate 306,838 of NZ_BAABGT010000122.1, forward strand.
GCTCGGCGCCGTCTTCTTCGGGCTGGGCCTGCTCGGCAGGCTGGCGGGGCGGATCGGACTCTCGCCCATCCCGCTGTACCTGGTCGGCGGGCTGTGCTTCGGCAACGGCGGGCTGATCCCGCTGGGGGACATCGGCGAGTTCACGTCGTTGGCCAGCGAGGTCGGCGTCGTCCTGCTGCTGTTGCTGCTCGGCCTGGAGTACTCGGCCAACGAGCTCATGACCGGCCTGCGCCGCTCCTGGATGGGCGGCGTCCTGGACATCGTGCTCAACGCCGCACCGGGCGTGGCCGTCGCGCTGATCCTCGGCTGGGGTCCCGTCGGGGCGATGGTGATGGGCGGCGTCACCTACATCAGCTCGTCCGGGATCGTGGCCAAGGTGCTGTCCGACCTGGGCAGGCTCGGCAACCGCGAGACTCCGGTCGTGCTGTCGATCCTCGTGTTCGAGGACCTCGTGATGGCCGTCTACCTGCCGATCCTCACCGCGCTGCTGATCGGGGTGACGTTCCTCGGCGGGCTCGAGGCCGTCGCGATCTCGCTCGTCGTGATCGCCGTGGTGCTGCTCGTGGCGCTGCGCTGGGGGCGGTACGTGTCCGCCGTCGTGGACAGCCCGGACCGCGAGGTGTTCCTGCTCAAGGTGCTGGGCGCCGCGCTGCTGGTGGCCGGCATCGCGTCGGCGCTGCAGGTGTCCGCGGCGGTCGGGGCGTTCCTGCTGGGCATCGCGATCTCCGGGTCGACGGCACACAACGCGACGCGGCTGCTGGAGCCGCTGCGGGACCTGTTCGCCGCGGTGTTCTTCGTCGTCTTCGGGCTGAACACCGACCCGAGCGCGATCCCGCCGGTGCTGGGCTGGGCGGTCGTGCTGGCCGTGACCACCTCGCTGACGAAGATCGGGACGGGGTGGTGGGCGGCTCGGCGGGCGGGCATCGGGAAGCTCGGCCGGGCCCGGGCGGGCGCGGCGCTGATCGCGCGCGGGGAGTTCTCGATCGTCATCGCGGGGCTGGCGGTGTCCTACACCGCCGTACCCGCCGAGCTCGCGGCGCTGGCCACGGCGTACGTGCTGCTCATGGCGATCCTGGGCCCGATCGCGGCGAAGTTCGTGGAGCCGGTGGCGAGAGCCCTGCAACGCAGGCCCGCCCACGCCTGAGCCGATGGCGCTCGGGGTCCCCAAGCGTCGCTGAGTGGCGCTTGGGGACCCCGAGCGTCGGGCTCACTGCTTCAGGGTCGCGTTGTAGAGCTCCCGCTTCGGCACACCGGCCGCGCTCGCCACCGCCGCGACCGCGTCCTTGAGCCGCTCGCCGTCCTCCACGCGCTCCTGGACCGCCCCCACCAGCGACTCGACGGTCGGAGCCTCGGTCGGGGCCGCCCCGGCCAGCACCACGGTGATCTCGCCCCGCACGCCCTGCGCCGCCCACTCCGCCAGCGCGCCCAGCCCGCCGCGCCTGACCTCCTCGTAGGTCTTGGTCAGCTCCCGGCACACCGCCGCGGCCCGGTCGGGGCCCAGCACCTCGGCGGCCAGCGCCAGGGTGTCCGCGATCCGGTGTGGCGACTCGAAGAACACCACCGCCCGCGGCTCGTGCTCCAGCTGCGCCAGCCAGCGCCGCCGGTCGCCGTCCTTGCGCGGGGCGAAGCCCTCGAAGCAGAACCGGTCGCACGGCAGGCCGGACAGCACCAGCGCGGTGGTCACCGCCGACGGTCCTGGCAGGCAGGTGACCTTCAGGTCCTCCGCCGCGGCGGCCGCGACGAGCCGGTAGCCGGGGTCCGACACCGCGGGCATGCCGGCGTCCGAGACCACCAGGACCGTGCGGCCCGCTCGGAGGTCGTCGAGCAGCCGGGGCATCCGGGCCTCCTCGACGGCGTCGTAGTGGCTGATCACGACGCCCGTGTAGGTGACCTCGAGGGCGGCCGCGAGCGTCTTGAAGCGCCGGGTGTCCTCGGCGGCGATGACGTCCGCGGTGGCGATGGCCTCTCGCAGCCGCGCCGAGGCGTCCCGGGGATCGCCCAGCGGGGTGGCGGCGAGAACGAGCATGTGTGGGAGCGTAGGCGGCGTGGAACCGACCGTGCGGCGTGACCGGGTCGTGGAGCCGGACGAGCGCGCGGTCGCCGGGACCACCGTCGTCGGGACCCCGCCACCGCTGCGGGCTCCGGAGCCCGATCCCGCGGTCCGGCTCGGCCCGCCGATGCCCACGGACACCGCCCGCGGCTGGATCGTGGCGCTGTCGCTCGCCCTGCTCGGCGGGGTGCTGCGGTTCACCGGCCTCGGCTACCCGACGGACGCGGGCACACCCGTCTTCGACGAGAAGCACTACGTCCCGCAGGCCTGGCAGATGCTGCGCAACGGGGGCGTCGAGGACAACCCGGGCTACGAGCTCGTCGCGCACCCGCCGCTGGGCAAGCAGCTGATCGCGATCGGCGAGTGGGTCTTCGGCTACGACCCCCTCGGCTGGCGGGCCGCCGCGGCGCTGTGCGGCACGCTGATGATCGTGATGATCGTCCGGGTGGGGCGGAGGCTGACCCGGTCCACGCTGCTCGGCGGCATCGCGGGCGTCCTGCTCGTCTGCGACGGCGTCAGCCACGTACAGGCCCGCGTCGGCATGCTGGACGTCTTCCAGGCCTTCTTCGTCCTCGCCGCGTTCTGCACGCTCGTCCGGGACCGGGACGACGCCCGGGACCGCCTGGGCGCGCTGCTCGACCGGGTCGGCGACACCCCCTTCGGCCCCGCGTTGGGGGTCCGCTGGTGGCGGATCGCGACCGGCGTCCTGCTGGGGATGGGCTGCGGCGTCAAGTGGTCCGGCGTGTACTGGATCGTCTTCTTCGGGGTGCTCGCCGTCCTGTGGGACGTCTCCGCCCGCCGGTCCGCGGGCGTCGTGCGGCCCTGGGTGGGGGCGATCCGCCGGGACCTCGCGCCCGCGGTCGGGATCCTCGCCGTGCTGCCCGTGCTCGTCTACCTGGCCTGCTGGTGGGCCTGGTTCGGCAGCGAGGTGGGGATCGACCGGCACGTCGTCGGGCGGGAGGTCGGGACGGGCGGGACGTGGTCCTTCGTGCCGGACGCCCTGCGCTCGCTCTGGTACTACTCCGGCCACGTCCTGGACTTCCACGAGAGCCTCGACACCCCCGCGGGCCATCCCCACCCGTGGGAGTCGAAACCCTGGACCTGGCCGATGGGCCTGCGTCCGATGCTCTACTTCTACGAGTCGGACATCCCGTGCACGGACGGGACCTGCACCAGCGCGGTCATGCTCGTCGGCACGCCCGCACTGTGGTGGCCCGCGATCCCGGTGCTCGGCTGGGCGCTCTGGCGCGCGGTCACCCGCGTGGACTGGCGCTACATCGCGGTGCTGGTCGGCTACGGCGCCGGGTTCCTGCCGTGGTTCGTCAACCTCGACCGGCAGATGTACTTCTTCTACATGACGCCGGTGGCCCCGTTCCTGGTGCTGGCCACGGTCCTGGTCATGGGGGACGTCCTGGGCCGCGCGCAGCGCGCCGGCTCCGAACGGCGGCAGACCGGCCTGCTCGTCGTCGGGCTGTGGGTGGGTGCGGTGGTGGCGAACTTCGCCTGGCTCTGGCCGATCCTCGTCGGGCTGCCGATCACCCCCGGACACTGGCAGGCCGAGCTCTGGCTGCCGTCCTGGAGGTGAGCGGTCAGGCGCTCATGGCGACGCCGGCGCCCAGGGCCAGGATGACGCCGACCAGCTGGGCCGGGCTGAGCCGCTCGCGGAGCACCAGGCGGGCGAGCAGGACCACCGCGACGGGGTAGAGCGCCACGATCACCGAGGTCACGCCGAGCTCACCGGCACGTGTCGCCAGCAGGAAGAGCACGTTCGCCGCCGAGTCCAGGCCCCCGCTGGCCAGCATCAGCCAGGGGCTGCCCCGCCTGCCGGGGCGGCGCACGGCGAGCGTGAGCAGCAGCAGGGTGACCGTCGTGACGCGGCCGACGACCAGCGGCCACAGCCCGGAGTCGGCCGGGGTGGCGTCGAGGACCACGAAGAACAGGCCGAACCCGGCGCCCGAGGCCAGCCCCAGCACGATCCCGCTCAGCGCCGCGGGCTCGCGCCGGGAGCCCATGGTGGCCAGCACGATCGCCACCAGCGCGAGCACCATCCCGCCCACCGTCAACGGGCCCGGACGCTCCCCGCGCACGATCCCGACCAGCAGCGGCAACCCGGCGGCGACGACCGCCGAGAGCGGCGCCACCGTGCCCATCGGCCCGACCGCGAGCCCGCGGAAGTAGAGCAGCAGACCCGAGACGCCACACATCCCGGCAAGCATGCCGAGCAGGGCGGCGGAACCACTGAACGCCCCACCGACCAGCCACAATCCCGGTACCAGGACGAGCAGCCCGGCGGACTGGGCCACGGCCGTCACGATCAGCACGGAGGAGCGGCGGGCGGCCAGGCCGCCCGCGAAGTCGGCCAGTCCGTAGCTGACGGCGGAGAGCAGGGCCGAGGGCACGGGCGGGATCACGGCAGTACAACAGACTGGACGAACGAGAACACGACGATGAACTGTACGGAGGGTTCACCAGACTGTCCACCCGGATACGACAGAATGGACCGCGTGCAGTCCCCCGACGACGTCGCCGCCGCGATCGGCCGCAACGTCCGCGCCCTGCGCCAGCAGCGCCGGATGACGATCGACGCGCTCGCGGCCGCGTCCGGGGTCAGCCGCGGCACGGTGATCCAGATCGAGACCGCGCGGGGCAACCCCAGCATCAGCACGTTGGTGCACCTCGCCGAGGCGCTGCGGGTGGGCGTGACCTCGCTGGTCGACGGCGACGCCGCCCCCCGCGTCGTCATCCGGCGGGCCGAGCAGGCGGTGCCGCTGTGGAGCAGTGCCGAGGGCAGCACCGCGGTCTTCCGGATCGGGACGGACCCGCCGGACGTCGTCGAGCTGTGGGACTGGACCCTGCAGCCCGGGGACTCCTTCGAGGGTGAGGCGCACGCGGTCGGCACCCGCGAGGTGCTGTCGGTCCTGCGCGGCAAGCTGGGACTGCGGGTCGGCGCGACGACCCACGAGCTGGCCGAGGGCGACACGGTCCTGTTCGAGGCCCACACCCCGCACCGCTACAGCGGGGTGGGCGCCAGTCCTGTCCGCTTCACGATGGTCGTGTTGCAGCCGGGCGACTCCGGCCTGGTCCCGCCGTCGGCGATCGCGCCCGCCGAACCGGAGTGAGCCGAGGACCTGCCGAGCCGGAGCGGACAGCCCGGTCGTGCGGCGCGGACCACGCGGCGCTCCGGGCTCGGGCTGCCGGCCTGCGCGTGGGATCGGGGCGGGTGACGAGAGAGCCGACCACCCCCACCACGAGGGCTCCGACCAGCGCACCGACCAGCGCCCGACGACGGGGGCCTGCACGGACAGCACGTCCACCACCAGGTCGCGGCGCGGCAGCCGCGGTCCGATCAGGCGTTGCCCATGGCGCTCGTGCTCCAACACGAGCGCTCGGCGGCGTCCCGCACGGACACCCCGCGCCCCCTCAGCTCGCGGGCGAAGTCCGCACAGAACCGCTGCGGCGTGTCCCGCCGTGTCCATGGCCACGGCCGCGGACGGCGGACTCAGCAGCCGTCGAGCCGCAGGGGGTGGTGTACCGGGTCGACGTCCAGGGTCACCGGGGTCACAGTGGACCGGTAGCCACAACCGGCACTCGAGACCACCTCCACGGTCCGCCCGTCGGCGAACCGGGCCTCGGCGGGCTCCGCCCCCTCACCGAGCCCCACCCAGACCGGCGAGTCCTGGGTGAGCAGGCCGGAACCGGCCCGCAGGCGCACGGAGTAGGCGGGCCCGTCCGTCGCGAGGGTCTCCACCTCCACGACTGCCAGGCGGAGCCGCGAGCCCTCCGGCCCGGGCACCTCGCGGAGGACCTCGAGCCCGGGGGAGATGGCGATCGAGGCCCACGCCAGGGCCGCCCACCCCAGCGTGACCAGCGCCCCGACGGCGGCGACCAGTACCTTGGCGAGCGGGCGACGGACGGTCAGCCCCACCCAGAGCATCACGAGCACGATCGCCAGCCCCACCGAGATCCCGGCGATCCAGGGCGCGACCAGCAGGTGGAAGGGGTCCAGCACCGCGAACACGGCCACCGCCACGACGACGAGCGCCGCCATCCCGAGCCCCAGCCGCATCCGACCCCCACCTCTCGGCGCCAGGCTACGGGCCGCCGCGGCACCGGGCGGGCCACGGGTGCCGAGGACCCGCAGCGTCACGAGCGTGACGAAGAACCCTTCGCTCGGGGAACTGAGTAGAGCACCGGTGGGGGTGGAGCCAGGCCACATCACGCCCACCCGGCATGGCGGCCGCCGAGCGTCGGAATTCCCCCCAACACGACGGCACCCCGGCCGCGGGGACGGTCGGGGTGCGGGATCGAACGCTGTGGTGGAGCTGAGGGGAATCGAACCCCTGACCTTCTCGATGCGAACTACCGGCCAGGGGGTCGACGAGGGCCGATCACGACCCTGACCAGCCGGTGACGTTCGGCTCCGGTCGGACACGGACGGCACGGTTGCTGTACTTCGCTGCTGTACAGCAGCGCTCCCCCGCCCGCTGAGTGCCATCCCGTCGACCTGCTGCAAGCCGACCGTGCGGACGTCCGTGGGCGGCCCTCGACGCCACCGCCGGCCGACCTACGCCCGCTCCGCCCACGGGCGTCCGTGCGGTAGCCCTCCGGGAGGTCGGCGGGATGGCACGGGCCGCCATCCTGTTGATCTGCCGCCCGGCGAGGGCCCGTGTCGGCGGACGGATACCCGACAGGCCCAACCTCCCCCGCGGACCTCGGACGAGCCTGACATCATGGAGTCGTGGCTCAGGATTTCGGTGATGCCCCCCGCCCATGGATCTTGGCGATCGGTTTTGCATCTGATGACGAACTAGTAACAGCCCTTACGAAGAAGCACCAGAAAGTAACGGCAATTTCGGCCGACAGCGATCCGAGCGTACAGGTCCGCGAGTCGGACTACGATATCGCCATTGTTAATGGCCACACCTACCGTGACCCAGCCCCACACCTCCATGTCATACAGTTCGGCGGAGGCGGCGAGAAGCGTCATTCGGGCCCCGAGAATGGCCAACGCAGATACGTTGCGGATGGCAATGGTTGGGCTGGGCGATTAACCGGGCCGGACAGCGAGGCTCCGCCGGAGGTCGACAGCCTGGCCCGAGACTCACTAGCGAGTCACCTCCTCTCAGAGTCCCCCCGGACGTTGATCCGGAAACATCTTAGCCAAGGAACCGCGCAAGTTTGTGATGCAATCGCCTTCGTCCGAGAGTCCGCTGGCGAGCCGTGTGCAGGTTTCTGGCTGCGCCACTGCCCAGCCAGCGACACCTCGCCTGAGTGGTGGTGGCTGCCTGAAGATGCCCCACAAAAAGAAGAGTGGATTCGCGCGGCGTTCTCATCTTGGAGCAGAAAGAGGCCAGCGCTATTTGATGGCATCACGCTGTCCTGGCTTGAAGACGCCGAATGGATGACCACCGACGAGCTGAGCGCCCGGCGTGCGATTAATGAAGCCGAGCGAGAGCTAGCTGAACTCATTGCACAGAAACAGAAAGATCTTGAGCAGCTCCGTCTCGACCGCGAGGCCGCAGAGGAACGAGCGAGTCAAGGTGATCGGCGTCTTTTGACCGCCCAGAGTAACGAGCTTAAAGACGCAGTCGCCGATGCATTGGCATCGATCGGACTCAGAGTGAAAGACTCAGACGTACTCCGAGAAGCGGAGGATCTGCCACTCCTAGAAGACCTTCAGGTTTCGACTGGCCCCGATTGGACTGCCATAGTCGAGGTTAAAGGGTATTCGAAGAGTTCTGGCAAGACCGCCGATTTCCAAAAGATCGCTCGCGCGGCGACCCAGTTCGAAAGAAGCGCAGGCCGAGCGCCAGATGCTCGATGGTACGTTATCAATCAGTCCTTCTCGAAAGCGCCACCCGATCGCCCGCAGGTGCTGGCAGGCGCGCAGATGGACTTGGACGAATTCGTGAAGGACTGCGGCCTCGTCCTAGACACGCGCGACCTCTTTCGACTTCTCCAAGCAGTAAAGAGCGAGGCCATAAATATCGAGGAGGCGCAGCGAATGTTGATCGGTTCCGTTGGAAGGTTTTCGTACCCCCATGGCACCGATGAGCGCCAGAAGAGAGACGCTTAATCGCTCGGTAACTCAGCAGACAATTCACGAAGCTAAGGTCAGCCTTAGCCAGTCAGGCGGACCCGACCTTAAGCGAACGTCTCTACGACGCCCTCACATTCACCGAGGCAACGACCGCAGAGAACCGGGTCGCCTGCAGAGAAGGAGTCGCCCAGCGCCTCCTTGATGTCACGCAGAGGGACGCCAACGCGACTAATCCTTGCATCCGGAAAATTCGGCCGAGCAACTAGAGATACTTCGATTATCTCAGCTTCCTTAATGATCTTTATGCACCTCTCCGCTCCATACTCATGACCAGTAATGTGATCACAATCTTCCGGATCCTGGTGACAGATGGAACACTCTGAATCTAGAATGATCATCCCCGGACTCAGTCCAACCCTGTTGTGCGCTAACGCGACCGGGCACGACTGATGGTAGCCATCATCGTCGTAGTCGAAATGACAGCCGTCCGGGAACTGCTCGCGCGCGAGTTGACCGCACGCGTCAAGCACTTGATGCGCGCTATCAAAAAGCGGAGTATCTTCGAGGTGATCCATCGCGGACCTGGCTGTGGCCATATTCGAGCGAAGCTTCCGTTGAGCCTCCTCGGTCGGCCCCTCAATTGAGAGGATGGTCTGGATCTGATTTTTCGTCCTCTGAGCGAGCCTCAACAGCTCGGCTCCTTGTGCGCTCAATCTGCTTTCCCTCGAACTCCGACAGCGCCCCTATCACATCCGGTCCGCGTCCATCAATCTTGATAGCTTGAACCTGACCGTCACTGTCAACGATTCGGTACTCGACATGCAAGATCGTCTGGTCGATTTTCCGACGGTCGAGGTAGCGCTGAATCATATTCGTAATTAGGCCAGCCGACATCCCAACGAGTAGGTCGACACCTACCTGAATAACAGGGATCCATAAGTCCGCCGCGTTATGCGCAAGATATGTCCGACTGCTGCGGTCGGCATCCTCGTATTCCACTTCCAGGCCGGCAGCCCGCACAATCTTCGCGAAATCAACGGCCGTATCGGGGTACGGGTTAATGTCACGGTCCATCGCCGGCATCGCGAGTCCGGGGACACCCCGCATGATCATCACTGTTCGCGAAGACTGCACACTGATCACGTCGCGCGTGACACCCACCCTGTTACGAGGGCTGGCGACACACGGGTTGGGTGCGGACCGGCCGGAGGCCGCAGCCGCAACCCAAGCGGCGGCGGAGCCGCCGCCTTGAAGAGGAAGAGAAAGTCTGAACCCCGCGGCCGCAGGCGGCGTGAAATCGGAGGTCAGCGCGGCGGCTAGCCTCGGCTGGCGGTGTCACGAGTCTCAGGAGATGGGTGACATGACAGGCGTCCAGGCCAGGATCGTCTTGTCGTCGTGGCGCTTGGACCGGGGCAGCTCGACGCCCTCGGGGTCGGCGTGGGTCTCCCAATCCTGCGCAGCTTCGATGAATGCGACGAGCTGCTCGTCGTCTTTGGCGGCGATCTCGGACCAGGGCAGGCCGAGACGGTCCACATGCTTCTGCGCGCCGTCGGAGGCGAGGACCACCCAGGCGACGGCGTCTCGGGGGAACGCTCGGATCACTGACTCGTCGGCAGCCGCGGGGTCCGCTTCGGCGATCCAGTACCCGCCGCGTCGGTTGCGCCGGGGAGTTTCACTGCGTTGCAGCTCGCGGAGGCGTACGCGGTGTTCTTGCCCGAACCCGCTCCCCCGGCGCAGCTCGTCCCGATAGTCCTGGCGCAGCTCGGTGGAGATGCACTGGAGGCGGTCATCGGTGATGCGGGTGGTGGTGCCGCCCGGGTGGCCGATGACAGCGGTGCTGTCGCCGAGTGCCGCGATCTCGACGTCCCGCTCCCCCACGCGCAGCATCAGCACCGTCGAGGACGGCGAGTGACCCGGGGACACGCCAAGAGTCGTGGCGGTCTCGGTGATCGCGTCCCTGAGGACATCGCGGAGGTCGCCGTCGTCGATGCGCCGGAGAAGGCAGGCGAGAAGCTGATCGACGTAGGCATCCGCTGCCGGGGCCTCGGGGCTGTACGAGCTGGCCCCGTCGAGGACGACCGCGGCGCGCTCGCTGGTCCCCCAACGGTCCTGTCCCGGCGGCGTTCCACCGGGGAGCGACGCAGCGCGGACGATCAAGCCCATGCGCGCGGCGGGACGATGACGTCGATGACCTTCGGGGTGAGGCTGTCGAACTCGGCGGAGACCGCCATGCTGAACGACTCGTCGGGATGGGCGGCGTAGAGGTCGGCGAGGTGCTCGGTGAGGTAGTGCGCGGCGCCGACCGAGCCGAGGGCGTGCACTCCGGCGACGTGGGTGATGACCTGTCCCTCGCGGACGTGCCGGGCCAGGTAGGCGACGTCGGCGCGGCGGGGCGTCTGGTCGTCCATGGAGGAGCCGAACCGCTCGCCCGTGGTCTTGTCCACGATGTACCAGCGCGCGCCGTCCGCGATCGTCATCCCCAGAACCGGGTCGGCGTTGAGCAGTGCGTTCCCGACATGCGCCGAGGCAGGCCCGCACACCACGATGGCGTCACGCGTGGGCTCCCACTCTTCGCGCGGATCGACGACGAGACGCTCGGCAGTGAAGGCGAGCTGTTCGACCTCGCCGAGTAGATACGCACCGACGGCGTCGTCCTCGGCGGCGATGACCATGTCCTCGCGCTCGAAGATCCGCCGCCCCACGAGCGCGACGTCGAGCGGCCCGACACCGAAGAACGCCCGATGAGCGGGCGGGGCACTGTTGCGGATCTGCGTGACCCGCCCCTTCGACAGGCCGAACGCCTTGGCGACCTCCGTGTAGCTGCCACCGAGCTGGTCACGCGCCTCCTCGATCGCCGCACGCCGCAGCCGGGCCAGCTCGACCGATCGCTGCTGATAGGTGGCCAGGAGCTCGGTCGCCTGTCGCCCACGGCGCACCGGGTCAGGCTCCCGGCGCAGGCGTTCGAACTCCTCATCCACGTTCGCAGTTTAGGCCCCTTGACAAGCTCCCGCGCCGACCGGCACTATCGGTTTAGCCCCCTCAACCAACGCCACGGCGGATGTTTAGGGGCCTACACACACCAGATGGACACGGAGGAACCATGCGAGACATCCCCGTCAACCTCGGCGGCTACAAGCTGACCGTCGTCGAGCCGCCCGCACCGAAGATGCGTGAGGACGCCAACGGCGCCCAGGTGCCCGTCACCGATCGGGACGGTGCCACCCAGTTCACGGTGTCGTTGTTCGCGAAGCTGCGGGTCAAGCCCGGCGAGCGGGCCCCGAAGGGAGAGGAGATCAAGGTGACCCTCGGGACCGACCCCGGCCCCGACTTCGGTGAAGACGTCCGGGTCGAGCTGCTCGACGCCCGGGTCAGCCCGTACCAGATCGAGACCGCCGGGCGGGTCAACGCCGGACTCGCCTGGCGCGCGATGGGCATCAAGCACGCCGGTCCCGCCCCCGCACCGCGCCCGTCCGGAGACAAGTGATGGCGCGCCCGGACTGGCTGCCCACCACCCACGTGGAGGTCGGCCTCCACGTCTACGAGACCACCCGCTACGCCACCCACTTCTACCCCGAGCAGGACCGCGCCACGGTCCGCATCGACGGCAAGGATGCGCACGTGACCGTGTTCGGCCACCACGGCGACCTCGTCCGCCTCCGCGACATCCTCACCGACGTCGTCACCCAGCTCGAAGCAGCCCGCAGCACGACCAGCACGACCGCGGCCTGACCGCCGCCCATCGGGCACGGGGCAGCCGACCCCCTTCTGATCGGCGAAACCGCAGCAATTCCGCAGTGGCTGCCCCCTGCCCGAAAACAGGCCCACCCACCAAGGAAGACCTCCCGATGAGCACCTGTCCCGATTGCACCGGCTCCGGCTCGTGCGACACCTGCCAGGGCTACGCCACCACCCCCGACACCCACCCCGGCGCCGCCGACGGCCGCGACTGCCCCGCCTGCACCGCGGGTGTGTGCCCGACCTGCCACGGCACCGGAACCCCCTGCACCGCAACCACTTCTCAGGAGCTGTCATGCCGATGACCACCACCCGCACCAGTCACGGCCGGGTGCGCCAGCCCGCCCACGGCGTCGGCCGCCTCGTGCGCCGCCTCGACCGCGAACGCCGCCGGTTCCTGCACGCCACCACCCCGGAGATCCCCACCGAGCAGGCCTGGCGCGCCGGAGTCGCCGAAGGTCTCCGCTTGGCCCAGCTCGCCATCCGCAAGGGAGTCTGACCATGCCCCGCCCGACCAACCGCCCGTCGCTTCGCCACCACCGCGCCCGCCACGACACCGTCCGCCACTCCTCCCGCCGCGTCGGCGGCGAGTTCCGCGGCGTCGCCTGGCTCGTCCGCCACCCGCTGTTCGCCCTCGTCCCCGCCGCCCTGGTCGCCGCCGCCGTGCTCCTCGGTGCGCTCCCGACCGCGATCGGTGTCGGTGCGCTCGTCCTGGCGATCGCCGTGTGGGGGCGGCTGCACCCGCCCTCCTTCGACCGCTGGGCCGCACCCACCCTCCGCGCTACGTGGCGCCGGTGGACCACCTACCGCGGCCGCCGCTGGGCCGCCCTGCTCGCCGACTGCGGCCTCGCCCAGACCAACCACCACACCGGACACATCCACGCCCCACGCGTGCTCCGCGTCCGCTCCGCCACGCCCACACTCGACACCCTGCGCGTCCGCCTGACTCGCGGGCAGGACCTCACGCTCTGGACCGGCCGCACCGAACCCCTCGCCGACGCGCTACGCGCGCACCGGGTCGCCGTGGCCCGGCACCGTCCCGGGGTGCTCACCGTCGTCGTCGAGCGGGAGATGCCGTTCCGGTTCCCGATCCCCGCCCCCGCGATCCCCTGCGCAGCGGAGTCGGTCGACCTCGGCGCGCTGCCGATCGGGGAAGACGAGTACGGCCACCCCTTCACACTCCCCGTCCCCGGCCGACACATCGCCGTCGCGGGCGCATCGGGCTCGGGGAAGAGTTCGCTGATCTGGTCCCCGCTACGCGCCATGGGACCCGCCATCCGCGACGGCCTCGTCCGCGTCCACGTCATCGACCTCAAAGGCGGTGCGGAGACCCGCCGCGGGGTGCCGCTGTTCCACCGCCACGCCACCACCGCAACCGAGGCAATCGCGCTGCTCACCGACGTGCGCGACGAGATGAAAGCCCGCCAACAGCTCATGGCCGACCAAGGCCTTCGGCGTCTCGACGTCACCGCGGAGACCCCGCTGGACGTGGTGATCATCGACGAGATGGCCATGCTCACCGCCTACGGCGAACGCGCCGACGTCCGCGAAGCCCTCCGGCTGCTCGCCGAGATCCTCACCCAGGGCCGGGCCTGCCTCACCTCGGTGCTCGGGTATGTGCAGGAGCCGACCAAGGACGTCGTCGACGTCCGGGACCTGTTCACCACCCGGATCTGCCTCGGCGTCACCGCCAGCTCGCACGTGGACATGATCCTCGGCGACGGAGCCCGCGAACGCGGCGCACTCGCCGACGAGATCCCCGGCGGCGACGACCACGCAGGCATCGGCTACATCATCGACCAGCGCTCACGGCTCCCGATCCGCTTCCGCGCCTGCCTGGTCACCGACGACGAGATCGACGAGCTCGTCGCCCGCTGCGCCCCGCCCGCCCCGCCGGAGCTGCGCGCGATCGACGGGGAGGCCGCGTGATGTGGGCCGTCACCGGATGGGCCGCCGCGACCTGGCTTCGCGTCACCCTGGCCCTCACCCTGCTGCTCGGGGTCCTCTGGCTGGCGCTCGGCACTGGTTCCGGCTGGTTCTGGGCCGCTGTCGCCGCCGCCGCTCTGGTCGAGTGGCACACGACCCGAGCGCTCGCGGCTGAGTGGGGATACGAGGCCCGCTACACCTGGTGGTGGACCCGATGACCCACAACCACGACCACGACCTCACCGCCCGACTGCGCTCCTTCGACTACCCCGCCTGGCGGGCCCGCATGGAAGCCACCGGAGGCTGCGCCCACCCCGTCCGGCTGCGCGGCTCCTCGACCATCACCACCACCAGCGGAGAGGTCCTGGCCCAGCGCTCCGGGGAGGTCTGGGCGCCGTGCGGGAACCGCCGCGACACCGTCTGCCCCGCCTGCTCGCACCGCTACGCCGCCGACGCCTTCCACCTCATCCGCGCTGGACTCGCCGGACAGGAGCGCGGCGTCCCGGCCTCGGTCACCGACCGGCCGCGGGCATTCCTGACCCTCACCGCACCGTCGTTCGGTTCGGTCCACACTCGACGGCTCACCGCCCGAGGCCGCGTTGTTCCCTGCCGCTGCGGGGCGCATCACCAGGCCAACGACCCGAACATCGGCGGGGCCGTCGACCACGACACCTACGACTACACCGCCGCGGTGCTCTGGCAGGCTCACGCCGGGAAGCTCTGGGCCCGCTTCGCCATCGCCCTGCGCCGCGCGCTCGCCGCCCGCCTCGGCGTCTCCGGCCGCCGCTTCGGCCAAGTCGCCCGGCTGTCCTACGCCAAGGTCGCCGAGTACCAACGCCGCGGGCTCGTGCACTTCCACGCCGCCATCCGCCTCGACGGACCAGACGGACCCGCCGACCCTCCACCCGCCGGGATCACCGGCGAAGGACTACACGACGCCGTCCGAGAGGTAGCCGCCGCCACGGTCCTCGACGTCGCCCGACCCGACGGGACCACGCTCGCACTCCGCTGGGGTACGCAGCTCGACCTCCGCGAGATCACCCCCACCGCACACAACGCCGTCACCGATGAGGCCGGCGAGATCACCGACTCCCGCCTCGCCAGCTACATCGCCAAGTACGCCACCAAGGGCACCGGCAAGACCGACGGCCACCCCGACCGCCCCATCCGGTCGCTGACCCACCTCGAGCACCTGACCCTCGCCGACCACCACCGCCAGCTCATCGAGACCGCATGGCACCTCGGCGGACTCCCGCAATACGTAGAGCTGAACCTGCGCAAATGGGCCCACATGCTCGGGTTCCGCGGCCACTTCCTCACCAAGAGCCGCGCCTACTCCACCACCTTCCGCACCATCCGCAGCGAGCGCCGGGCCTGGCGCCTGACCGAACAGCTCGACCAGCTGGGCCATCCCGCCGACGAGCCCGTGATCGTCGTCAACGACTGGCACCTCGTCGGCATCGGCCACCACACCGACACCGACCGAGAACTCGCACTCGCCCACGCCGAACGCATCCGAGACGACCGACGCGCTGCCAGGAGGACACCGTGACCGCCTCGTCGACCCGCCTCGTGGTCCGTTGGCACACCGTCGCCGAGGTGGCCGTGATGCTCAACTACGGGCTCTCCAAGACCAAGATGCTGGTCGCCACAGGTGAGATCCGGTCCTTGAAGGACGGCCGCCACCGCCGGGTCCTGCCCGAGTGGGTCGACGAGTACGTCCAGCGTCGCGCCGCGGGGGCTGCCTGATGACCACGAAGGCACGTGCGAACGGCGAGGGCTCGATCTACCCGCACCGCAACGGTTTCGCGGCCTACGTGTGGGTCCAGACCCCGGCCGGGGCCCGGAAGCGCAAGTACGTCTACGGCAAGACCCGCGACGAGGTGCACGGCAAGTGGCTCTCGCTCCACCAGGCGGCGAAGGCCGGTCCCGTCGCGACCACCGTGCCGCGTCTCGATGCGTTTCTCGCGTCCTGGCTCGCCGAGGTGATCAAGCCGAACCGGGCGCCGCTGACGTACGTGAACTACGAACTGTTCGTCCGCCGGTACATCGTGCCGGGCATCGGAGAGCGGCGGCTCGACCGGCTGCAGGTCCGAGACGTGCAGCAGTGGATCAACAAGCTGCCGACCCTCTGCCAGTGCTGCGAGCAGGGCAAGGACGAGCGCCGGGAGCCGAAGGCTCGCCGCTGCTGTGCTCGTGGGCTCTGCTGCCACGATGTCCCCAGCTCGCGCACGATCAGCGATATCCGCCTGCCTCCGCTCGGCTCTGTCGCACGCGGTCCGCGAGGAGCTGGTCACGCGTAACGTCGCGCAGTTCGTCACCCTGCCGTCGGTCCGCAAGAAGAAGCGCAAGGCGTGGACCACCGACGAGGTGCGGATCTTCCTGGAGTCCGCCCGCAGCGCTCGGGACGCGATGTTCGCGGCCTACGTCCTGGCCGTGGTCCTCGGCCTGCGGAAGGGCGAGATCCTCGGTCTCACGTGGGCGGACCTCGACCTCGACGGTGGCGAGCTGACGGTCGGCCGCCAGCTCCAGCGCGCGAGCGGCGAGCTGCTGCATCGCGAGACGAAGACCGAGGCGTCTGACGACACGTTGCCGCTGCCGGACGTCGTGATCACGGCTCTCCGACACCGTCAGGAGGCCCAGCGCGCGGACCGCGCCAAGGCCGGGAGGGCCTGGCAGGACACGGTGGGTCTCGTCTTCACCACGAAGACCGGGCTACCGATCGAGCCGCGCAACTTCAACCGCTCCTGGGACAACCGCTGTGACCGCGCCGAGGTCCGGAAGATCACCATCCACGACGCCCGCCGGTCCTGCGCAACGCTGCTGGTCGACCTCGACGTCCACCCGCGCGTGATCATGCGGATCCTTAGGCACGCCCAGTTCTCCGTGACGATGGAGATCTACTCGCAAGCGTCCTCGGCCGCGACCAAGGCCGCGTTGCACAAGCTCGGCGACAGCCTCGGCGGATGAGCTACTGCTGTACTTCGCTGCTGTACACGCAAGAACGGCCCGGCTCCCACCGAGGGGACCGGGCCGCTGAGCTGCTGTGGAGCTGAGGGGAATCGAACCCCTGACCTTCTCGATGCGAACGAGACGCGCTACCAACTGCGCTACAGCCCCAGGCCTGCAGGCCTTCCGGCCGTGCAGGAAAGACCTTATCGCACCACTACTGACCGGCCGCACGAGGGTAGGTGCCCGCGGGCTCCGCTCCGGCGACCGGGAGGTCCTCGTCCTCGTCGTCCACGTCGACCAACTGCGTTCCCGCAGGCAGCGGGGGCGGCGGGGCCGGCTGCAGCCGGGGCAGCGCGGACTCGACGGCGGCGGGTGCGGCCCCGTCGAGGGTGCGGCGATGGGCGGGCAGCACACCGACGGGCTCGCCGGTGCCGCGGATCCGCTCGGGTCGTCCGTCGTCCGCGGTCCAGTCCTCGGCGTGCTCGTCCGCGGCCTCGTCGGGCGCGTCCTCGTCCTCGTCGTCCGCCGACTCCCGGTCCTCGGCCTCCCGGGTCGCGACCTCGCGGCCGCGGCGCGCCCACTCGTCGAGCTCCGGGTCGTCCGCGGCGCCCGACCGGCGGGTGCCCGCCATCCGCGCGGCGCGACGCTCCCGGATCGCCTCCTCCATCCGCACCTGCCTGCGCAGGTAGACGAGGTAGCCGACGAGGGTGAGGTCGACCAGACCGTGCGCCCACCAGAGCGCGGGCACGGCCAGCACCGCGACGAGCGCGGTGACCACGGCCAGCACCAGCAGCCCGACCACGACCCGCTGCCGGAAGGTGTACCGGGCGCGGGCGGCGAGGGCCGCGGCCTCGGCGTCGAACCCGCCGCGACCGCGGCGGAAGCTCGCGGGCGGACGCTCCCAACCCTCGTCCGCCCGGATCCGCGGCTCGTGGCGCGGCGCGGCGGCGGGCAGGTCGTCCTCGTCGTAGGCGTAGTAGCCGGCGGCGGCGTAGCCCTCGTCGGGGGCGGCCGCCTCGTCCCGGATCCGGGGATCGGGGTCGTCACGACCGGCGTCATCCCGGTCGAGATCGCCGGGCCCGCGGTCCTCCCGACCCGGGTCGACCGCGTGCTCCGGCTCCGCCGGCGTCCGGGCCGCGGGCACGCCGGGCCCTCGTGTCGTGACGGCACCGGTCGCGGGCTCGGCCCGCTCGTCGTCCGTGTCCATCGGATCCACCTCCAGGCTCCAGTGCCGCACCGGCCGCTCCAGCACCCGGCCCGAGAGGGCGGCCACACTGGGCCGCTCCACCTCCTGCCGTCGCCGCGCGACCGCGGGGACCAGGATGAGCAACCACAGCACCACGAGTCCCGCGAAGATCAACGAGCTGGGCAACGGCTGCTCCTCCCCTCCAGCGGCGCAATCGGCACGTGATCCGCCCCGGGCCGGAGCCTTGATCACTCACCGGGTGTCCCACGGTAGTGAGCGCGAGTGCGTGATCCGGGGTGCGACGCGCCGGGCTCCCCCGCCGTTCCGAGTTTCCGCCGGGACGGGTGTGACGACTGGTGCGCGAGCGACCACGCTCCGCCACATCGCACCGCGAACGGGGGCCGCGTGCCTCCGTCAGGGGCGGGTGGCGCGACCCTCTGCGACCAAGCGGCCCGTCAGCCCGCCGACGGGGAGCTCCTCGGCGGTGAGCGCGAAGCAGAGGTGGTCCCGCCAGGCCCCGTCGACGTCCAGGTAGCGCTGGAACAGGCCCTCCTCGCGGAACCCGAGCTTCGCGAGCACGCGCAGGCTCGGCCCGTTCTCCGGCCGCACGGTCGCCTCCAGCCGGTGGAGCCCGACCGCGCCGAAGCAGTGGTCGACCGCGAGGGCGACCGCCGCCGTGGTGACCCCCTCGCCGTTCACCCGGGCGTCGCACCAGTAGCCGACGTAGGCGGACAGCAGCGGCTCCCGCACCACGTTGCCGATCATGACGTGGCCGACGAGCGTGCCGTCCAGCACGATCGCGAACGGCAGGGCCGCCCCGCGCCGGGCGGCACCGCGCAGCAGCCACCAGCGACCCGGCCACTCCGCGGGCGCGTTACGCCGCGCCCAGCCGCCCGGTGTCGAGGGCTCCCAGTGCACCAGGTGCTCCTCGTCCCGGATCCGGATCGCGGACCATGTGCTGCCGTCCGACAGCTTGACCGGCCGCAACTCGACCCGCCCCGCGGGCACGTCCAGCGGGCCGAGGCGCGCGGGCCACCCGGGGTGACGCCCGACGTACTCGGGCTGGGCGTGGCTCACCTCGTCAGCGTCGCGAGGAGAGGAGTGCGACCTCGACGCGCTCGTCCATGCCGACCTCCGTCGTGGACTCGGGGATCGTGACCAGCGCGTTCGCCTCCGCGAGGGTCGCGAGCAGATGGACGCCCCCGGTGGCCAGCGGCTGCACCAGGTAGTCCCCCGACTCGACCTCGCGCAGCAGCCTGCCCCGGACGAACGACCGCCTGCCCTCGGGCGAGGCGACCGGTGAGGTCAGCCGGGCCGACACGGTGCGCCGGTACGGGTCGGTGAGGCCCAGCCCGAGCCTGATCAGCGGCCGGACGAGCACCTCGAACAGCACCAGCGCCGTAGCGGGCCCCGAGGGGAACAGGAAGGTGGGCACGGAGTCTCGTCCCAGCCGCCCGAACGCCTGCGACGACCCGGGGGACATCGCGACCCGGGTGGTGTCGATCTCCCCGAGCCCGGCGAACGCCGCCTTGGCCTCCGAGCCCGCGTTGCCGCCCGCCCCGCCGCACACCACGACGATCTCGGAGAACGGCAGCATGTCCTCGACGGCCGACCGCAGCTCGCGGGCGTCGCACCGGACCAGCCGCGGCGGCCGGACGATCTCCGCACCGGCCTCGCGGGCGGCCGCGGTGAGCGCGTAGGACGAGACGTCCGGCACGTGCCCCGCAGCCGACGGGCGGGAGACGTCCACCAGCTCGTCCCCCATCGACACCACCGAGACCCGGGGCCGCGGGTGCACCAGCACCTTGTCCCGGCCCGCGGCCGCGAGCAGCGCGACCTGGGCGGCGCCGATCACGGCATCCCGCCGCACGGCGACGTCCCCCGGCTGGAGGTCCTCGCCGATCCGCCGGACGAACCCCGCGGACGGCACGCCGCGGGTCACCTTGAGCCGCGCGGACCCGCCGTCCGTGTGAGCGCGGGGCAGCACCGCGTCCGCCAGCGTGGGCAGCGGGGCTCCCGCCGCCACCTGGACGGCCTGCCCGGGCTGCAGCCGCAGGGGCTGCCGCGATCCCGCGGGGATCTCCCCCACGACGGGCAGCTCGACGGGCTCGGCCTCGGACCCCCCGACCACGTCCACGCTGCGCACCGCGTACCCGTCGATCGCCGCCTGGTCGAAGCCGGGCAGCGCGCGGGACGCGACGACCTCCTCGGCGCTGCGCAACCCGTGGGCGTCGGAGAGGGCGACCCGGACCGGGGCCGGCCGGGCCGCGATCTCGAGGACCCGCTTGAGCTGCTCGTCGACGCTCCGCACGGGCGTCAGTCTCCCAGTCGGTCGGCCAACCAGGTGCGCAGGGACGCGCCGTAGTCCGGGTGATCCAGGGCGAAGTCGACGAAGGCGCGGACGTAGCCGCCCGGGTTCCCGAGATCGTGGCGCCCACCGCGGTGGACGACGATGTGCACGGGGTGGCCCTCGTCGATGAGCAGCTGCACGGCGTCCGTCAGCTGCAGCTCGCCGCCCGCGCCCGGGGTGATCCGGCGGAGCGCGTCGAAGATCGCCCGGTCCAGCACGTACCGCCCGGCCGCGGCATAGGTCGAGGGCGCCTCCTCCGCGGAGGGCTTCTCCACCATGCCGTGGACCTGCTTGACGTCCGGGTCGTCCGTGTCGGTGACGTCGAAGACGCCGTACGGGGAGATCTCGGCCTTCGGGATGTCGAAGGCGCACAGCACGCTGCCGCCCTTCTCCTCCCGCACCGCGATCATCCGGTTGAGCACCCCGGTCGGCAGCACCAGGTCGTCCGGCAGCAGGACGGCGATCGCCTGCTCGTCCGGCTCCAGGGCCTGCTCGGCCTGCGCGACCGCGTGGCCGAGCCCCTTCGGCTCGTACTGGTAGACCGTCTTGACCTCGATCAGCCCCGGCGCCCGCTGGACCTTGGCCAGCAGCGCGTCCTTGCCGCGGGCCTCGAGGGTCTTCTCCAGCTCCGGTGCGGGCTCGAAGTAGGCCGCGACCGACTCCTTGCCCGGCGAGGTGACGATCAGCAGCTGCTGGGCGCCCGCCTCCGCGGCTTCGGCGGCGATCAGCTCGACGCCCGGGGTGTCGACGACCGGCAGCAGCTCCTTCGGCACGGCCTTCGTGGTCGGCAGGAAACGAGTGCCCAGGCCGGCGGCGGGGACGACGGCCGAGCGCAGGGCTGAGGGCTGGCTCATCCCGCGAGCCTATCCGCGTGGGTAGCGTGACCGGGTGGCGGAGCACGGATCGGGTGACCGGAGCAGCCGGGAACCGCTGGACGGCGGACCGGCCGAGCGCGCCAAGGCCGCGCTGCGCGCCCGCCTGCTCGACGCCCGCCGCGCCCTGACCCCGCCGCAGCGCGCGCAGGCCGCGGAGAAGCTGTGCGGCCACGTGCTGCAGTGGGCGCGGGACCAGCGTTCGGGCCCGGCCTGCGCCTACCTGCCCATCGGGGCGGAGCCGGGATCGGTCGCCCTGCTCGACGGGCTGCGTGCCGCGGGTCGCCCGGTGCTGCTCCCCGTGGTGCCCGCCCGGCCGGGCCCGCTGGACTGGGCGCCCTACCGCGGGCCGGGCTCGCTCGGCCCGGGCCCACTCGGCCTGCGCGAGCCGACGACCGCACGGCTCGGACCCGATGCCCTGCGCACCGCGGCGCTCGTGCTGGTCCCCGCCCTGGCCGCCGACCGGGCGGGGCACCGGCTCGGCCGCGGGGGCGGCTACTACGACCGCACGCTGGGCGCGGCCGCCGCGGGCACCCCGTTGCTCGCCCTCCTGCACGACGGCGAGCTGATCGACGACGTTCCGGTCGACGTCCACGACCGCCCGGTCACGGGTGTGGCCATGCCGACTCCCGGAATCGTTGTGACGGGGAACAACGCCCGCGGCTGACGGGTTATGCTGGCACTCGCTCACGAAGAGTGCCAGTTCTCGGAGGATCACGTGCCGACCTACCAGTACGCCTGTACCGATTGCGACCACCGGTTCGAGGCCGTGCAGTCCTTCTCCGACGACGCACTCAGCGTGTGCCCGGAGTGCGGGGGCAGGCTTCGCAAGGTGTTCTCCTCCGTGGGGATCGTGTTCAAGGGCAGCGGCTTCTACCGCACCGACAGCCGGTCCGGCTCCTCGACCGTGAGCCCGGAGACCTCGTCCTCCTCGAACGGCTCCGACTCCTCGGCCGCCAAGGCGGACTCCGGGGCCAAGTCCGAGTCGAGCTCCTCGAGCAGCAAGTCCGACTCGGGCTCATCGTCCACGAGCACCAAGGCGGCGGCGGCCTCCTGAGGCGTCCGAGGCCGCAGTTGTCCACAGCCTGAGCGAGTCATCCACAGGTTGTCGACGACTCCGTCCACGGTGTCCGCGCGCCCTTAACGTCGCGGGCATGACCGAACGAGGAAGCGGCCGGCGCGATCCGTTGGCCTGGCTGCGCACCCAGGCGACCTGGCGGCGCACCGTCGTGGCCCGCCGCGTCGCGGCCTCGGCTCTGCTGGTCCTCGCCGTCGCGCTCGCGCTGCGACCGTCCGGGCCCGAGACCGTGCAGGTGGTCGTCGTGGCGCGTGACCTCCCGCCCGGCGCCGTCCTCGCCCCGGCGGACGTCACGCTCCGGCCGTGGCCCGCGGAGATCGTCCCCGCCGGGGCGCTCGGGGTCGCGGCGGAGGTCGAGGGGCGGGTCGTGGCGGGCGCCGTGCGCGCCGGTGAGGTCCTCACCGATCTGCGGCTGGCCGGGCCCGCGCTGGCCGCCGGTGCGACCGGGATCGCGGATGCCGCCGCGGTGCCCGTCCGGCTCGCGGACCCCGAGATCGCCACCCTGCTCACCACCGGGACCCGGGTGGACGTCGTCATGGCGGCGGCCGAGGGTGGCGGCCCCACGGTGATCGCCGACTCGGCGGTCGTGCTGACCGTGCTCGAGCCCGGCCCGAGCTCCCCCGGGGCCTCCCGCGGACGATCGGCCCTGGTAGCCCTGCCGCGGGAAGTCGCGACGCGCGTGGCCGCCGCCTCGCTCTCGGACCAGGTCGCCGTTACGCTCCGCTCGCGGTACTGATCATCGGGGGTGCCGCGTCGAGAGCCGGCCGCAGGGCCGGTCGGAGGGGGTAGCGTGCTCAAGGGTTTCAAAGACTTCATCCTGCGCGGGAACGTCGTCGACCTCGCGGTCGCGGTCGTCATCGGCGCCGCGTTCACCGCGATCGTCACCTCGTTCACCAGCGGCATCATCGAGCCGTTGCTGAACGCGATCACCCCGCCGTCGGTGCCGGGCCTGGGCATCCTGCTGCAGCAGGACAAGCCCAACACGTTCATCGACTTCTCGATGGTGATCAGCGCGGCGATCAACTTCCTGATCGTCGCGGCCATCGTCTACTTCGTCCTCGTGCTGCCGATCAACGCGCTGAAGAACCGGCGCAAGCGCGGCGAGGAGCCGGGCCCGTCGGAGCCCTCGGACGTCGAGCTGCTGGCCGAGATCCGGGACCTGCTCAAGGCCCAGACCGCACCCGCGGACAGCGGGAACGGCAAGCACCAGGCCTGAGGCCGTTTCAGTCCCGGTCGTGGTGCGGAGGGCGGTTCATCCGGTACCACTCCTCGTCCCGGTCCCGGTCCCGGTCCGCCGGGCGCGGCTCGTCGTCGAGCTCGTCCTTCGTGACCTCGGGCAGGGGGTCGCCGAAGACCTCCGCGAGCCTGCGGCGCACCGAATCCGGCAGTTCTGCCATCCCTCCATCGTGCCGGCCCACGCGGGGGTCGATTCGATGCCACCATTGGACAGACGCCGGGTGACCGGGACACGAACTGGGTGGAGGACCCGATGAGCTGGCAGGACACGTTGAAGAGCCTGATCGACAAGGCCAAGCCCTACGTCGACCAGGCGCAGGAGAAGGCCGGGCCCTATCTCGACAAGGCGGGCGAGAAGGCGGCGCCGTACGTCGAGCAGGCCAGGGAGAAGGCCGGTCCGCTGTTGGAGAAGGCGGCCAAGAAGGTGGACGAGGCCACGAAGGGCAAGTACAGCGAGCAGATCGGCTCGGTGAAGGGGAAGGTCGACGAGGCCCTGAAGAAGCCGGAGTCGCCCGCGTCCCCGACCACGACCGCCGGGCCGACCACCCCGGCTCCGTCGACGGGGCCGACCACGCCTTCAGCCCCGCCCACACCGCCCACGGCCACCCCGCCGCCCACGGCCGCGGGGCCGAACACCCCGGTGACGCCGACGCCCCCGGTCGATCCCACCCCGGACACCGGGACCACGCCCTCGGCCTGAGCGGGTTCGCCCAGCCCGTCGCCGGTCACCGTGGCCCGGCGGCGGATCAGGAGGTCTCGAGCCCCGACAGCTCCCCGATCACGTGCGCGACGAGCGGGGACAACGTGGCCATCCCGTCCCGCACCGCGGCGCGCGAGGAGGCCAGGTTCACCACCAGGGTGCTGCCGGACACGCCCACCAGCCCCCGGGACAGGCCCGCGTCCACCGCGCCCGCGGCCAGGCCGGAGGCGCGGATGGCCTCCGCGATGCCGGGGATCGGGCGGTCCAGCACACCCGCCGTGGCGTCCGAGGTGACGTCCCGCGGGGACACGCCGGTACCGCCGACGGTAATCACGAGGTCGACGCCGCCGATGACGGCCGTGTTGAGTGCGTTGCGGATGGCGACGGCCTCCCCCGGGACGGTGACTGCACCGTCCACGACGAAGCCGGCCTCCTCGAGCAGCTCGGCCACGAGCGGCCCGGTCCGGTCCTGGGTCTCCCCGTGCGTCACCCGGTCGTCCACGATCACCACGAGGGCTCGGCCGATCTGCGGGGTCGCCATCTCCATGTGCTCACCGTAGTGGTGCCGCGACGGGCCCGGCCCGGCGGGACCGCGCCGGTGCGGGGAGGGGGTTCCGGCACCGACGCGGGCCCTGACCGCACCGCGGGGCACCGCGGCACGAACACCCATCATGACCCGCCCCGGCCGTTCCCGCGGGATCTGGGGGCGTTCTCCGCCGGATGCCCGCCATCGATCACCCGGCGGGCTCAGCTGGGCTCGCCCGCCAGGGTGACCTGGACCTCTCGGTTCGCGAGCGACACGGTGACCTGCTCGCCCGGGCGATGGTCCCGTACCGCCGCCACCAGCTCGTCGCCGTCCTCGATGGGCCGGTCACCGATCCGCAGGACGACATCTCCCGGCCGCATCCCGGCCTGCTCGGCGGGGCTGCCCGGGGCGATCTGACCGACGACCGCGCCACCGCCCGCCGGCGCACCGGCCTGCGTCACGGTCACTCCGAGCACCGCGCGGGTGGCGGTGCCCGTGCGGGCGAGCTCGTCCGCGACCCGGGCCGCCTGCGCGACGGGGATCGAGAAGCCGACGCCGATCGAGCCGCCCCGCTCTCCGCCGGTGCTGGCGATCGCGGAGTTCACCCCGATCACCCGGCCCTGCAGGTCGACCAGCGGGCCACCGGAGTTGCCCGGGTTGATGGCGGCGTCGTGCTGGACGGTGTTGAGCACGGTGGCCTGGCCGCCTCCGCCGCCCACGCTCACCGCACGGTCCAGGGCGCTGATGATCCCGGTCGTCACGGTGCCGTCGAGGCCGAGCGGCGCCCCGATGGCGACGACCTGCTGGCCGACCCGCAACGACTCGGAGTCCCCCAGCTCGGCCGGGGTGAGGCCGGCCGCGCCGTCCAGCCGGAGCAGGGACAGGTCGGAGCCGACGTCCCGGCCCGCGATCCGGCCGGTGAACGCGCGCCCGTCGGCGAAGACCGCGGTGATCGTGCCGCCCTCGGCGGCGGGGGCGATCACGTGGTCGTTGGTGAGCAGCAGGCCGTCGGGGCTCAGCACGATGCCGGAGCCCTCGTCTCCTCCCGGGCCGCCTCCCTCGACGCGCAGCAGGGCGACGCTCGGCAGCACCTTCGCCGCGACTGCCTCGACCGGCGTGAGCTGCGCCGACGC
Organism: Pseudonocardia xishanensis; assembly: GCF_039541715.1. NCBI lineage: Bacteria > Bacillati > Actinomycetota > Actinomycetes > Pseudonocardiales > Pseudonocardiaceae > Pseudonocardia > Pseudonocardia xishanensis. The sequence goes on from NZ_BAABGT010000122.1 coordinate 332,622, forward strand.
CGGGTCCGGCGCGGGCAGTCCGCGCTCCAGGACGCCCAGCTCGTCGGTCCGCCGGTCGGCGAGCGACCAGCCGACCCAGCCCCCGACCGCCCCGGCGAGCAGGGCGAGGACGACCGCCGCCGCCGCGAGGGCGAGCACGCTGCGCCCACGACCGGGCGGGGAGACGGGCGGAGAGACGGGCGGAGAGACGGGCGGCGACGGCTCCTCCCGGCCCGGCTCGTCCTCCGGGACCGGCTCGACGAGCGCGTGTCGCCCGGTGTCCGTCAAGGGATCGACCGACGGTGACCCCACCGGCGGTGTGGCGAGGTCCGCAGGCCCCCCGGTCCCGCCCGGGGGAACCGCGCTCGCCTCCCGGGCGCTCGGGTCCGTGGCCGCACTGTGGCGGCCGCGATCGCCCTCGGGGTGCTCGTCGGTCATCGGGGTCGTGTGCTCCTGGAGTCGCCGGACGGGTGCGGCGAACCCTAGTGCGGCGCACCGACATCCACCGTCTCGACCGGCACCGACAGATGATGCTTCCTTGACAGTGATTGTTGTCGGTGAGACGCTCGCCCCCGTGCCCACCCCGACGGTCGTGATCGAGGACGCCGCCGTCGCCGCGGTCGCCCTGGACCCCGTCCGCGCCCGGCTGCTGGCGGCCCTGCGCACACCCGGCTCGGCCACCAGCCTCGCCGCCGAGCTGGGCCTGAGCAGGCAGAAGGTGAACTACCACCTGCGCGCGCTGGAGGCGCACGGGCTCGTCGAGCTGGTGGCGGAGCGCCGCAAGGGCAACATGACCGAGCGCCTGCTCCGCACCACCGCGGCGGCCTTCGTGATCTCGCCGCAGGCGTGGGCGCTGCTGGCGCCGGACCCCGACCGCGAACCGGACAAGGTCTCCGCCCAGTGGCTGCTGGCCCTGGCGGCCCGCCTGCTTCGCGAGGTCGGAAGGCTGATCACGGCGGCGGGGTCCCGGCGCGTCGCCACCTTCGCGATCGACGGCGAGATCACCTTCGCCACCGCCGCGGACCGGGCCGCCTTCGCCCGCGAGCTCGGCGAGTCGGTGAGCACGCTCGTCGCCCGGTACCACTCCACGCAGGGCAGACCACATCGGATCGTGGTCGCCCTCCATCCCGCCATGCCCCCGGAGGAGCCGCAGTGAGGTTCGAGATCCGCCGCGAGGTGGCGTTGCCCGTCCCGCCCGAGGAGGTCTGGCGGGCGATCGCGACGCCCGGGGGCCAGGCCGGGTGGTTCATGACCGTCGAGGAGGCGGAGGACGCGGCGGAGATCGTCGAGGATGCCCCGCACCGGCTCGAGCAGCGGTTCGGCACGCAGGCGATCGAGTACGTCCTCGAGGCGGCCGCGGGCGGCACGACCGTGCTCCGGTTCGTCCACAGTGGCGTCCTGGAGGAGGACTGGGGGGACGAGTTCGAGACCATGACGGGCCACGGCTGGGACCTGTACCTGCGCACCCTGCGCGAGTACCTCACGCACTTCCCCGGCCGCCCCGCCGTGTACGTCGAGGCGGAGGCGCCACCCGGCCCACAGGCATGGAGCGGCGTACTGAAGGCCCTGGGCGACCCCGCCGAGGGGGACGTCGTGACCACCCCCGTCGGCGACGGCACCGTCGACGTCCGCAGCGAGCACCACCTGGGCGTCCGCACCGAGCACGCGCTGGTCCGCTTCCACGAGCGGTCACTGATCGGGATGCCCCTGGCCGTCGGCCACCACGAGTACACCCCCGGCGCCGATCGCGCCGCGCTCACCGAGACCTGGACCACCTGGCTGGGAGGCCTGGCATGACCACGATGGAACCGTTCCTGATGTTCCAGTACGGCGAGGCCGAGGCGGCCATGACGTTCTACACCGGACTCTTCGCCGACGGCGAGGTGCTCACCCTCGTGCACACGCCGGAGGGCAAGGTCCAGCAGGGTGTGTTCCGGGTGGCCGGGCAGCGGGTGCGGTGCTTCGACTCCCCCATGGAGCACGCGTGGGACTTCACCCCGGGCGTCTCGCTGTTCGTCACCTGCGACAGCCGTGAGGAACTGGAGAAGCTCTACGCCGCGCTCGCCGAGGGCGGCGCCCCGATGATGCCCCTGGACGACTACGGCTTCGGCCCGTTCGGCTTCCTCGCCGACCGCTACGGCGTCTCCTGGCAGCTCGCCCTGGACCTGCCCGCCGACTGGCGGTGATCCCCCTAGGGCGTGTCTCCCAAATGACGGGAGGTGCGTGAGCGATGCTTGAGTGGTGTCGCGG